>CAYNZS010000206.1:0-7596 GCA_964401695.1 uncultured Nitrospirales bacterium
ATGCTCAATAACGTGCCCGTGGTGGTCACGGGCGCCCATATGGGAAATGTCGGCTGAGGGCTGGTCCCCGTTTTGCCCGAGGCTCATTCCTTAACCCAACTCGGTTTGCGCTTCTCCCGGAACGCGAGCATGCCTTCCTTGCCTTCATCCGAGGCAAAATGCTTCGCGCTCCACGGCGCGGTCTCGGCGAAACCATCTTCGCGCGACAGAAGCGGCACCCGGCGCACCAGCTTCTTCGCTTCCGTGACGGCATTGGGTCCGCCGAGGCAGATCATATCGATCTCCTCCTGTACGGCGGCCTCAAGCTGATTGCGCGGTACGGCACGGTGCAGGAAGCCCATGTCGACCGCTTGCGCAGCGGAAAATTTCTCGCCGGTTAGGAATAGTTTCATGCCGTGATGCTTCCCCAACTTCGGAAGGCAAACGACGGAGATCACCGCCGGAATGACGCCGATACGAACTTCGCTAAAGCTGAAATTAACATCGTCCACGGCCACCGAAATGTCTACCGCGCCCACCATGCCCAGCCCGCCGGCATAGGCAGCGCCGTTAACCGCCGCTATTACGGGCTTCGGGTTATCCTGAATCTGTGTAAGAAGCTGAGGATACGGAATGTTGGGTCCAGTTCCTCCCTGACCGCGCTTGGCCTTTAGATCGGCGCCCGCGCAGAACGCGGGCGGGGCGCCCGTAATCACGACACACCGCACGTCGTCATCCTCATTAGCAGCGAGAATGTGTTCGTACGTTTCGGCAATCAGCGTGGGCGATAGGGCGTTGCGCTTCTCTGGCCGGTTGAGCGTAATCCAGGCGCCACCGTTGCGAACGTCATACAAAGTATCTTCCGTTGTCGGCATGACTTCCCTTTCTGTTGTTTCGGCGGAAGCTGCCCTTCAGTCCCCCGTAACATGGATTCTGCCATGGGCTGTGTGGAGCGATCAACACCGCTCGGACACTTGGGCCGAAACACGCGGTCAATTCCCTTCCCTTGTTTAGGGGAAATACACAAGCGTGTTCTTCAGGAAGGGAGGGGAAGAATCTGCTCACGGCTCTTGTATACTCGTTGTTGCCAAGGTCTTTGTACGGCCGGGTTGTCACGCGATTCGTAGCGGCGCCTCTATGGCCTCGAGCACACTCGCCTTCGAGGTCGCCGCTAGGCCGAAAGTCTCGTCAGAGCGACCTTACACGCCGTTGCAGTAGAAAAGCGGTGTGATGTTCGGGCTAGAGTCGCTCCACTCGTCCCAATGCCGAGGTGCGGAAGAGAGAACTTGGAAACGGCCCGCAGACAGGGGCTATAGTTCAGCGCAATTTGGTGTGCGCGGGACTCCTCCATTGCGCGGAATCGGCCACCCGGATTCATATACTAAGGGGTTGTGGCAAAACAAGTCGATCAAATGGGTTGGGGCCAACTAGGCTTTCAGATGTACAGTGTAGTTCCATTCGCCGCTACCTGCCCAAAGGCACACCCTTCCGAGGCCTGACCGACCAGCAGATACGTCAAATAGAGGAGGACCTAAACAACCGGCCAAGAAAAATACTCGGATACCAAACACCATACGAAGTCTCTCTAAAACAACGAGAAGAACACCGTGTTGCACTTAGAGCTTGAATCCACGCCGTGCCGTCCGCGGCGCGTGAGGATGCATACCCGATCGACCTTCTGGCATCATACTAGGGCGTTGGCTCCGTTTGACACTCATTTGGTCGGAACTCCGGCCCCTCAAGGTGGGGCTCGATAAAATAGAGGAGAAGTTCATGAAACTGTTGCGGATTGATATGAGTGCGTTGACATCGAGTCTTGAGGATCTTCCCGATGAGTGGAAGATCATTGGCGGACGCGGCCTGTCCGCGAAGATTTTGGCCAAGGAAGTGCCCCCGAGTACCGATCCCCTCGGGCCCGGCGCCCGACTCATTCTTGCGAATGGGCCGCTGGCCGGCACGATGGCGCCTTCGTTTGGACGCATGTCCATGGGCGGGAAAAGCCCGCTGACCATGGGAATCAAAGAGGCGAACGTCGGCGGCGCGGCCGGGCAAAAGATCGACAAGCTCGGGGTGCGCGCGATCGTGGTGCAAGGCGCCCCTTCGGACGGTAAGCTGTACGTCGCGAAGGTTTCGAGAGATGGAGTGGCCTTCGAAGAAGCCGAAGAATATAGCGGGATGGGAAACTACAAATTAGCGGAAGCGCTGCAAGCGAAACACGGTAAGAAAGTAGCTATCATCAGCATCGGCGTGGCTGGCGAGCGCAAGCAGAAGGCGGCGAGCATCGCCTTGACCGATAAGGACGGCCTTCCCACGCGTCACGCAGCGCGCGGTGGCCTCGGCGCGGTTATGGGCGCCAAGGGCCTCAAAGCGATTGTCGTCGATGACGAGGGAACGAAAAATGTCGCGCCTGCTCAGAAAGACATCTACCGCGATGCCGTAAAGGCGTGGCCTGACTCGCTTCACGCTAACAAGTCGTTCAAGACGTTTGCCGCCACGGGCACCGCGGGAGTTCTAGGAGTTCTTAGCCGCATGAGCAGCACCCCGATGCAGAACTACAGCGGACAGCCTCCCGAGGGCATGGAGAATCTATTCGGCGAAAACATCATGAAAGATGAAGAGGGCCGCGGCCATAAGATGGATGCGTGCATGCAGGGCTGTATGGTGAAATGCTCGTTGATCTACAACGATGCCGAAGGCAATCATCTCACCTCGGCTCTCGAATACGAAACCCTCGCCCTCATGGGAACCAACCTCGGGGTCGCCGACCCGGACGCCGTATCCCTCTTCGACCATTTGTGCGATGACATCGGAATCGATACCATTGAGGTCGGCAGCGCGCTTGGCGTGGCCGCGAGCGCTGGGAAATTCGCCATGGGCGATGCGGCCGCGGTGGAAGGGCTCTTGAAGGAAATCGAAGAGGGGACGGACCTCGGCGCGATGATCGCCGACGGGGTCGTCAATACCGCGTTGAAGCTGGGCGTGACCCGGGTGCCGGCATTCCGCGGCCAAGCCATCCCGGCGCACGATCCCCGCGTCGGCAAGCCTACGGGCGTCACTTACCACACCAGCCCCATGGGCGCCGACCATACGGCCGGCCTGAAATACGCCATGGAGAACGAGGGCGCGGTGGAAGCGTCTCTCAAAGAACAGATAACAAATGCCACGCTCGATTCGATTGGCCTATGCCAGTTCGCGATCGCGGGTAAGACCCCCATCACGGTGACATTCTGCAAGGATCTTATCAACGCCTGCCACGGCCTCGATATCACCGAGGACGACGTCATCAATATCGGGCGCGGCTGTCTGCGGGATGAAATCGAATTCAACAAAGGTGCCGAGTTCAGCACGATGCACGGCGATTTCCCGTCGTACGTCCGCACCGAAGAACTGCCTCCCATGGGCATGGTCTTCGGCGTCGAACCAACAGAGATGGAGAATATCTGGAACGATCTGGACACAATCGCCGTGATCTGAATCTCGCGCATCCTCATCCATCGACGAAAGCCTTCACAGGGGTGGCCACTGGTCGCCCCTCTTCTTTTACGCGGCCGGCAGGGCGCACTCACTTGGGCTCTCGTTTCCACGCTCCTCCGCGGAAATGCATGCGAGACGCGCCTAGCCATCCCTCCAGAGGCTGCCGATCGAACGCGGGTCCGTGGTAGGATAATGGCGTGTTCGGAAGTTCTCGGACGCTATCGTGTAACTCTAATTCCAGGAGTTCAGATTTCATGGCCAATCACAGCGCGGCAATCTCGGACCATCGCGCGATTCGGATTCTTTTGAGGACGAGTCTTCAGCTTTTGTTGTCCGCGTTCTTTCTTTCGGGGTGCGGGTTCATCACCGACCCCGGGATGCGCAAGGTGGCGGAGATGGACGGAAAGGTTATTCGGGCCGGCGACCTGATGAGGACAATCCGCAACATGACGGACGAACAACGGCCCCTGATCCAAAACAAAGGCGATCTGCGTCGCGCGCTGGATAAGCATATTGACGACACAATCAAGGACGATCTCGCGGAGCAGCTGTTGGAGGGAGGAAAGATTCACCTGAATATGGAACTCGCCAAGTCCCGCTATATATCGAGGAATCCCCAGTATCGGGAGATGTTGCAGCCGGATGTTAACCGGGAATTGATGGAGCAGAACATGAATTTCCGGCCCGGCGACCTGGAAGCGTTGATGTACGCAATCGAATTGGCTATCGAGGAGGAAGCGAACATCCTGCTGCGCGGACCGGCTTTGGCCTTTGTGCGCAACGAAGCGCACAGCCAAGGAGCGCTGACAATCACACCGGCGGAACTTCGACTCGAGCACGACATGCGCGGGGGCGAGATGCGCCACTTTGAGACCATTACTTTCAAGGCGATTCGATTCCCTGTCACCGTCGATGGCGCGAGCGGCCAGGCGAACCGCGTGTGGCAACGAACAGAGGCGGGCGAGGCGTTTGACGACATTTTCGACGAATACGAAGAGGGCGACGCGGCCTCCGTTTTCGAGGCGGACTTTGAAAACGATCCGGCCATAAAGAAATTCAGAGGCTTTTGGGAGACGGTGACGGGTTCGGATGTTGGCAGTGTTCTTGGCCCCATTTACCTTCCTCCGTACACCGTCGCCAAGAGCGGGCAGTCTGTTCGCATGCCAGGCGTTTATCTGGTCTTGAAGGTTCTCGAGCGCGAAGACGGACGGGGGAAATCGCTTGAAGAAGCGCGCGACGAGATGGCCACAGCCATTCTCAGTCGAAAAATGATGGAGCGCTTGCGGGCCGAACGTGGCGTCGCCATTTTCTCCGGAGGGCTGCCCGACCCAGCGGGCTTCGGGGATCAGTACAAGGATTCCATCATCAAGACGCGAATGGAAGAGTAGCGCCCGCTCTGAAGATACGGGCTATTTCTCCGCGGCGTTCTGCCCACGCACCTTTTCGCACAGCGCACTCTTGTCCTTGCCGACGCTATACTGCCTTTGGACGAATCGGGCGATCTCTTCTTCGTCGACGAGGACAACACTTCGCTGGGCGTAGACGTTGCCAAGGTAACGCCGCAGTGGAACTCCGTAAGCATGGATGATTTCGTGATCGGGGTCGCCTATGTCCTATGACCGGGAAGGGCAGCCGGTAGCGTTCGCGAAAACGGTCGTTTTCCTCTTGCGCATCCCCGCTGACAGCGATGATCACCGTGTCCGAATCCACGAACACTTTATACTCGTCCTGGTACTCGCTCAGTTGAAGCGTGCAGGCAGACGAAAAGGCCTTCAGGAAGAACTGTAGCGCGACGGACTTGCCCCGAAGCTCGCTCAACGACGACACACCCTCGGGAAATCCAGCAAGATCTTGTTTCGGCAACGGGAAACCGGGCGCCGCATCTCCCACCTTGGGGGCGCGGTGGGTGCGGCCTTCGCGGCCTCCCCCGCGAAGGGAGCGTTGAGCGCGGGAGGAACGATAGGCTCGGAGATGAACCGGCTGCGCCGCCGAGTCGTCTGCGTTTTCATTTGAGTCCTCCTAGCCCGGTGTGAAGACGGATTGTGACGCGGCGTACTCCCGCAGCCGTTCCTCGATAGGTGCGACTTCCGTGAAGGTCATGAGCCCGATTCGCACGGCAGACGAGTTGCGCATGCCGCGTAGGTAGTGGGCGTAGAACTTGCGGAAACTGGTGACGCCACGGCATTCGCCGCGCGATTTCACATGGCCCTTCAGATGATGTATACAGAGGTCGATGCGTTCCTCGACGCCGCGCGCCGGCAACGTTTCGCCCGTTTCAAGATAATGCTTCGCCTCTTCGAAGATCCAGGGGTTCGCGATCGCCCCGCGCCCGATCATCGCGCCGTCGCATCCCAAATCGAGCACGGTTTTCACGTCTTGCGGAGTCACGATATCGCCATTCGCGATCAGGGGGATGCTCGACACCTCCTTGATGCGCGGCAGCCAACTCCAGTCGGCTTCGCCTGTATATCCCTGCTCACGCGTCCGGCAATGAACCGTGAGCGCCTGAACCCCGTTCGTCTCGAGCATCCGGGCCACATCGAGGATAACAATGTCGTCCGCGTCCCAGCCCAGGCGCGTCTTGACGGTAACAGGAAGCGAGGTCCCGCGGGTGACCGACTGCACGACCGACTCGAAGCGCTTCAAGTCGCGCAGGAGTCCCGCGCCGTCGCCACGATTCGCCACCTTCTTCACCCAGCAGCCGCAATTGATATCGATGAAGTCGGGGCCCTGCTCCTCGGAGATGGCCGCCGCCCGTTCCAGCGATTCGCCGTTGCTTCCATACAGTTGAATGGCGACGGGGCGTTCCGCAGCGGTTACCTCGATCTTGGCAACGGAGGGTTTGACCTTGCGGATCAGGGCCTCGCAGTTGGCGAATTCCGTATAGACAAGGTCCGCGCCCCGCTCTTTGCAGATGGCGCGGAAGGGGATATCCGAGACATCCTCCATAGGCGCGAGCGCGAGTGGCCTGTCGAGATGTAGAGGGCCGATATCCATGGATAACTATTGTATCTGGTTGCGGTTAAAGTGTTTGCACTATACGCGCCGAGGCCCAGGTTTTCAAGGCGTGGGGCGGGTGGTGGGCGCAAAAAAGGTTTGAAGGTATCCCCCCGGCTGGGAATGATCTAGAATGTCTTCGGTTTCACCGTGAGAGAGTTCTTTTCTTCATCATTGTCCAATAGAGGTGGCCCATATGGTCGAATCATCAGCGGGACGAGAGGCGCGGCTCGAAGAGGCGGCCCTGCCCGGAGGCGAAGATCGCAAAGTCGGTCAACTCGATGACGACCCCGGCGATTTCGACGTCGTTCGCGCGCGCTCGAGGCTTTTGACGCCTCCGCCATGGCGGGCAAACAGCTTAGCGGGGGCGCGAACACAGACGTCACGTATTACCATCCCTTCTTCGGTGAATTCGATTGCACGCAATGGGCAGCCTTCAACATTCTCCACGCCGACATCCACGTCCAGCAAATGCAGCGGGTTAAACGTTCGGAAGGATTTCCCCGGTAGCCGATTCCCTTGGGAAGTGTGGGAAGGCGGCGTTTCTATCTCTCTGCCGAAGAGCGCGAAGGGAAACCGTCCAGCGAACCGGGGATTCTTGAGACAAACTCCCGAATCTCGTCGCGCACTCTACGGTAATGGGACAGGGCCTCCTTATCCGAAGCGGCCTTCGCCGCGAGTTTCGGCGGGTCGTCGAAACCCACATGGACCACGCGCGTCTTTCCCGGGAACGCGGGACAGTGTTCGTCGGCATGACCACAGACCGTCACCACGCAGTCGAATTCGAGGCCGCCCAGTTTCTCGACGCGTCGTGAGCGGTGCCCAGAAATATCGACCCCCGCTTCCGCCATGACCTGAACCGCCTTGGGATTTAGGCCGTGCGATTCAATTCCGGCAGAGTAGGGCTCCAGCTCGCCCTCCTTCAAGTGCCGTGCCCATCCCTCCGCCATCTGGCTTCGGCACGAGTTGCCCGTGCACAAGAATAGGACTCGCATCTTTCGGTCCAACTCGTCAAGCTCCTGTAGTTCGTTTTAGCCCGGTCCCCCCCCTCCCCCGATAGCGCGGCCACGCGCAGAGCGAAGCCATCAACAAAGTGGTTGTGGCAAAACAAGTCGGTCAAACGGGTTGGGGCCAATTAGGCTTTCG
>CAYNZS010000207.1:0-7541 GCA_964401695.1 uncultured Nitrospirales bacterium
ACTGCTTCAATCTCATTGGCTCCGGTCGCCGACGGGTCCATATGGGTAATCTCGGGTAAGGGGCCAGATAGGCGCACAACGCGAATAGATCGAACGATGCGGGCTCGATTCTGGCCACTTTCGTTAGCAATGCTTCAACGGAGGGTCCAGCCATACCCAGCAGCTCCCCATCGTTGCCCACTGACCAGACGTCGGGCTTATCGCAAGGGCGAATAGTCCGTCGGGCTCAAGTAAACGCTGTCGATTTTCGCGACTAAGGGACCGCCTTCGCGGGAGGCCGCGAACACTTCTTTCCAATCGGGATCGGCTACAAAGCTCTTCCACGATTCCTGCGCAGCTTCGCGGCTGTCGTGCGCGATGAGATAGGTCAGTGTGTTGCCGTCGCCATCGACCGGAGTCCAATACCCGATGAGCGTTATGCCATGCCGCACGAACAGATGGTTCGTGTGGTCTCGAAAGCGCGCATGGAGACTGTCGAGTTTGCCGGGGTTGCAGTGGTACGTTCGGAGTTCGTACACCCGCGCTTTCAACGCCTCGTCCTGAGCGGCGGTCTGGTTGTTCGAAACCACGAGGGTCATGGCGGCGGCGGCTAGGGTTATCATCGAAAAAACGGCGGCGTTTCGGCACATGCGCGGGTCCTCCAGGCTGTTGGAATCGAGTGCCCATTAGAGCAAATCGGCTGGCGCTTTTCAATGGAATGAAGAACTCTGGCTGTGGCTTAACACGGTGGGACAACCGGGCCAACTTGAGCCACGCGTCCGCGGAATACATTCAAGAAGGCGCACCCTCGATAGTGCCGCTATTCGCTACAGCGATCAGACGCGGTTCTGTTTAACTTTCATGTCGCCGGTCAGAACGAGGCTCTTGTCTTTCTTGAGGACGAGTTTGCAGATGGAATACTCCTCTTCGACGGACACGACTTCGATCAGGGCCACGAGGACCTGCGCGTGCCCAAGTACACGCCCGCCCGCCGTCACCGGTTCGCCTTCCATGACCACGTCGAAGCGCATCCCCTGGGCAATGCCATGGGCCTTGCCCAAGTTCACGATCATATTATCGTCCTCGGGATTGCTGCCTAGCAAGCCGCGCAATTCGCGGCCTTCCACAAAGCGCGCGATAATCGCGTCAACACCGCTTTGGACGATTTCTCCGAGCGATGCGCCATCTTTGATTCCTACCATGGGAAGGGAATGCACCTCTGTCGTTTGCGTGTCGGCGAGCCGCATGTTCATGACGTTTTCCTTGCCGAAGCGGCCGAACTCGACAATACCCAACATCCGCGCGGACAGCACCTTGCCGAACTGTAGCTGCGTATTCTTATCGGCAATTTCCGACGAACCCAGATTCAATTCCTGGAGAAGCGCTTCGAGCATGTCGCGCTCGACGACCTGTATCCGCGGATCAGCGGAGACACGCGCCTCGATCTCGCGTTTGATGACCATGTCCATACCAGCCCGCTCGAAGTACGGATTGCCCCCGGCCGTAGACTCGATAAACGCGACAACCTGCGGGCGCGTCGACCAAGTGTCTTGAGGCTCGGCGTCGCCGTTCGTCTGCAACTCCCTGAAGCGCGCGCCCAAGTCTTTGATTTGCCCTTGGATCAACTTCAAGCGCTCAAGGTCGTTCGAGTTCTCTAGCTCTTTCGCCACCTGCCTCGTCATCATGACGATCATCTCATCCTCAGCGCCACCCCAGCCTTCGGCCTCCTCGAGCACGGCTTGCGCCTCTTGAATATCGCCCTTCTCGCGATGGGCGTGCGCACGGTTGCTCATGGCCGTGGTGTTGTAATTCGACAGGTCCGTCGCTTCCTTATACTTGTCGATGGCGCCGTCCACATCGCCCTTTTCGTGCTTTACGCGGCCACTGATATTCGCGGCTTCCGACTTCTGCCAATCGTCGCCAGGTCGCGCTTCGGCTTCCTGCGCGGCCGTTTCAGCTTCGTCAACTTTGCCGTTCTTCAGATGAATCCGGGCCTCGACCGTCGAGGCTAAGCTCGATTCGGACTGCGCCGCGTGGTAGAGGGCCTTCTCGTAGTCGCCGCGCTCGTACTCGACCGAAGCAAGCCCATCCCGCAAATCAAAGGACTTAAATTCCTTCTGGGCTTCGTCGGTCTTGCCTTGGCGCAAATAGATAAACCCAAGGGTTTCGGCGACGCCCGCGCCGTCTTCGCCGCTTTCCGATGCGGCGTTCGCAATCGACTCCGCTACATCTTGCCGGCCGTGTTGGAAAAACTTCTTGGCGACTTGCGTGATGATATTCGCGTTGCCGCTACCCGCGCCCGCGAGCCGCTGAACGATCTCGCGATCTTTGTTGGGATGGACAAATAGGGTTAACGGAAGGGCGTTGATATTGTCTAACCAATCAGCTTCTTCAAGCGCCTCGGCTTCGATGATGTGGTAGCCGATATTGTTCTCGTCGGCAAACGATTTCAGCGCGCTCTCCTCTTCCTTAATCCCAAGCGCAACGACCTTCAAGTCCTGCCCAAAGCCGGTGTCGAGGCTGCGCAGTTTCGCCGCGATGGCCTGCCCCGAATCGACGGTGAAGAAGAACATGATGACAAGGCCAGGTTCTTCCTCGATGATCGCGGCTAGGTCCACATCCGCGCCGTAGATGTCCGAAGACTGAATGAGCGGGGCGCTCGAACCCTTGGCCAGGCTTGTTCCCGCCGCCGAGGAAGTTGCGGAATCCCCTGCATCCCCGCCACCCAAGGCGGTCGGCGATCCTGCATTCACGCCAGTGTTATTCTCTCCCGTAGTGGCATCGCCGCCACCGCACCCCGCGAGCAGTCCCGCAACGCAAATCGCGGCAAGAATGTTACGCAAACGTGTCATAGGAATCCTCCCTCCAGCTTTCCCCAAAATGCAGGGCCAAGCGTAACGAGCGCTGACTCTCATATTATACCGTGAATTGATGAAATTTGTGGGTCTACCTCGCCAAAACTCCGGTCCTCCCTCACGTTCCCACGCTCAGCATGGGAATACATATGGGCGTACGGAACAGGCCCTGCAACACGAAAAAAGAACAATCGAAATGTATGCATTCCCACGAAGGACTGTGGGAACGAGAGGAATCAGAGATTCTCCGTCCACTCTGTCAGTACTCCCTTCTTAATGAGGCAGATCTTGATCGCGAGCACGTCGCCGGGCTTCTTTGCCGACTGGCTCCAAGTGGAATTCGCATCGTATTCCTCACCTTGCCGGCCCACGAATCTCCAAATTTCCAAATGGCTGTATTCTGGAGGGATGTCGAAAGACTGAATCGCGCCCGTAAGCACATCCACAGTAATGCCCTGATCCGTATGACTCTTACCTATTTTAACAATTGCCTGAGAAGGATCCTGCGCGCCGTTGGGAAATCTCCGGAAATTGTTCGCGTCCCATTCCCCATATTGATCCACACTATCGATAAGCCGCACCTCGACCGTACCCTGAGCCGCCCAATAGTTCTCCGGCGCCGAACTGCCCCCACGCACCATAACCACCACGGCCACGACCACTATGGCGGCAGCAGCAATACCACCCTTGATCTTGGGAATGGGCGACTTCTTGCCCGGCTCACCAGCCGCGGGCTTCTTCTCCGCCTCAAGCCCGACCGTAGCCGCTGGCTTCTCCGCTGCGGTTTCTTCTTTTGCTGGCGGGGTCTCTTTCGGCGTAGCCGCGTCGGGAGGCATCGCAATCGTGGCATCGCCGCCTTGAGGCGTGGCCTCCGCGTCGATGGTGGCGCTTGTGTCCGGCGCCGACGCGACGCCCACGGTGGTAACCGCTCCGGCGCCCATCACGGTGGCGTCGGCAGCCGGCATTGTAGCGGTCGCGCCGGGATCCACGCCGACTTGCGTGATGGCCGGGTCGGGACTGGGTTTGATGGCTTCGCGCAGGGCCGCGGCAAACGCATCGCCATCGGCATAGCGCTTGCCCGGGTTCTTGCTGAGGGCTTTCATGACGACTCTGTTCAGCGTGTCGTCCACCATCGAATTCAGTTCGCTCGGCTCCATGGGTTCCAGTTTGATGACCGCCGTCATGACGGTGGACAACTGCTCGCCGGTAAAGGGCTTTTCGCCCGTGAGCATCTCGTACAGCATGACGGCCAGCGAGAATAAGTCGGAACGCCCATCCACCTTCCGGCCCTGGAATTGTTCGGGACTCATGTAGTGGGGCGTGCCGATCATCGCGCCTTCTCGCGTCAGGTTCGAGTCGCTCATATGGGCGATGCCGAAGTCGGCGATCTTGATGCCCTTCGGCGTCATGATGATATTCGCCGGCTTGATATCCCGGTGAACGATCCCGTCTTTATGGGCGAAAGCGAGGGCCTGCCCGATCGTCGCGCAGATCTCGATCGCATCGTCTTGCTCGATATACTGGTTCTTGGCGAGATACTCCTCGAGGTCGCCGCCTTCGAGGAATTCCATGGCGATGTACGCCATGGCCCCCTCTTCCGCCGCGTCGTAGATCGTGATGATATTCGGATGGTTGAGGCCGCCGGCCGACTGGGCTTCGCGCAGGAAGCGAGCCATCATCTCGTCGGCGCGGCCAGAGGCCTCCAACACATCGCGCCGCGCCGTCTTGATGGCGACACGCCGGCCGATGTTCGGGTCTTTCCCTTCGTAGACGACGCCCATCGCGCCTTTACCCAGCACGCGAACGATCTCGTAGCGCCCCAACTGTTTTGGTTCTTCTTCAGCCACGATGTTATAAACCTCCTAATAAAGTCGCGCCACTTCGTCCGCCCGGCAGGCGACAATCGGGCAAGCCCCAGCCAGCCGTCAGCGCGTCAGTTCCGAAAGCATTTCCTGGAATTCTCTCTTCTCGGCTTTGTCCGGATAATGTTTCTGGTACCTTTCAAAGGACTCCTTCGCCCTATCGAGCTTCCGCATTTCCAAGTACGTGATCGCCAAATTGTAGTGAGCCTTGGCATAATCCGGATCCAGGTGCAGCGCGTACTTGAACGAGGCCTCGGCCGCTTCGAGCTTGTGCTGCCTGCGACACGACTCGCCGAGAAAATTATGCGAAGCGGGATCGCGCCGCCTATAGTTGACGAGCTTCCTGAACATCTCTTCAGCGGATCTATTGTCATTAAACGGAGGGTTCAAATAGAGCAAACCCAAATTGCGGTACACCGGCGGGGATTCGGGCCTCAGTTGCCGCGCCTGCTCGTAGGCCCCCGCCGCCTGCTCGTATTGCTGGGCCTCCTTGAGCGCAATCGCGTAATTGAACCACGCCTCGAAGAAATCCTCAGACCGTTCGACCGCCAAGCCGTACTGTTCAACCTTCACCTCGTTAGATTCGGATTGCAGGCCTCGATTAAAATGGTGGACGGCCGCAAGACCGCCGGCGGTAGCGTTGCTCGAAGGAATGATCTGTTCGTTGGAAGGTTCGAGCGATGGAATCGGGATTTCGGTTTCCTCAAGCAGCGGATAGGCCGAGTTGATTCGGGCCGCGATGAAGAGGCCCGGCTGTCCAACGAAATCCCGCGAAGCGATGCCCACCACTTTTCCAAGCATGTTGAAAATCGGGCCGCCGCTGGAGCCCGCCTGCCCCGTCATGTTCACCGTGAAGACCGGCTTGCCGTTGAAGGTTTCATCTACCGCCGAGACGATACCCTTCGTCTTCTGAAATTCAATGCCGCCTGGAGTCGTGACGGCAACGATGTCGGCCAATTCGGACAAAGTGTCGGCATTTCCGATTAACGCCGACTTCCCCAGAGGGTTGTCCGTCTTCAGGATGGCAAGATCGTGCTCCTCATCCTTAAGGAGTAATTTCGCGGAGTGTTCTTCTCGTGGCGCATCCGTGATCACCTTAATATCGGAGGGGCCCTTCACTTGATGGAAGGTGCACAAGACAAGCCCGTTAGGTCCATCCACGATGGCGCCGCTTCCTTGCTCGGTGTCCCCCGTGTCGGCGTCGATAGCGAGAGTGATCACAGAGACGCCTTCGATGATGCTATTGATATCGGTTTGCCCATCCGCAACAGCGAACGGAACCGCCACTGCCAAAGCGGCTATCGTCTTGGCCCATGCCATTGTATGGAAACCTCTTACAAAACCGTCCAAGTTGAACGAGGCGCTTTCCGCCATCATAAGACGCGCTTTCGCCGCAGTCAACTCTGCCACGCGCGGCACGGCGAGGTAACCGCGCCAATCGCCAGACGCCTCCTTCCCCTCCAGCGGCGGCCTGTGCTACGATGGCCGAGGTGGCGAGCGTTAGAACGAGGGCTTTTGGATGTTTCGACTTCTTGCGATTCTTACTCTGGCCGCCGTGTGTTCGACCGAGGCGGGCGCGCAGGGAATCCTCTCCGACGTGCTCGCGGGCAAACTCGTGAAGCCCAAGGTTGGGCAATGGGCCTGGTACAACCTGCGCGACACGAAGGCGAACCGGAGATACTTGCTGCGTCAGGCCATCGTCGGCCAGGAGAAAGTGAAACGCAAGACGGGGAATTGGGTCGAAGTCGAGTTGATTCCCGATGTGGGTTTTCCCACCATCTATAAGATGCTGCTGACGGGGCCGGCTTCCGACCCCAAGAATATCCACCGAATTCTCCTCAAGGCGGGCGAAGATCCCCTCATGGAGCTGTCCGTCGAGGAAGGGGGGCTCGGCGATGGCAAGCAGGAGAAGACGAAACGCGTAACCGTGGGAGAGGTTGATGTCGAAACCCCAGCAGGAGTCCTCAAGGCAGATCACATCATCGTCACCGGCGCGTCGGAGACCATCGAATTGTGGCTCAACGACGAGATCCGGCCCATGGGAATCGTGCGAATGCGCACCAGTACGGGAGAATTGATGTTGCAGGCCTACGGAACGGAAGGGCCCCACGGCGAAAGCAAGCTTGGCTTGGAAGCGGAGAGATCCCCGGTCGAAAAGAGTACGCGCGGGCCGCGAGTCGAGTTCGATGCGCTCGAGGTGAAAGAGCGCGAACTGCTGGACGCCGCGGAATCTGAGGCCAAGCCATGAGGATCGTCTTGCCGCTTGCTGTGGGATGCGCGGCGTTGAGCATCCGTTCCTCCTGCTCGACCTCGCCTAAATCAGGCGCCGAACGGGACACCAATCTCAGCGCGCCGCCACTGATGCCGGCGGAAACCTTCAAGCCGGCATCCTTCAATTCGGTGATTCATCTCAAGGGAGGCCGCTACCACAAATTGTTATCTCCCGATTCCTATGCCGTGTGGGTGAGCGAAGATGTGGTAGCGCTCAAACGCGCGAAGGCCGTCGAAACGGGCGAAGAAGTCAACGAGCAGATGAACGCGGCGCTGGCCCTCGTCAACGCCAACTATTTCGTGTTCGAATGCCATGTCGAATCCGCTTTTGCCGGGCAGGTGATTGCGCAGTTCGCTGTTGCGAAATCCGCTGATGCTGAATTCGCCTCGGGTGATAATGCGGAAGAGGTCGAGGTCGTCGCCGTAGAACAGGTTGAAGCCGCGGTAGCTTCGGTTGTGGGCGCGAGCGGGACGGGAGATTCTCTCCACATCCTTGATAGCGTTGGTGGGATCGTCGATGGCGGAGAGGAAGGCCAGATAACGGCGGTTGGCGTCGCCCCAAACGGTGCGGAGG
>CAYNZS010000208.1:0-7426 GCA_964401695.1 uncultured Nitrospirales bacterium
TAACGACGTACGGCCTTTCTACGTCAGCCGATTATGAAACTGGGGATCGTTGAGGAGAAAGCTGACCGTGAGTGCTTTTTCGCCGCGCGTCGTGTACCATTCTCTCCTGAATTTGTCCTCCCAGAATCGCAGATCGTTACGAGTCTCGCACAGGCTAAACCGAGGAGAACGCCCTATGGCAAGAAAATCGCTTCCCGAACTCGCAATCACGCCACGCAACGTAGAGCCGCGCCGCATCACACGCCGTTCCTTCATTAAGCGCGCGGCCGGCGTTGCGGCCGGCGCCGCCGTGTTCCCGTCGATTGTTCCTGCCTCCGCCGTCGGGCTTGGCGGCACAGTCGCCCCGAGCAACCGCACGGTCATGGCCTCCATCGGCGTCGGCCGTCAGGGCACTGGCAACCTGCGCGGATTCGTCCGGCGCAAGGAAGTCCAACTCGTGGCCGTATGCGATGTGGATCGCGGCCACCGCGACAACGCGCGGACCATCGTCAACGACACCTACGAGAACGACGACTGCGCGGACTACAACGACTTCAGAGAACTTCTTGAACGGAGCGATCTTGACGCCATCTCGATTGCCGTGCCCGATCACTGGCACGCGATCCCCGCTATCGCTGTTGCCAAGAAGGGCCTCGACATCTACGCGGAGAAACCGCTCGCCCTGACCATCCCGGAGGGACGCGCCATGTGCGACGCGGTGGAACGCTACGGCGTCGTATGGCAGACGGGAAGCTGGCAACGCTCGCAAGTCCACTTCCAGCGCGCCTGCGAAATGGTTCGCAACGGACGGCTCGGTGCGATTCATACCGTCAAGGTCGGCCTGCCCACGGGAAGACCGACGGGTGTAATGTCCGAAATGCCCATACCCGACGGATTCGATTACGACTTCTGGCTCGGACCGGCCCCTAGCGCCGCCTACACGGCACAGCGCTGCCACTGGAATTTCCGCTGGATTCTCGATTACTCGGGTGGACGACTGACCGACTGGGCGGCGCATCATTGCGATATCGCCAACTGGGGCATGGGAACGGAAGCGACAGGCCCGATAGCGGTCCGCGGCAATGGGAATTTTCCAAGAGAGGGCCTGTGGAACGCCGCTACCGAGTATTTCATTGAGCTGGACTATTCGCCGGGGGCGAGCCCCGTCGCGCCACAGGGATTCCAGATGCAGATCAAGAACGCGACAGACGACTGGCCCATGGGCGCCCGGTTTGAAGGCGAAGACGGTTGGTTGCACGTAAAGCGTCGCGACGCCTTCACCTCGTCCATCGACGGCTTGGCGGAATCCGAACTGGGTTCGAACGAAACGCATCTGTACCACAGCCGCGATCACGCCAAGAACTTCTTGGAATGCACACGGACCCGCAAAGCGACGATCGCGCCCATCCAAGCGGCGCATCACGCGATCAACCTCGCGCACCTCGGCAACATCGCCATGCAGCTCGAACGCGAAGTCAAATGGAACTCCGAGACGGAACGGTTTGTCGACGACCCCGAAGCCGATCGGAAACTGACTCGGGCCATGCGCGGCGGATGGCATGTGTAGCCTGGCGCCCCTTTAGGATGAGAAACACTCCAAAAACTACTCACTAGGAACTCTCTATGAGCGATTCAATTGATGTCTACATCGACAAAGCCTTTCGCGCCCTTCCGTCTTACGAATTCGGCGAGAGCCACGAGACCCTCACTATAGCGGAGGAGGCCATCAAAGCGGTCACCTCTTCCGGCGAAGATACGCGCGCCATCGCAGCGCAACTCGCGCGGCTGCTCGAATTCGATTCCACCAACGATTGCAAACAGTTCGTCTGCCGACAACTCGCGGTAATTGGCGGGCCAGAAAATGTGGACGCTATCGCACCGCTCCTGCTCGACGCCAAAACGGCGGACATGGCGCGCTACGCGCTCGAGCCGATGGACAACGACGAGGCCGGCAAGGCGATTCTTGATGCCCTGGACCACGCGCCGCCCTCGGCCCACGCGGGCATCATCAACTCTCTCGGACGGCGCGATTCAAAACCGGCGATTAGAACGATATCGCGGCGAGTAAGCGACGTCGATCCGGCCGTTGCCAGTGCGGCGATCAACGCCCTCGGCAATATCGGCAGCCGCAATGCCGTGCAACGGCTAACTTCGTCCGGCAAGCGGGTGTCAAGAGAAATGCGCCGCCCCGTTGAGGACGCCTTGCTGAACTGCGCACACGGTTATCTCGATGAAGGCAAGAACCACCGCGCCGCGAAGATCTTCGGCGATCTTCTCGAGGACAGCGAGTACGGCCGCGTACGAATCGCCGCGCTCCGGGGCTTAGTGAAAGCCGACAGCGAACAAGGCCGGGCACTCGCAGTCCGCGCTGCCGAGGACGATAGCGACCCGGAAATCACAATGGCCGCGAAGGTGCTGCTGCAAGAATTGAATGACTAAGGGCGAATGGTTTCCGCCAATAGCTAGTCCCCCTCCTTTCCAGGGAGAGGCTAGGGGAGAGTAGAGCCGTCTGATGCAACCGGAGTTCGGTTAACCATTCAGTGCCCTCTAAGCCCTCTGCTGACAGTATCTTTTGAATTTTCGCCACTTCCACACGGACACAACATGTTTGGGCCAATCTTGGCATGATTGCTAACTCTTTCTCGGCGTGTTGAGCCGCTTTTCTGAAATGGAGTTTGCCGTCGAACAGCCATTTCGTAGCGGCTCCCTCCCGTCTTCCAATTCACTGCGTCGTAAGACTTCCCGTCGATCGAGCAGACGATCTCGTCACCTTCCTTCTTGATCAACGACCAGACCGGGGCGGTCCTCTCTTTCGGCATCTTGATGGGAACTCCCTTCTGCTGGAAGTACGTAGTGTCGAAGACGTCGGAATAGTTTGGGTCCAGCTGAACAACGCAAGAGGTCTCTGGCATCTCCTCCGGGCCGTGCCGCAGATAGAAGCCCGCGAAGACCATCTCATCCTCATTGGTGGCGACGCCATGAAGAGAGGTCCTCCATCGCAGGAATTCGTTCAATTCATCGAAAGATTGCAGCACCGAGAATATGGATTCCAATGTATCCCGATCAACGACCCACTGGAATCCTATTTTACTGGAGACGTGAAGCCAAAGCTTGAGGTCCGTGGCAATGAGTCCGTAATTGCTCTCTAGAGTATTTTAAGGTTGAGATACTGTATATCCGCATGAGCGAAACCAGCCTTCTACATCCTGGAACCTTCATCCGGTAGCCTAGATTCGAACGGTACACTCGCTACGAGAGCGGATAGGAATTGAGCCTGTTGAGCAAGTTCGGTGATCCTTGTTCCGAAAGGTTTCTCAAGAAACCTGTTGACAGCACTCATTTATTGAAGGTAAGGCTCCAGATTAGGCCCGGTGCTCGTCCAGGTGTGATGGCCGCCCTGATTCTTGAGCTAAGCTTAGTGATATGTTGATCCAATCGCTTCTTCTCTACTGCGATCAGTACTGGGTCGTCTCGAATGGTATCCAGATAGCCGAGATAGGTTTCTGCTTCCACTTCCTACTGTCTCCGGGAGAACGTTTTGTGCGACAACGCGTACTGCGGATGGGGCTACGAGAGTGTCCTCTGTTCTCCAACAATATGCGCACGGATATGATATCGTACATCTTGGTTTGTTTGTCGAGCGAGTAGCAGAGCAGGTCTGCAGAACCTGTGGAGGATTTGGGCGAGACTGTCTGCGTTTGGCGACGCAAAGGGGGACGCATTCGAGGGGAAGTCGAGCCGCCTCAATAGCCTGGAGACTCTGTAACGCCTCATCCAACGTCCGCCAACGATCTATCAGAGGGCGTTTGAAGCTAAGCGCGGGGTGCGAAGCGAAGGCCGCACCCTTTCCCGGCCCCTCCCTCAGAGGGAGGGGAGTTTATCTCAGGGCACTTTCTCCTCATCAATCCTATGGTCCATTTCCATTGCAGGGTGTTCGTGTAGCGTGTGGCCGATGATTTTCGCGGGTACGCCTACGGCCGTGGTGTGGGGCGGCACGTCGATGAGGACGACGGCGCCGCCGCCGATTTTTGCCCCTTCTCCGATGGTCACGTTACCGAGGATTTTTGCGCCTGCGGCGATGAGCACGTCGTTGCCCACTTTCGGGTGCCGGTCGCCGGATTGTTTCCCCGTGCCGCCAAGGGTGACTTCGTGGAGCATCGAGACGTTGTCTCCAACGATGGCCGTCTCGCCGATGACGATGCCGGTCGCGTGGTCCATGAGTATGCCTGAGCCGATGCGTGCGGCGGGATGGATGTCCATGGCGAAGACTTCCGATGTGCGGCCCTGCAAGCACAGCGCGAGGGATTTGCGGCCGACATTCCAGAAGTAGTGCGCGGCGCGGTAGGACTGGAGGCCGTGGTAGCCCTTGTAGTGCAGAAGGATGTTCGAGAATCCGGTGCACGCGGGATCGCGGCTGCACACGGCACCGATGTCCTCGCGCAACGCATGTCGAATGGACGCGTCGTTGTGAAAGGCTTCAAGAAACAGATCGCGCAAGCTCAGCGCGCGAATGGTCGAGCTTTCCAGCTTGCTGGCCAAGTGGCAGCTCAGCGCGCTCTCGAGAGTCGGATTACTGAGAACGACCTCGTAGAGAAAACTGGCGAGGACGGGTTCCTGCTGGGCGTCGGCCTCGACCTCTTCCCGGATGGTTTGCCAAATTGGATCGGTGATATCTTCAGTCATATTCGCACGTCCTGAAGCCGCCCGGCGAATGGCTCGAAGGGGCTGGCTTTGTTTGTCGATAATGCCAATCTGTATAGTTTACATGCATACCTGTGGGCAGTCGAGTATCCTGCGCTGGGTCGGCTCGGCGAGGAACGGACTTGTTCAGGGGCTCCTTATCCGATATGTACACAAGAAGCTGAGCAAGAAGGGCGCTGAAAAGGAGCGCGAGCGGCTCGCCCGTGGCAAATAGCGGGCAGGATGCCCGCCGTCCCTTTGGCCGTCTCCCTGGAGGGGAGGGGCCCGATTGCGAACTGTTTGGAGAAGCGCGTTGATAGAAGTTTTCGGTTTTCATAAGAGCTATCGCGAGACCGTCGCCGTGTCGGGGCTTAGTCTTCGGGTGCGGTCGGGCGAAATCCTCGGACTAGTCGGGCCAAACGGCGCTGGAAAAACCACGACGCTCCGCGCCCTTTCAGGAATCATCCACCCGACGAAAGGCGAGGTGCGCGTCGGCGGGCATGACGTCGTCAAAGCGCCGGGGCGCGCCAAGTTGAATCTCGCGTATATCCCGGACAATCCGAAGCTGTTCGACGCGTTGACGATCTGGGAGCATTTGCAATTCACCGCTTCGGCCTACGGGATCTCGGACTACACCGAACGCGCGGAATCGCTCATGGAGACCTTTCAGATTACGGAAAAACGAGATGCCCTTACCTCCGAATTATCCAGGGGGATGCGGCAGAAAGTAGCCGTGTGTTGCGGCTACCTCCACGAACCCTCGGCCATTCTCTACGACGAGCCCATCGCAGGACTCGACCCGCGGGGCATCCGCACACTGAAGGCGTCCATGGCCGAGCGAGCCGAATCGGGCGCGGCGCTGGTCGTGAGTTCGCACATGCTGTCGCTCGTCGAAGACGTGTGCACCCACCTCCTCATCCTCCATCGCGGGCAACGGTTGTTTTTCGGCACGGTCGAAGAGGCGAGGGAGGTCTACAGCGAGTTTGGCGGTGACGATTCGCTCGAAGAGATATTCTTCCGCGCTACCGAAGGACCGGAATCCAAGACCGGTACCGACGAGGTCTAGGCTATGCATCGCGCGCTATGGAAACTGCTGATGCTGCGGGCCTACGGCGGCGTCAACGTATCCAGGTCGCGCACGGCCCGGCTTCGCATTCCCATGCTTCCTCGGCTAGGCGGCGCGGGCACCATCGCGCGCAGGCAATTGATCGGCGCGGTGCGCAGTCCCAGCGCCTGGATAGTTTCCCTGGTAGTGCCCGCCGCGGGCATTCTGTTGGGATTCACACTGGCCGACGCTTTCGGAGACGGTAGCGGCCGCCTGAGCATGGACTTCTTGGTCGGCATGTTTTGCTACGTCACATTCTTTCTCTCTGGGATGATTCGCTTCGACTTTCGATCCGAACTCGACACCATGGAACGGCTCAAATCGCTGCCGTTGCCCGCCTTGGGGATCGCGGCGGGCGAGTTGATTGCGCCCATACTCATCGCCACCGCCGTTCAACTCGCCTTCTGCGCGCCCTTCGCCGTGCTCGAAGGCGAATGGTTCCTGCTCGGCATCCTAATCGCCTTCACGCCTCCGTTGAACGCCCTGATGTTTGCCATCGAAAACTCTTTCTTCGTCCTCTTCCCCATGAAACGACGCGCCAGCAATTTCGGCGACCCGCAGTTTGTAGGGCGTCAAATTATCCTCTTTATCGCCAGGATTTACGTGCTCGCCGTATGCCTTGGCCTGGCTGGAGGATTGGGTCTTCTTGTGAACAACCTTCTGGATATTCTTGTCCTTTCCATGGCCGTCGCGTGGGCGATCCTGCTCTTCTTTGCGGCGCTCTCATTCCCCTGCGTCGCCTGGGCTTTCAGCCGATTCGACCCGAGTGTTCATACAGCGTAGCCAACCGTCGCGAGGAGGTCCCCGTTCGATGGTATTCGACCACATAGCCAATTGGCCGCAGTATTTTTCCGGGCCTGTCTGGCAGCTCGCCTTTGAATACCTTGAAGGCCTTGGCCCGGACGCTGCGGAAGGCTACACCCAACTTCGCGGCGACGATGTGTTCGCGCGCGTGATGACTTACGGCACGAAAGCGCCGGAGGACGCCGTGCTCGAGGCTCACCGCGTGTATATCGACATCCAGATGGCCTTGGCCAACGCGGAAGGCGTCGACTGGTTTCCCCTCGATGGCCTCAAGGTCGATACCGCGTATGACGCCGAGAATGATCGCGCCCTCTACCATCGGCCGTCGCATGCTCCCGCCCACGTGGATCTCCATGCCAGGAATTTCGGCGTGTTCTTTCCGAACGATGCGCACATGCCGCAGTTGAAGGAGGGAGGTCAACCGAATTCCGTGCGCAAGGTCGTGGTCAAAGTCCGGGCCGGCCTCGTTGCCAAGACGGTCTGAGGGAAGTCTCCGCCAATGCCCCTGCAAACAAGGACGATAATCGGCCCAAGTAACTGCGCGAACGTGGTAGGCCTAACCCCCCTCCCTGGTTTAGGGGCCTTCCCAAAAGTATGGTCCCAGGGTTTTCTTTTTACAGGTCTGGTTTTATATGCTATTCATACGTGTCGTCAATCACAGGAGAATTCCCATGGCACGTTTCGTCGAAGATAATAGCGCGGCTACTTTGTTTGTCGCGGGGTCGTTGAACTCGTTGTTGCCCGCGAATGCGCTGGCCCGTGTGGTGCGAGCAGCTTTGGCGAAACTGGATTTCGCGGCGTTTGACTAGGCGTATGGGAATGATGCGATAGGGCGGCCCGCTGTGGATCCGCGCTGTT
>CAYNZS010000209.1:0-7426 GCA_964401695.1 uncultured Nitrospirales bacterium
CTCTCTAGAACAACGAGAGGAACACCGTGTTGCACTTAAGAGCTTGAATCCAGGCAGGAGCCGAATATTGACAGAACCCCGCAATAGCGACTAAGATACAGGATAAGGAACAGTGGGCTATTGACCGTATCGCGTGTGCCGGATGGGTGTTCTCACCTGTGCGGGTGCCTTGTGTCGAAAAGGAGACAAGGTAAGGGGATGCTATATGCCAGAGATGAAAGCCGGACGGAATCGAGCGAGATTCCCCAGGACGCAGGCGGCGGTTGCCGCGGCGTTTTCTAACTCCGGCATCGCACAGGCCGCCCTCGCCACAAAAGCACCAATCAACCCCCATACCAAGGCGTTCTCAGCACCATCGAAGTACGCGGAATCGCCATTTAACCGGAGGAAAGGAATTCTATAATGGCAGTCGTGGAAGATAGACCGAGTGTAAAGACATTAACGCTGTTGGACCAAGTTTGTCCCATGGAGCTGACGCCCAGGGTTGACAGGATGAGGAAAGCCTTCTTCGACATCGAACCCAGAGATTCGATTGAAAGGGCCCGCATTGAGGCTAGGGTGATGAAGGAGACGGAAGGACAGCCCATGATAACTCGTCGGGCGAAAGTCTTTGCCGCCGTGTTGAGAGAAATGACCATTCATATCGGCCCCGATGCGCTTATCGTGGGCTGCACCAGCGTCGGCCCCCGCACCCATAATATCGTCCCGGGAGTAGTGGACCCCGCAAAAGCGAGACTGAGTGACGATGACAAAAAGGAGTTGAAAGAGAAACTCGCCCCCTACTGGAAAGAGCAAGGCAGGACCGGGCGGGCCGCTGCTTCGCATTACGGCCACAATGTCCATGGCATGGAGAAGGTCGTCAAGAAGGGCCTTCTGGGGATCAAGAAGGAGGCCGAGGAGCGGCTGGCCAGTCTTGACCGCGAAGACCCCGAGGATATCACGAAGATTCCCTTCCTCGAGGGCGTGGTTCTGGCCATGGACGCGGCGTCGGAACTCGGGAAAAGATATGCCGTCAAGGCAAGGGAACTGGCGGACCTGGAAAAAGACCCCACGAGAAAATCGGAGCTTCTGAAGATTGCCGATACCTGCGAATGGGTGCCGGCAAATCCGGCAAGGAACTTCCACGAAGCGCTGCAATCGTTCCATTTTGCCTGGCTGATGTTGACTATCGAGATATATCGCAATATAGCATTCGCGCTGGGTAGAATGGATCAGTACCTCTTACCCTACTACGAGCGCGACATCGAAGAAGGACGGCTCACGAAAGAGGAGGCCCAGGAGCTTCTGGACTGCTATATCCTCCAACTGAACTACGTGTCCTACGGCGGGCAAAGCGGCGGGCAAAGCAGTAGCGGCTCGATCGGTGTAGGCGGCCTCAAGGCGGACGGAAACGATGCCACCAACGAGTTGTCCTACATGTTCATCGAAAGCATCATGCACACCCGGATGGTCGATCCATGGTTCGCCGTGCACGTTCACAGCAAGTCGCCCGACGCCTTCCTGATCAAGGCCGCCGAGCTCTGCGCATTGGGCGGTGGCCATCCTCAATTCCTCAATAGCGACGTTGGCGTTGCCCAGATGCTTGCCCGAGGAGGGATGGGCGGACCCGCGGTGACACTCGAGGACGCCAGAAACGCCTCCAACGTCGGCTGCCTTGAGTTGGTGGTGCCCGGCAAGGATTCCGGCTACCTCTACATCGGCGAGCATAACCTTGCTTTAGCTGTGGAACTGGTCCTGAACAACGGGGCAAGGCGCTCCGATGGCAAGCAGATCGGGGACGAGACCGGCGACCCCAGGCAGTTCAAATCCTTCGACGAGGTGCGGGAAGCATTTCGTCGGCAGGTGGTTCGGATGAGGAAAGACACCCAAGTATCGGGGAGCCTTTACGAGCAGATACTGATAGACATGTGCCCGACGATTTACGAGTCCGCAATGATAGAGGGCTGTATCGAAAAGGGGATATGCCGCGAGGAAGGCGGAGCTCACTACAACTTCAACACCGGTGGAGTAGAGGTGGGTTCCTCCGATGCCAGCGACTCCTTGACCGTCATCAAGAAACTCGTGTTTGACGACAAGAAGATCACGATGGACCAGTTGTGCAAAGCCCTGGACAACAACTTTGAAGGCTATGGAGACATTCAGAGAATGTGCTCGAATGTAGCCAAGTTCGGGAACGACGAGGACGAGGCCGACGAGCAGAAAGCCTGGGTACTCCATCAATGGGCTGGCGAGTTTAAGAAGCTGAAGAACCTGCGGGGCGGCTATGGTTGCCCCGGCGGCTCCTCAATGGCAGCCTACGTGCCGGCAGGCAGAAAGGTTGGGGCGTTGCCCTCCGGAAGGGTTGCCGGGGAACCCCTGGCCGCGGCTGGTTCGCCTTGTACCGGCAAGGACGTAAACGGCGTGACCTCCGTACTCAAATCCATGGGCAAGGTAGACGGCACTGAGGTGCTCGGCGGAATTTCGCTTTCTTCGAGGATAGACCCGTCGGTATTCAAGCACAGAGACGGCGCAAAGAGGCTCGTCGACGTCATCAGGACGTTTGTCGATCTCAAGATTTTCCATCTCCAACTCAACGTGGTCTCCACGGACACGCTGAAGGCTGCGCAGAAGGCGCCTGAAGAATATCGGGACCTCATGGTGAAGGTGGCCGGCTACAACGCCTACTTCAACGCGCTGGATAAGCCGCTGCAGGACAGCATCATCGGCAGGACAGAGCACGACATGTAAGAGGCCGGCAGCCCGCGGGACGCTTTGGCGCGCCGCGGGCTTGTAGCCCATGAATCACAGGCAAGATACTAGTGCCACGAGGCTGACTTGAAATCTGGTAAAGCACTATCGAGTAGGATCCTATAGGGAGGCGCAAAATGGAATTGGAAGGCAAAGTGGCCATCGTTACGGGGGCGGGAAAGGGAATCGGACAAGGCATCGTCCACTGCTTGGCTAAGGAAGGGGCCGACGTCGTCGTCAATAGCCTTAGCGAAGAATCGACGTCGGCCGTTGCCGCCGAGGTCAAGGCCCTGGGCCGCAAATCGCTGGCCGTGCCCGCGGACGTCACCAAGAAAGAGGGCGTGGCTCGTGTCGTCAAAGAGACCCTTGACGCGTTTGGCAAGATAGACATCCTGGTCAACAACTTCGGCGCACACACTGCTGCCTTCTATACCAGGAGCAAGCCACGGTTCACTGATCAGGACATATCGGAATGGGACGATGACTATGAGTACAACCTCAAAAGCCAAGTTCTGATGAGCCTGGAAGTGGTTCCTCATTTCATCGAGCAAGAGAGCGGCAAGATCGTAAATATCTCATCGATTGCCGGCCGCTTGGTCGTCCCGTCGCAGATGCCCTACGGGGCCATGAAGGCGGGATCCATCTACTTCACAAGAACTCTCGCCACCGAGCTCGGCCGGCACAACATCAACGTGAACTGCGTCTGTCCTGGCGCGGTCTATTCCGGCATGTCGGAGGGTTGGATGCAGCGTGGAATCGACAAGAACCCCGAGGCGAAGGGCATGACGCCGCGGCAGTATTACGAAAAATACGTGCAGCCCGATATACCCAAGAACTCGCCCCACTTGCCTCTCAGGCGCGAACTAACAGCAGAGGACATCGGAGATTCAGTTGTGTTCTTGTCTTCGGAACGATCCAGAAATATCACCGGCCAGTCTCTGACCGTCGATTGCGGTTTCGTTACCTATTAGCCCGGATATCGCCGGGTTACCGTAGTCCCTTCCTTCTTCGATGGAAGAGCATCGCTCCTAAGACAAGGATCAATAGACCCATGTCACCCGCCGCGGCTCCATGGCTGACCAGCCGCTCGCGCTGGTCTGACGACGCTCCCATGCACGTCAGGCCCGGGCCTTCTCCCTCGCCCTCTCCCGCGTCAACAACGAACACTGCGCTGACGACCTTGTCCCTATCCATCATGACCGATTCGACGCTATCGCTGCTTCCGGTATCTCCTTTCCAATGCTCAAACTGCCAACCGTCGAATGCAATTCCCTCGATGGTGACAAGGCGATCTTCAGCATAGACATGCTCACCCGCGGGCGGATCGGTCATTCCTCCACCTTCCACGAGCAGCGTTAACGTGTAAGTCGTCTGTCCCTCGGCGACATTCAGCGCGAAATCCACGACCGTGTTTTCGCCCTCGAACAAACGTGTACTCGTGCTTTCACTCTCGAAACCGGCCGCCGATACGCGGACCGTGTACGATTCGGGGCTCAGCGCGAGAAACAGGTATGCGCCGTCGTCGCCGGTGACAGTGACAGGCCCTACCAAACCGAGACCCGCTTCTGGGCGGTTCCGAAAGTCGAGAAAAGTCTCGCCAGAGTGGCCTTCTCCACCATCGCAGTAGAAACGCGGTGAGATATCCTGGCTAGACAGCTCGATGCAAGCGAGTTAGTGTGTTCGGTCATTTCAGATGCCTTCAGTATCGTGCGTGGACTCAATTGCAACTCACCGTTTTCGACACCGGGAATGGGCCTACCCCCTGAGGACGCCAGGCGAAGAACCGAAATTGACGCCACCGACAGAAGTCGGTAATCCCGATAAAAGCGCTACGTCGTCATTCTGAACGAAGTGAAGAATCTCTTCTCTGCCAACGACTCACGCATGAAAGAGATCCTTCGCATTCGCTCAGGATGACAGCCCTGGCGACTTTTGTCGGTAGCGTCAGAATTGCTGAAGTTGGTGCCGGCCATTATAGTCCGAGCCGCGAAGCATATTTTTGCGCTCCAGGCTGTGCGCGTGGCGCGAGACATCCGGGTTAGCCCCGGATGGATTGAACGGTTTTGAAATCCAACTTGCCGAGAACGGCCAAGAGCAATTGAAGCGTGTGGGCGTAGTCTTCGATGTTCATGACCGAGATGTGGCTGTGGATATAGCGGACCGGGACGCCGAGAACGATGGTTGGGATGCCCACGCCGGATGTGTGGATGGTACCCGCGTCGGTGCCGCCGGATTGACAGACTGCAATTTGGTGTGGGATGCCGTTGTCGGCGGCGATTTTTCGGACAAATGACGCCAGGCTAGGATGGGCGATCATGGTGGGGTCGTATAACCGAACCTGCGGACCCGAACCTAAGGCCCCTTGCCGGGTTTCCGCGCCGAAGCCGGGGATGTCGTCGGCGGGCGGGCTTTCGAGCACGATGGCGAGGTCTGGCCGCACGTGGCCCACCAGAGTTTTAGCGCCGCGCGTTCCCACTTCTTCCTGGACGCACGCGGCCCCGATGACCGTGCAGGGCGCGCCGCCTAGCTTGCCCATCGCTTCGATGACGAGTGCAACGCCGACGCGGTTGTCGAAAGCTTTGGCGGAATAGAGCCCCGGTGTTTCCAAGGGCGCCCAGTGTGTCGCCGGAGTTACCGGGCAACCCGGCACGATGCCGAATTCCTTTTCGGCCTGTTCCTTCGACCCCGCGCCTACATCGATGAAGAGATCGGCGATGGCGAGCACCTTGTCACGTTTGCCCCCGCCGAGAAGATGGGGCGGCGGCGCGCCAATCACACCTGGAATCTTTCTGCCGCCATCTACGGCGATCGAGACGCGTTGCGCCAGAAGCGTGTGCGGCCACCATCCGCCGAGGGGCAGGATCTTTACGAAACCAGCCTGGGTCACGCGCTGGACCATGAAACCGACTTCGTCCATGTGCGATTCGATAAGGATCCTGGGGGTGCTATGGCCCGCGTCGAGTGTACAGGAAACGTTTCCTATTCCGTCGGTTTCGATGGCGCCGATGTCCTCAAGACGGCGGCAGAATAGGTCCCGGACTTCTTGCTCGTGACCGGAAACCGCGTCGGCTTCGGTTAGTTCTTGGAGAAGCGTTACGGACGTGTCGCTCATGCCTTGGGGCCTTTCACCTACGGGAAATGGATACAGTATTCCACCACGAAAGCCACGAAGAGCGCGAAAGTTTCACAGCACTAGCTGTATAGGAGCGGTTCTTCGTGGTCTTCGCGGTGAAAAGAACAAATATGAAAATGACAAAACCGGCAGCTAATCATAAGTCAGAGAATCTCGTTGCCGACCATCTGCTCGAAGGTTTGGCGGGTACGGATGAGTTCCAACTCGCCATTCTTGCGTAGGAGCACCTCGGGAGCTTCGGGAAAACTGTTGTAATTCTTTGCGGGCAACGAGGCACAGTACGCGCCCGCGCCTTCGACAACGAGCGCGTCGCCCGGTCTCGGTTCAGCGAGTCTTCGCGGGAGGAGCCCCTCTGGGTTGCCCGGCTCCGGCGTAAGAATATCGCCACTTTCGCAGCAATGGCCCGCGACCAGGAAGTCGTCTTTCGCGCACTCTTCGCCAGCTTGGGACGGGACAACCCGAATGGGATGTTGCGCTCCGTACAGGCTTGGACGAAGGATCTCGGTCATGCCCGCGTCAATCTTGATGAAGCGGTACCCGCCCTCGCCCGTATCCACCGTGTCGATAACAGTCGCGACCACTGCTCCCGCATTAGCGACCAGGAAAGTTCCGGGCTCCAATTCGATATGCAGTTCGCGCCTGTGTTCGTTCGCGAAATCCCGCACATCCGCCTCTATCGCCTGCCCGATTTTCTGGAGGTCTGCCGGCGTTTCCTCAGGCATGCGGGCCACCTTGAATCCGCCGCCGAGGCTGAGCCGTGCGACCTCCGGCAATTTTGCCGCGATATCGAGAGACATGCGGGCGCACCGTTGCCATACTTCGGGCTCGCCGCCCGAACCGATATGCGTGTGCATCCCCGTGAGGCGCAGGCCGAACTCGCGTTGGATGTCGAGAACTTCGTCGAGGCGTTCGTGCCAGATGCCAAAGCTCGATGACGGCCCACCTACATTGGTGCGGTTATTGTGCCCGGACCCCATGCCGGGGTTGACGCGAACCGAGACCTCGCGCCCAGGAAAATTGGAGCCGAATACCCGAAGCTGATGAAGCGAGCAGGCGTTGAAGAGGACACCGCGGTTGTGGATATCCTCGAATTCGTTCTTCGTCGCAGGCAATTGCTGCGCGGTCAGTTGGATGTGTTGCGGTGCGATGTCCGCCTTCAGGGCGCGCCGGACTTCGTAGACGCTGCTCGCGTCAATGTGCAGCCCGCACCGGTCGAAGATCCGGAGAACCGCCGCGGTTGGAAGGGCCTTCATAGCAAAGCGCGCCGTGAATCCGAAGGGCGCCGGGAAAGCCAGAAGCGCTTTCGCTGAATCATCAAGGGCCTGCTCGTCGTATACGTATACAGGCGTTCCGTACTCCGATTGAATGCGGCGGACGCAGTCGTCGCTAAGAAAATGGTTCGATGCCATTGATGCGGATATTCCTCTCCAGACGTTGGTTGTGGAGAAACGACGGGAAGGATAGCAAGTTGGGTCCACCTACCTCCACACGATGCGTATTTCCGAGGGACTCCCGGATTCATATACTAAGTGCAACAGGCATGGCTTTTTGGTTTAGGGCCGTGGC
>CAYNZS010000210.1:0-7419 GCA_964401695.1 uncultured Nitrospirales bacterium
AGAACACATACGATAAAAGATAAATTCCCTCAACTATAAATCAAACCACTAGCCTCATGATACTGGACTCTTCGAGATGCTCAGCGCGGAGGCCGCCATGGGCTGGCAGCGTTTACGCCGTGATTAGCGATAGCTAAATCAACAACTTGACGTTGACCTCAAGTTCCGGGTATGGTGCCGGTTTGAATATCGTATGCTAACTGAGGTTGGGGAGGATATGTCCGGTCTGTGTATTGTGGGGGAGAGTCGAATGGCGCATCGCAGACCGTTGTGTCGCATGATCGTCGAACAGGTGTTGCTGATGCCGGCAGCCGTCGCTGTCGAGGATAGCCGCTAATGGGTCGCTATATTTCCAAGCGTCTGCTACTGTTGGTGCCGACCTTGTTTGGCATCATCCTGGTCAACTTCATTATCGTGCAGTTCGCGCCGGGCGGTCCGATCGAACAGATTGTCGCCCAGGTTACCATCGGCAACATATCGACCACGTCGGGCATCAGCGGTGGCGGCGATACCGGGATGAGCTCTACGGCCTCAGACAGCAGCGCGAGCATCGGCGCTTACGGGCTCGACCCGGAGTTGATCAAGGATCTTGAGAAGCAGTTCGGCTTCGATAAGCCGCCGCATATTCGTTTTGCGATCATGGTCTGGAATTACATGCGCTTCGACTTTGGCACCTCGTATTTTCAGGACCGCCCGGTCTTTTGGTTGATCGTCGAGCGCATGCCGATATCGATATCCCTCGGCCTGTGGTCCTTGCTGCTCATCTACGGCATCTCGATCCCGCTCGGGGTCGCCAAGGCGGTACGCGACGGCTCGAAGTTCGACATCTGGACAAGCTCGGTAATTTTCGTGGGATACGCGATCCCAGGCTTTTTGTTCGCGATCCTGTTGATTGTGCTGTTTGCGGGCGGCAACTATTTGGAGTGGTTCCCGCTGCGCGGGCTTACGTCGGGGGACTGGTCGTCGATGAGCTGGCCGGAGCGAATCCGCGATTATCTGTGGCACTTGGTCTTGCCGGTGGCGTCGCTGACGATCGGGGGCTTCGCGACGCTGACGATGCTGACGAAGAACTCGTTTCTTGAAGAGATCAACAAGCAGTTCGTGCTCACCGCTCGCTCGAAGGGGCTGACTGAGCGGCGCGTACTCTACGGCCATGTGTTCCGAAACGCGATGTTGATCGTGATAGCCGGCTTTCCCGCCGCCTTCGTCCACATCCTGTTCACGGGTTCCCTGCTCATCGAGGTGATTTTCTCGCTAGACGGCATGGGGCTGCTGAGCTACGAAGCAGTGATCAAGCGCGATTATCCGATCCTGTTTGGCACGATTTTTATCTTCACGCTGGTCGGTCTCGTCATGCGCCTGGTGGCCGATTTAACCTATGTGCTGACCGATCCGCGCATCGATTTCGAGACTCGCTCATGACAGGCTCACTCAACCAGCGCCGCTGGCAGCAGTTCAAACGCAACCGCCGCGGCTGGTATTCAATGTGCATCTTCCTCACGTTGTTTGGAATAACACTGATAGCCGAAGTGGTCGCAAACGACAAGCCACTGGTGATGCGCCACAACGACGAGCTGTGGTTCCCGGCGATCTTCAGTTGCAGCGAGCGCGACCTCGGCGGTGAGCTACCAACCGAAGCGGCTTTCTGGGATCCGTACGTGCAAGACTTGGTCAAAGAGTCAGGCGGCTGGATGCTGTGGCCGCCGATACGCTTCGGGTACCGCACACCGGACATGTACATCGAGTCGTCCGCGCCGGCACCGCCCTCCCGGCGCCACTGGCTCGGCACCGACGACGCCGGCAGGGACACCTTGGCGCGGCTGATCTACGGCTTTCGCCTCTCGGTGCTGTTCGGCCTCGCCCTGACGATGATCAGTATGGCTATCGGCATCTCGGCCGGGGCGGTGCAGGGCTACTTCGGCGGCTACATCGATCTGCTCGGACAGCGCTTTATCGAGATCTGGGCCGGCCTACCGATGCTGCTGCTGCTGATCGTCCTCGCGAGCATTGTCGAGCCAAACGTCTTCTGGCTTCTTGGCACCCTGGCCGCATTCAGTTGGATGTCCGTGGTCGGCGTTGTGCGCGCCGAGTTCCTGCGCACACGCAATTTTGACTACGTGCGCGCGGCCAGAGCCCTTGGCGACAACGACCTTTACATCATGGCTCACCATGTGCTGCCCAACGCGATGACGGCGGCGCTGACTTTTCTGCCCTTCGTTCTCTCCGGCGCGGTAACAACCCTGACGGCCCTCGATTTTCTTGGCTTCGGACTGCCCGCCGGCTCTCCATCGCTCGGCGAGTTGCTCGCCCAGGGCAAGGCCAACTTGCACGCGCCATGGCTCGGCCTTACCGGCGCTGTCACGCTCGGCGTGATGCTGACACTCCTAATCTTCATCGGCGAGGGTGTGCGCGACGCCTTCGATCCGCGCCGAACGATGACCGTCTCAGGCAACGACTAGTGAGGGTGCAATGACTAAGCTCCTTGAAGTACGCGACCTATCCGTTGCCTTCGGCGACACCACCGTCGCGCGGAATGTCGGTTTCACTATCGAAGCTGGCCATACCCTTGCTCTGGTCGGCGAGTCGGGATCCGGCAAAACTGTCAGCGCACTGTCCATCTCGCAATTGCTGCCCTATCCTTACGCATCCCATCCCTCGGGCTCGATACTGCTCGAGGGCCAGGAGATGGTCGGCGCAAACCGCGCTCGGCTGCTCGCCACCCGCGGCGCGGTAGTCAGTATGATTTTCCAGGAGCCGATGACATCGCTTAACCCGCTGCACAAGATCGGCAGGCAAGTCGCCGAGACACTGGTCGTCAACGCCGGGAAGACGCCAAAACAGGCCGCGGCGCGTGTGCAAGAACTGTTCGAACTCGTCGGCCTCGCCAGCGATGTGCGCACTGAGGCCTACCCGCACGAGCTCTCCGGCGGGCAGCGCCAGCGGGTAATGATCGCGATGGCCCTCGCCCGCGAACCGAAGCTGCTGGTCGCCGACGAACCGACCACGGCCCTCGATGTCATCATTCAAAAACAGATCCTTGAGTTGCTGCGCGACCTGCAAGAGCGGCTCAATATGGCCCTGCTTCTCATTTCTCACGACCTCACCGTTGTGCGCTCGCTGGCAGAACGCATCTGCGTGATGACGAAGGGCGAGATCGTCGAAGAAGGCTCGACGGACCAGATCTTCGCGGCGCCAAAGCATACCTACACCAAGCATCTTCTCGGGGCGGAGTTCATGGATCTGCCGCCTGCGGCGAAGGAAGACGGCGAGGTCGTCGCCGAAATCGAAGATTTAAACGTTAACTACTCCGTAGGCCGCCACTGGTTCGGCAAGCAAAAACTCTTGCATGCAGTGCGAGGCATGAGCCTCAAGGTGCAAGAAGGCCAAACTATCGGCATCGTCGGCGAATCCGGCTCGGGTAAAACGACCCTCGGCATGGCGCTCCTGCGCCTGACCCCGAGCGAAGGACGCATCGTCGCCATGGGCCGCGACCTCAACACACTCAACCGCAAACAGTTAAAGCCGTTGCGGCAAAATTTGCAGATCGTCTTTCAAGATCCCTATGGCAGCCTGTCGCCGCGGATGACTGTCGGCAGCATCGTCGGCAGAGGGCTGCGCATCCACCATCCCGAGATGTCGACCGAGGACCAAAACAAACGCGTTGCCGAATCCCTCGAAGAAGTCGGACTTTCCGCCGACATGATAAACCGCTACCCCCACGAATTTTCCGGCGGCCAGCGGCAGCGCATTTCCATCGCTCGCGCGCTCGTTGTCAACCCCAAGCTGATCGTTATGGACGAGCCGACCTCCTCACTCGACGTGTCCGTGCAGGCTCAGATCGTCGAACTCCTGCGCGATGTGCAAAAGCGCCACGACCTAGTGTACCTCTTCATCAGCCACGACCTCAAAGTCGTGCGCGCGCTCGCGCACTACCTCGTCGTCATGCGCAACGGAGTCGTCGTCGAGCAGGGCCCCGCGTCCGAGATCTTCGATTCGCCGTCGAGCGACTACACCCGCGCGTTGATGTCAGCGGCGTTCATCCCGCAAATCGAAGCGCAGTCAGCGCGCAACGCAACGTTGGCCAAGAGCTGATCTCCCAGCCGGACGTCGGCAACGAGATAGCCGGGACATTTCCCCTGGTTGCCTACTTCGCCACCGTTTCGATGGCGAAAACCACTTTTACTTTTTCCCACCTCAAATATGCTTTGCAGCTGTAAGCGCCGGGCTCGTCGAATCCGAACATGAGCCACTCTTGATGGGGAGCGGTTTCAGGGCGGACCGTCACCCGCAGCGCGTCGTCCTCCTTCCTCGTGGAGAACGTGCCCCACTGCCCCGCGTTGGTGTTGAACACGATGGTCCAGCCGTCATCGGCGGGAATCATGGAAAGAGCGTACTTGCCCGCCGCCAGATCCTTGCCTTCCACCTTCACGTCCTCCGAAAACTCGATGGTCGTCGCCTCGTTCGCGCCCGCGCGCCACGCCCTCGGATTCTCGTCGCGGGGCACCAACGCCCCAATTAGTTCGTTGTCGCTCTTATCCTTCCACACATTCCGGCCTTTCACGCCAGGGCGATGGTACACGATGGTGACTTTGCCATTGACACCGATGGTTTGGGACACGGAGGCCCCCTGACTCGGATCGGGCTTTGTCTTTGCGCGCTGAGCCGATGCCACCGGGGCCAGAATCAGTCCGGACAGCATGGCAAGACAGGCAGTGAGTGTAAGCGATGAACGCATGTTCGATTCCTCCTATGTGGTCGTGGATTCTGTCAAGATTAGTTACTCGCGGGCGGCGAGCCACCACTTCATCGTGTCGGTCACCAACTCCGCCGCGTCGTGGTGAGACCAGTGGTCCACCCCCGGAATCGTCACCAACGTGTAATCCTTTCCGAGGTGTTCCCAGGTCTGATTCAGCGCGTGATGGTGAAGCGCTCGGTCTTCCAGGCCGTGGAACTGAAGAACTGGGACATTGACCTTCGGGAACGCCGCCGCGTTTTCTTCATAGGGCGGGTGCGGATAGTTCTGGCGGTAATAATTCATCATGGCGTTCAAGCTTGACCTGGAAAAAGCCGCGATGTACTTTTTCCGTTTGGCCGCATTCAATCCCGAAACGAAGCCGGCCAGCATTTGCGCTTTGAGCGATTTGTGGGAATTCGATTGCTGAAAATTACGCGCATATTGCGAATTGGCCCGCTGCTCTTTGTTGCGGGTGAGCTCTCTGGCCATGCCCTTGGGGTGGGGCATGGAAAAAGCAAGACGCCACGCAATCGCGCTGCCCCAGTCGTGGCCGGCTATGACGGCCTTCTCCTGGCCTTCGGCTTTGACGACCGCCACCATGTCGGCGACGAGTTTGGTCATGTCGTAGTCTTCTTGGTTCGGCGGTTGGCCGCTCCTGTTGTACCCGCGCGTATCGAGGCCACCACGCGATGGCTATCCATCAGCCCGGCCATCTGGTGATTCCACGAATACCAGAAATCCGGAAATCCATGGACAAACACCACCAAAGGACCGGATCCCGCGGCCGCGTAATGAATCTTGCCGCCGTCGCTGTCGACATATTTGTGTTCGATGACATCCATCATATCGACCGCGGCGGCGCTGCCCGCGGCGGCGGCGAGCGTAGCGAACACCAAGGCCAGTGCCGTTCTCTTCATTTCCCACTCCTCCCAAACCTGACACCCGCGAGGCCGAACGGCTCACTCACGCGTCAAGTAACTTACCAAGCAACGCTCACCTCTGAACAACTCTCGATGGTACGCGTTGCGGGACATGAAATCCACCGTATGGAGAGCCCCTTTCTTGCCACAGAAGTCTTCGAGCGGGGTTGCCACACAGTGCACTCCGTGGCTCACGCGTGCGGGTGGGCTTTTCGATAGACTTGGCGGAGGCGTTCCAAGCTGACGTGGGTGTAGATTTGGGTGCTGGAAAGGCTTTCGTGGCCGAGCAGCTCTTGGACGACGCGAAGGTCGGCGCCGCCGTCGAGCATGTGGGTGGCGAAAGTGTGGCGAAGGGTGTGGGGCGTGACGGCCCGCCCGGCGGGGATTACTTGCCGAACGTATTTCTCGACGACTCGTTGGATGCTGCGTGTCGTTAAGGGACCGCCCCGCGCGTTCAGGAACAAGGCCGTCTCGGATGGATGTCCAGACTGGGGCCGCGCACGCATGTAGTTTTCGACCGCCTCGACGGCGTATTTCCCGAGCTGGGCAATACGCTCTTTTCGCCGCTTGCCTAGGACGCGAATCGTGCAACCGATCAGGTCTATATCGCGGACCTGAAGCCCGGCCAATTCAGCCGCCCGGATCCCGCTCGAATAGAGCGTTTCGAGGATGGCGCGGTCGCGGACGCCGAGGGGCTCGGAGGTGTCGGGGGCCTCGAGGAGCGCGGTTACTTCGGGAATGCTGAGGACATCGGGCAAGTCGCGCGCGAGTTTGGGCGATCGCACGGACTTCGCCGGGTTCCCGCTGAAGAGGCCGACGTGGATGTAGAACTTGTAGGCTGCTCGGATAGACGCGAGTTTGCGCGCGGAGGTCTTCGATGAGCCGCCTCGCGTCTTCACGTGAGAGAGAAACGCGCGAACGTCGTTGCGTGTAGCCCGCTGCAAACGGTCGAGCGAAGGCGGTTCACGCTCCTCCTTCTGCTCGAACGCGGCCGGGCCCCGTTGAAGGTAGTCGCAGAAATCCTCCAAGTCGCGCAGATAGGCGCGCACGGTATGCGCAGAGAAGCCCCGCTCTACCTCAAGATAAGTCACGAAGGTCTGAAGGTCAGAATCCGCCACCGAGCCATTCCTACTGGAGTGTTAGCCTTCGATAACGGTTGCGACGGTTCTCGAAAAGCGCCGAACCGAGTTCTTTCATGCGCCAGGCTTCGTATTCGTGATAGTTCCCTTCAAACCAGCGGACCTGCCCCTCGCCCTCGAAGGCTAGAAGGTGCGTGCAAATGCGGTCGAGAAAAAACCGATCATGGCTGGTCACCATTACGCAGCCGCTGAACGCCAACAACGCGTCTTCGAGTAAACGCAACGTGTTTACATCCAAGTCGTTCGTCGGTTCGTCCAGGAGCAGCACATTTCCGCCGTCCTTGAGAAGTTTAGCGAGATTGCAGCGGTTGCGTTCGCCGCCGGAGAGTTCGTCCGCGCGCTTCTGCTGGTCTGCTCCGCGGAAACCGAACCATGAAAGATACTGCCGGACCGATACCTCGCGCTTGCCGAGTGTGACAAATTCGGATTGGCCGCCCACTTCTTCCACAAGGCTGACGTCGCCAGCGATGGCCTGCCGTTCCTGATCCACGTAGGAAAACCGAACTGTGCTCCCGACCGCCAAGTCGCCACTATCCGGCGCCTCCTCGCCCACGAGCATCCGCATCAGCGTCGTCTTCCCCGTCCCGTTCGGTCCCACGAGCCCCACAATCGCGCCTTTCGGAAC
>CAYNZS010000211.1:0-7417 GCA_964401695.1 uncultured Nitrospirales bacterium
CCGTCGCGTAAGTGTCGAGGAATACCTTCGAAACCTCAATGAGATGATATCGCTTTGCGAAGAAAACGCCATCGAGTGCGTTCTGCTCACCAGGCCGATCCACGGGGCCTCTACCGATCCCAATCTAGGGTTGACATTCGTTTCCGAGTAGTATGCCGCTACGCTAGACTGCGCCGAGGAACGTGGAGTTCCTCTCATCGATGTCTATATCTTTTTCGAGGGCCGCGGCGAGCTGTTTGTCGATGACTCTCATTTTGCGCTGGAGGGGCACACGATTGCTGCGGAGTTCATCGGCGGCCAGCTCAAGGATGTCTTGCGCGTCTTCAACCAACCCTGAGACGCCGGTGAATTTTCCCGTCTTCGTTCGTGCCTCGCTGAACTTGCCCCGCTACACGGTGCTTTCCCTTGTCAAGCCGCGCAGGTGATCCCAGGAGAAGATGCCCGAGGTGTGCCCGTCGCTCCAGGATATGGCGACCGCGTAATTCCCCAAGGAAGAGATCTCTTTTGCTTCGATGGTTTCGGGAATCGTGGTGGGATCGAGTAGCTGCTCGCCGGTGTATTCTTCTCGGCACGCGGCGCATTGGCAGGATGCCCGCACTTCCTTGTTGGGAATCGCGCTGTCGGTTCCGTCCGGCCAGTTGACATGGATGTGCCCGTCGTGAGCCGCGACCTGCGGCAGTTCAGCGGCATCCAAGCGGCTCTTCCCGACCGCGCGGTGTAGGTTTGCGGCTAGCTCCTTGAGGGGACCCGTAGAATCGGCCTGATCGGCTCCGTGTACGGTGGACATTTCTTCGATTATGGGGAACTCGGCGAGGTTTTCCAGGCCGAAACGGTCCTTGAGCGACTGGCTGCTATGCCCGAACAGGTGATGTTTCTTCTCGCAGTTATCGCAAACGAAGTAGGACATGTTCTCGACGATGCCCAACACAGGCACGTTTACCTTTTCGAACATGAGAATTCCGCGGGACACGTCCACCAGTGACAACGAATGAGGTGTTGTCACGATGATCGCGCCATCCAGCGCGGCGAGTTGCACCAGCGTAAGTTGGATATCTCCGGTTCCTGGCGGCATGTCGATAAGGAGGTAATCGAGGTCGCCCCAGTCCGTCTGTTGAAGGATTTGTTGGACGTAGCCCGATACCATAGGTCCGCGCATGACAGCCGGGCTGTCTCCCATAACGAATCCCACCGACATGAGCAACAGGCCGTCGACCTCTATAGGGATGAGCATATCGTTTCGCATCATCAGCTGTGGGCTATGCATATTGAAGAGTGTCGGTACGGACGGCCCGTAGATATCGGTGTCGAGAAGGCCCACCTTTAGGCCCTCTCGCTGCAGCTGGCGGGCGAGGCGCGCGGCGATGGTCGATTTGCCGACCCCGCCCTTGCAGGAGGAGACCGCGATGACCGAATTGACTCGGCTGAGCGAACTAACGCCCGTAAACTGATTGTCTTTCATGGCCATCGCGCTCATTTCAACGGTCACGGAGGTGACGCCCGGCACACCGCTGACGGCGGCCTCGCAATGGGTCTTGAACTGGTCTTTGACTGGGCACGCGGGGGTTGTTAATTCAACCGTGAAGCGAACGTCGCCCCCATCGATTTGCATATTCTTTATGAATCCAAGGGAAACGATGTCCTTTCCCAAATCCGGGTCTATGATGCCCCTCATTGAATCCAGTATTGCCGATTCCGAAACCATGTATGCTCTCCTAAGTGCCCACTCTGTTGATTACTGGTCGAAGCCGACTCTGGGAATCTGTTTCAATCTTCCCCGTCGGCGTAATGGCCTCATGGATATAACCCCCGAGCGGGTCCAAGAATTTCCGATGGCCTTCCTTGAAGGTGTAATTCCATTCGGCTTGCGAGCACGTGAATTTTCGGGGCTAGGCGTATTGTGCCGGGTCCCAGCCGTCGCGGTACTCGCGCGTCACGTCATAGTTTGCCTTCTCGTTGTTCGTTACTCTCATGTTCTTCGCGTCCCACTCTATCTTTCCTTCGTGGCGCAGGCAAAGGTTTCCGATGGCCACCCACTCGGTGAAAGGCCCGGAGTAGTCGAAGTTCGAGCAGGCCTGTCCGTCGTTCTTGATAGCGCCAATCCAGTCTATGTACGGATTTTCATCAGGGATCCGCGCTACGGTTTCGTCCGGGAATTTATAGCCGACCACGCGGTCGCCGGCGAGCAACCTGGGCCTTCCGCCGTACTCGCCAGCCGTCGCAATCCCCTTGGTCCCAATAAACACCGAGCCGTTCTTGCCGTCGCCCAGCCGGACGCCCTCTGGTATACCGTCGATTATTGACGGCCTAGCCCCTCCATCATACCAGTATACGGCGACCGGGTCCATGTCGCCGCGCGCTGGGAAGTCGAAGCGTATGCGCGTCCTCCGCGGAAAGGTTTCGCTGGTCATCCCTTCGTTGAGCAGGGCTTCGGCGCTAATCGGACCGGTTTCGTGGAGGCGCAGAGCCCAGTTCGCCGGGTCGGCGATATGGCAGGCCATGTCACCCAGAGCGCCGCAACCGAAGTCGAGCCAGCCGCGCCAATCGGACGGCAGGTATGCGGGGTTGTACGGCCGGTCGGGCGCAGCGCTCAGCCACAGATTCCAATCCAAGTTCCTTGGTATGGGGGGCGTTTCCTTGGGCCGGTCAATGCCTTGGGGCCACTTTGGACGGTTCGTCCAGATATGGGCCTCGTGCACTTGGCCGATATCGCCATTCCAAATCAGCTCGCACAGTTTCCGGACTCCCTCGTGGCAATGGGCCTGGTTGCCCATCTGGGTCTTGACGCCAAACTTCCTGGCCGAGGCCGCAAGCAGCCGGGCTTCCGCAATCGTGTAGGTCAGAGGCTTCTGTACATACACATGGATCCCTATGGACATGGCCGCCATGGCGGCGACGGCGTGAGTATGGTCCGGGGTGGAAACAGTGACGGCATCGATTTGTTCCTTTTCGAGCATTTCACGAAAATCTTTGTATCGCGTGGCCTTTGGGTACTGGCTGAAGGCTCTTGCGGCGCGAACCCAGTCTACGTCGCACAGCGCCACGATATTCTCGCTTTTGCAACCTTGAATATCCGTGCGGCCTTTGCCGCCGGATCCGATGGCCGCCACATTTAGCTTGCCGTTCGGCGAGGCCACCCGAGCCCCCGCCCGGCGTGGCCGCGTGTCGCTGGCTATCCCAGCGGTAGCGGCGGCCGAACCCATCAGAAATGTTCTGCGCGACACTTTGGGTTGAGTCATGGCAATGCATTTCCTCTCGTCTTGAGAAGACGATGGATTGTTGCCCTCTCGCAGGCGCCAAGAGGATACGCGAACTCGGAGAAGGCGTCAATTGCTGGCCGCGTGACGCTCCAGTGTTCCGCCCGATCCTTGCCAATCTCCTGATTGGCAAGGATCGGGCCTAGATTCGGAGTAATGCGAGGCGGTCAACGCGCCCAAGCCGATTCAATTGGCATTACCCACCATGTTATTTCGCCGCAGCACTCCACGGCCAGTCATTCGGAGCTTCGACCAGTCCCGCCGCCACCGGGTTGCTGTGAATATAGGCGGCGGTCTCTTCGTAGTAGCGTTTATTGCGGATATAGCGGTCCCAATACTCGCGATACCAGACGGGTTTATCCTTGTCAATCGAGAAATTGGCCGTCCCGGGAACGCCATTCTCCTGATTGGCCCTCCTCAAGTGGTCCTTAATCTTTCGCGCCGTGAACTTCTTCCACGAAGCGACAATCTTCGCCAAGGCCCACTCCTCAATCGGCTCAAACAGCACATGGATATGGTTGGGGATCACCACCCAGGCGTGCAGACGATAGCGAACGCCATCGAAATGTAGGAAGGTGCTTTGAACCATGTCGGCGATTATCTGATGACGCAAAACGCACGATCCGTGCCCGGCATCAATCCACTCATGCAGACGCCTTCGTCGTTCGACCTCGCGCCGGTGATTGGGGAGTCCAGCGAGCGAACGATCAATTCCTTCGATGGCCGATTGGGGCAGGCTGTCGGCGAGATGAACGGTAACGTGCTGTATTAGTGGGCCTCTGTCATGATGAGGAAGATGCCCCGGGGATCCGCGTTTCCCGCTTCGTCGAGATCGTCAATCATACGCCACCCTTCAGATACGCTGTGAGCTTATCCTCACAGCCTGGTCAACGAGAGTCAAGCGGCGCTGAATTCGGCCCCAACCGCTTGAAGAATCAGGGGATAAGCTGTAAAATAGCTCCATGCCCTGCTTGTTCTGAATCGGACGAAATCGTGTTGCGCCTCGTTATCGTTCGTTCGGCTCTTGCTAGGCCCACGGTACCTCGAGGCTAACTGCGTACGCCAAGGACCCATTCGCTTTGAATACTTCATTTGCCCACCATTTCCCGACCGAACGGGCAACGCCCCAGGGCCTTTGGCGGGAAGGGGTAGACGGCTCGATACTAGGCCGTGTGGAAGTCGCCCAGGCGGTTCAACGTCTCGATCAACCCCTGTTTGTCGTTGAGTCCGAAAGTCAGCCGGTTGTCGCATCCGGCGGCGAAGCTTTGTTCGGCGAAACCGCGCAGGGCGAGGGAGAGGCTTTGCTGGGCTGGGTTGCCCCGTGTCCCATCGAATCCTTGGGCGATCCTGGATTCCTGTCCGACTACGGCATTCGCTATCCGTATGTTGGGGGCTCGATGGCGAACGGCATCTCCTCGGTGGAACTCGTCGAAGGCCTGGCGCGTCGGGGCATGCTCGGGTTCTTCGGCGCGGCTGGACTGCCCATCGCGCAGGTCGAAGCGGCGATCCTATCGCTCAAGGAGTCCCTTGGGGACGTGCCCCACGCGTTCAACCTCATCCATTCTCCCTCTGAGTCCGCCCTGGAAGCGGAGGTGGTGGATCTCTATTTGCGCCACGGTGTGCGGCTGGTCGAAGCGTCGGCTTTCTTGCGCCTGACTTTGCCTATCGTCAAGTACCGTTTGCACGGAATTTATCGTGGTGGGGACGGGCAGGTGGTTACGCCGAACCGGATCATCGCGAAAGTATCCCGTGTCGAAATCGCGTCAAGATTCTTTGCGCCTCCTCCGGAGAAGTTGGTCGGCAAACTACTCGAAGCGGGCGAAATCACCCCGGAGCAAGCGGAACTGGCTAAGGAAATACCGGTCGCCCAGGATATCACGGCAGAGGCCGATTCCGGGGGGCATACGGACAATCGGCCGGCCATCGCGCTTCTTCCCACCTTGTGCGCGGCGCGCGACCGCATGGCCGAGGAATACGGTTATTCGATCCCTCTTCGTGTGGGCTTGGGCGGGGGGATATCCACGCCCGCTTCTACGGCTGCGGCCTTCGCAATGGGCGCGGCGTATGTCATGACGGGGACGGTCAACCAGGCTTGCGTCGAATCCGGTTCGTCGGATCTGGTGCGGGGCATGCTCGCGGAAGCCGGTCAGGCGGACACGACCATGGCACCGGCGGCGGATATGTTCGAGATGGGTGTCGAGGTACAGGTGTTGAAACGGGGCACGATGTTTTCGATGCGCGCGGCGAAGCTCTATGATTTGTACCGCGCCTGCCAGAGCCTTGCTGATATTCCCGCGGACGAACGCGAGAAGCTGGAGACAACGGTTTTTCGCGCGCCGCTGGAGGATGTGTGGAAACAGACGCGGGCTTTCTTCGAGGCTCGCGACCCGAGGCAGATTGAAAAGGCCGAAAAGGATCCGCGCCACAAAATGGCGCTTATCTTCCGCTCCTACATGGGCCAAGCGTCCGGTTGGGCCAACAACGGCGTGGAAGATCGCAAAATGGATTTCCAAATATGGTGCGGTCCGGCGATGGGCGCGTTCAACGAGTGGGTTAAGGGATCGTGCCTAGAACCGGTCGAAAACCGAACCGTGGGCCTCGTCGCCTTGAACTTGCTTCACGGAGCGGCTGCGTTGGCGCGGGTCCAGGCGCTGCTCCGCTTGGGCGTGGCCCTTCCACTGGAAGCCACGCTAATCCGTCCGAAGCCCGCCGATGAAATCGAAGACGCTATTGCCGGTCAAACGGATGCTACGGCGCGGAGCCAGGCGTCGTGAGCGAAGCGCTCCGCCCGGACAAGAACGAGACTCCCGTTAGGGGGGCGCCTATCGCGATTGTCGGGATGGGCTGCATGTTTCCCAAGGCCGATGGCTTGGAGTCGTATTGGGCCAACATCTGCCAGGGTGTCGATGCGATTACCGAAGTGCCCGAAACGCATTGGCCACTCGAAGACTATTTTTCGGAAGACCAGAAGAAGCCGGATTTCACCTATGGACGGCGTGGCGGATTCCTGAGTCCTTTCGAGTTTGACCCGCTGAAGTACGGGATCCCGCCGAATGCCCTCGAGGCGACGGATACCTCCCAACTGTTGGGAATGGTTGTCGCTGAGCGCGCCCTGGAAGACGCTGGCTATGGAGAGGACCGCGAGTTTTTGCGCGAAAAAGTCAGCGTTATTCTGGGCGTTACGGGTACGCTCGAACTGGTTATCCCTCTCGGTGCCCGCCTCGGGCATCCGCGTTGGAAGAAGGCGTTGCGCGATGCGGGCGTGGACGACTCGACGGCCAAGGACGTGATGGAGCGCATCTCCGATTCTTACGTCGATTGGCAGGAAAACTCTTTCCCCGGTTTGCTGGGGAATGTCGTCGCGGGAAGAATCTCCAAGCACCTCGACCTCGGTGGCACGAATTGCGTGGTCGATGCGGCCTGCGCAAGTTCGCTGAGCGCCATCCACCTGGCCGCGCTCGAACTGGAATCCGGCAAGGCCGACATGGTGGTCTCGGGGGGTATCGACACCTTCAACGACATTTTCATGTACATGTGTTTCAGCAAGACGCCTGCCCTCTCGCCCACGGGCAACGCGAAACCATTCGACCACGAAGGGGATGGCACGATTCTCGGAGAGGGCCTGGGCGTAGTTGTCCTCAAACGCCTCGCAGACGCGGAACGCGACGGCGACCGCATTTACGCTGTGTTGAAGGGCATCGGTTCATCCAGCGACGGCAAGGGCGATGCAATTTACGCGCCCAACGCGCAGGGGCAACAGAAGGCGCTGCTGGAGGCCTACGAGAACGCGGGTGTGTCACCCGATTCCATTGAGTTGCTTGAGGCGCATGGCACGGGCACGAAACGCGGCGACGCGGTCGAAGCGAGCGCCCTCGCCGAAGTGTACGCTAAGAACGGACGCAACCCCTGGTGCGCACTCGGATCGGTGAAGTCGCAGATTGGCCACACCAAATCCTCCGCGGGCGCGGCGGGGCTAATCAAAGCCGCGATGGCGCTCCATGATAAAGTCCTCCCGCCAACCATTAAAGTCGAGCGGCCACAGGATGTGGTGGCCCCCGGCGCGACGCCTTTCTACGTGAACACGGCGAAACGGCCATGGCTTCCTTGCGAAGAACACCCGCGGCGAGCGGCGGTCAGTTCCTTTGGTTTCGGCGGCAGCAATT
>CAYNZS010000212.1:0-7386 GCA_964401695.1 uncultured Nitrospirales bacterium
CGTAAGTGCTTGCAAAACAGCCGGTTAAGTTTTTCAACTGTAGAAGATGGGTCTAAGGCTGCCAAGGAAGCAAACCCATCTTACCTGTCATGGCGAGCCAATACTCGCTGCGCGGGAAATTCGCAGAAGAACACAAGAAACACGGCTGGCACCTTCAAGCTTGCTTGGAGGTGGGGACTTACAGAGAGAGCTCCACCCCCAAGACGAGTTTGGGCGTGCCACCCGTTCTCCTAGAAAACACCTGTATGTTGTTTCCGATTGATGTTGTACGGGGCGCGAGCAAGACCGCGAAGTTCCTCGCGCGTTCGACCCTCCCACAAGTTGCCCCCGGCACGGAGGTGGGCGCTGTCAAGAAAGTAATCCATAAGAATACCGAAACGCTCCGATAACATCCCTCTCGATCCCCCTCCAAAGACGTCACCGATAAAAGTCGGCCATCTCGAAAAAAACGCTATATCGTCACTCTGAACGAAGTGAAGAATCTCTTCTCCGCCAGCGACTTACACACGAAGGAGATCCTTCGCATTCGCTCAGGATGACACCTCTGCCGACTTTTGTCGGTGGCGTCTCCTGAAGACCACTTGTGATCTCATAGCTTCATGTTGTTCAAAAGCACGAATGTGGGACCGCCATCCCGGCGGTCGATCTAAGCCGGAAGTCTTCTCGCTGCCCAACGCCGCCGAGGCGGCGGTCCCACATTCAGATAATCCCCTTAACCTGAGCCGTGTCTCTTCTCTCGTCTATCAATCCGAGCGCTTCTATGAATAGCTCTGTCATGGGGAATTTATCGCCCAATTCAATGAATTCAACACGCCCATCAGGGAACAGCACATTGCCGCCAGTGGGCGGCATATGCTGATCGGGCCACTCAATAACGACAGGAACCTTTTCCGAATCCAGTTTCTCCGATCCAGCTACGACTCCATCCCTAATGCGTGGCAAGACAGTACCGTCTGGTGTGACAAAATCGTGGTCGAAGCCATCACCGGCACGCGCGGCTGCTCGATAGGCTTCGACGTAAGCCAAGCCGTCTTCCTTGCTAGCAAGCGCGTGACCAAAGTATAAGAGAGAGTGGTCGTCTATCACCCGAACTGTAAAGCCGCTCCCACCCACTATTCCCAAGTCGCCTACCGCAGGGCAAAGAAGATACTTTGGCTCAAGCATGTACTCGGGATGAAGAGCCTCGGGACCGAACATCAGGCGTCCTGACTGTTCAGATAGCGGGGGGAAGGCCCATCGTGTTCATTGGCATAGATGCGCAGGCTGAGAGCAATCCGCATCAGATTATGCTTACAGGTCACGTGAGCCGCCGCGCCGTTGGCCACCTCGCGGGAACGAAGAAGATTAGGCATGACAGCGATACCAATAATATTCAACGCGACAACCATAAGCACGAATGCGAGACCAGAGAACAGAATGACCGCCAACGCACAGCCCGGCCACGAGTTTTACCACGAACGTTGTTTCGTAGGTGGTAGCACGGAGGAGGGCTGCAAGGGCGGCGGAGCCGCGGATCCAGTCGTCGCGTGGAAGCGGCTCGACTCGGGCTCCTCAACGGTGTGTCGAGACTCGCTACTTCCTCCGACGTCCCGATGTTTGCCAGTGCCGCAAGTAGTCCGTCAATGTCGACCGATTCGCCCGCGATGCCCTCGACCTCCCGCATTATGTGGTCGCATAAGCCATTCACGATATCCGCCGCGTCATCGCCCTGGCTTCGCGCCAACGCCACGACCTGCTTCAGATAGCCATCAAGGTATTCGCTTGCTTCCTAAGTCCACTCAGGCATGATTCCCCTCTCTTTCATCGAGCAGTTCTGACACGCCCCGGTTCAACTCGTTCCAATACGCATTCAGCCGCGTCCGGTCCCGGTGACCCTGGCGCGTGAGCGAATAGTATTTTCGCGCCGGACCCGACGGCGACTCTTCCAACCGCGTCTTCAACAGCCCTGCCTTCCGTAGCCGTGACAGAAGCGGATAGACCGTGCCTTCCGCAACGAGCAGCCCTTTGACGTCCGCCAGGCGCTTGACCAGATCGTAGCCGTATAACTCGCCGCGAGCCAACAGATTCACAATGCACAACTCCAGCAACCCTTTGCGCACCTGGGTCGTCCAATTCGCGAAATCGATGGCTTTGGGCTGTGGGTTCACATATGGCTCCTAGCGATCATCTGCGTTCATCTTACCACAAAGTACTATGCATTGCAAGCTAGTAGTTACGTCCAAATTTCAAGCGCGGGCTCCGGCGAAATGACGCGTGCTCGTTGTCCATCCGCCACCGCTGTGCTAAGATGAACTGGGTTTCTCGATATCATTCTCATTCGTTCGCCCATCTTGAAAGGCTTTCTACATTGAAATGCAGTGTATGCACCGTCCTTGACGCCATTGCCTCCTGTACGAAGTGCATAAGTCCGGTCTGCGCGGAGTGCGGCCGCGCTTGCGCCGGATGCGGCGGCGGGTTCTGCGTAAATCACCTGACGGTATCGCCAAGCGGAGAAACGTATTGCGCGGAGTGTTTGAGCCGACAACGTGGAGCGGGCGCACCGGAAGTATCGACGCGCGCGCATCGCGGAAAGGGGATGAGTTTCGCCGAGCTTCAGGACGACGATGAGACGGATACCGCCGCGGCCGGTCCGAGCAACGAGGGTTTAAGCTTCGATACGCTCCAGGAGGATCTGGGGGATGCGGCCGTCGCCACGCCCGAAGCGCCTTTCGCCGATAACGCCGAGGGTAGCGGTGACAACGCGTTGAAGGGCCAATTGGCGGATTTCGACTTTCGTCAGCCCCTGCTAACGGCTAGTTCTGGGAACACGCCTCCTCACTATAAGAATCTTGCGGGATTGCTTTTTGTTGGCTTAGTCATGCTGCTCGCCATAGACGCCCTGCCGCCTCTGCGGCGCGCCATGTGGCCATTTGGCGAAGGCGCGGGCGAGTTCCATCTCGCACCGTTCGTAGGCGCGTGGGCGGTAGTCGTACTTTATTTTTGGCTTTTCGGGTCGGTACTTCTCGCTATCATGCGCACACTGGCGGAGCGCAACGACAGACCCCCCCTTTGAAGACGCCACCGAGAAAAGTCGGCAATCTTGATAGAAGCGCTTCATCGCCATTCTGAACGAAGTGAAGAATCTCTTCTCCGCCAACGACTTGCGCACGAAAGAAATCCTTCGCTCTCGCTCAGGATGACAGCCTTGGCGACTTTTGTCGGTGCCATCTTTGAAGGAGGATCGAGGGGGATGTCATTCGAAAAGGGGCGGCACTGTTTGCGAAAGTCCCTGTGGAACAGGCAGAGGCGGTGGCTTAACCCGGTTAACGATGAGTCAGGCTTGGGCGGCTTTCTCGAAGGTCGCGATCTTCTCCTCGTGGCGCAGCGTTAGGCCGATTTGGTCTAAACCGTTAATGAGGCGTTCCTTGAGGAAGGCGTCGATGTCGAAGGAGAGGATCGAGCCATCGGGCCGAGCGATCGTCTGCGTGGGCAGATCGATGTCGAGTTCGTAACCCTCGTTCGCCAAAGCCTCCGCGAAGAGCCCATCCACGATGTCGTCGCTCAGCGTGATCGGCAACATGCCGTTATTGAAACAGTTCCCGAAGAAAATATCCGCGTACGATGGCGCGATGATGCAACGGAACCCATAGTTATCCAACGCCCAAGGCGCGTGTTCGCGCGACGAGCCGCAGCCGAAATTCTCGCGCGCCAAGAGGATAGACGCGCCCTCGTAACGGGATTCGTTCAGCGCGAAATCGGGATTGGGCGTCTTGCCGTCGTCGAGGAACCGCCAGTCGAAAAACAGGGCGTCGTCGTAGCCGCTACGTCCCACCCGCTTAAGAAACTGCTTCGGGATGATCTGGTCGGTGTCGACATTCGGCTGGTCCAGGGGGGCGACGAGGCCCCTCAGGGTCGTAAATGGATTCATAGTCGTTCGCCTTTCGCTCGTGTTCTGAATGTAGGCGGGTTAGCGCCTCTCCACGCGATAATGGGCGCCCCGCCGATATCGCGCGCCGCCACCCGTGCTGCCAAGGTCAAGAAATACGCCGATGATGAGCAAGCCCAAGGCCCAACCCGTCATCTTGCCATGGGCGTTCGTCCCGATGGCGTAGGCGCAGGTCGTGTAAGGCATGAAGAAGAAGCCCAACAACGGCCACAATATCGTCTCGAAGGCCCTGCCGCCATAGCCCGTCAGCGCCATGACAGCAAGCGTCAGGCGCGGAAAGACCGAAGCGGCTATAATCAGGCAACAAGGCATGGTGCGACGCTCTTTTCAGATCCGCATATTTTCGCTGACGCCCGAGAACTGCGACTCCGAGGAAACAGTCTCAGGGTTGTGGCACGCACAAATGTGGGACCGCAGGGGCGGCAGCCCCACATCTCATTTTCAGAAAGAAGATCGGATTCCATCTACTTATCACACAATAGTCCGTTCGGTATTTTTGGATGGGCCTAGTTGAACTCCCAGTTCCGGATATCCGTGAAATAGCCTTTGATGGCCGCGGCAACGGCCATGGCCGGGCTGACCAGATGCGTTCTGCCGTCTTTGCCCTGCCGTCCCTCGAAGTTCCGATTCGACGTGGAGGCGCAACGATCGCCGGGATTGAGGTAGTCGTCGTTCATGGCGAGGCACATCGAGCAGCCCGCGTCGCGCCACTCGAATCCGGATGCCTCGAAGACGACGTCGAGCCCCTCCTTCTCGGCTTGTTCTTTTACTTCGTGAGAGCCGGGCACGATGAGGGCCTGGTCTATGGAACCGTTAACCGCGTGGCCCTTGGCGATCGCGGATGCGGCGCGTAAGTCTTCGATTCGGCCGTTGGTGCACGAGCCGACGAACATCTTGTTAATGCGCACCTCTTCCATAGGCACACCTTCGCCGAGATCCATGTAGGCGAGCGCCTTTTCCGTCGCGGCGCGCGTGTTTGGATCTAAAATGCCCTCTAGGACAGGTGTCTTCCCGGTGATTCCTGTGACCATGCCGGGCGAGGTGCCCCAGGTCACTTGGGGCTCGATAGCCGCCGCATCCATTTCCAATACCCGGTCGTAGGCGCAGCCTTCGTCGGATGCAAAGACGGACCAGCGCGCGCGGAGATCGTCGAACGAGACATCCTCCGGCAGATATTCGCGGCCTTTCATGTAATCGAACGTCTTGTCGTCGGGCGAGATGAGTCCGGCGCGCGCCCCGGCTTCGATGGTCATATTGCAGACCGTCATGCGGCCTTCCATGCTCAGCGCGCGGATGGCCTCGCCGGTGTATTCGATAACATAGCCCGTGCCGCCGGCCGTACCGATCTTACCGATGATGTCGAGGATGATATCTTTGCCCGTCATGCCCGTGGGCAGCGTTCCGTTGACCCGGATTTCCATGGTCTTGGAGGTGCGTTGCGAGAGCGTTTGCGTGGCCAGGACGTGTTCGACTTCGCTGGTCCCGATGCCAAACGCCAGCGCGCCAAACGCGCCGTGGGTCGAGGTATGGGAATCGCCACAGACGATGGTAAAGCCGGGCTGGGTGAGGCCGAGCTCGGGTCCGATGACGTGGATGATGCCGTTGCGCCGGTCTTTCATGTTGAACAGCTCGACGCTGAACGCCGCGCAGTTCTGTTCGAGAACTTCCACTTGTTTCTTAGACAATGGATCCTTGATGGGCAGGTCGCGTCCCGTCGTCGGGATGTTGTGATCCATCGTCGCAAAGGTAAGGTCCGGCCGACGCACCATTCGGTTTGCCAGGCGCAATCCTTCGAATGCCTGGGGCGAAGTCACTTCGTGGACGAAATGCCGGTCGATATAGATTAGGGATGAGTTGCCGTCTTCGTGGACTACATGGCCGTCCCAGATTTTTTCGTAGATGTTCTTTGCCATTTCGGCCTTTCCCTGAGTGAGGTTGCTTCCTATTTGACGCGATGCGCCGAGCGAGGCGCGAAACCTCAATCATAGCATCCGAAGATGGGGTAATTCAGAACTCTTCTTCTTGCGCCTGAGACCCCGAATTCATATACTAAGTGCAACTGGCATGGCTTTTTGGTTTAGGGCCGGTGGGTAAGGACGTCCCCTTTTCTTGTTGGTGATTCCCGAGCGATTGTGGAAAAAAGAAAGGACATCGCAGCATGTTTTCGGTATCTTGGTTTTGGCGAACTCAGAACCGAAAGAAAACCGCTACGATGCGCCACGCGCCCAACGACAGTACAACCAATGCCGTGGGTGGTTCCGTCCGGCGCAAAAACAGACCCATAGCATGTTGTGGCGATACGTGATCGACAAGTTGATGGAGGGGGGCTCCCGAAGCCATCGCGAGCCATTTCGCCCGTTATTGTCGGTCACCTATTGGAGTCGCCCGATGCAAAGACCTTCTTGACCATGTCCAGGCCACGCTTAAGATCCGCGTAGACTTTCAGGAGCCGTGGCATGCTCTGAGAGTCGCCCGCGGAATCTATCGAGGTGGAGGATTCGTTGACGAGTTTTGTGGCGCGTTTCAAGTCGCCCCGTTGACGCGGCGCAAGACCGTCTTGAAACGGAGCGAGCGCGGCGACTAGATCCTTGGCATCGAAAGCCGGTTTGTAGACGCCAAACCAGTCCTCGATCTCGATCATGGCGAGGAGTTGTCGGTCCCGAATCTGAAGTTCGGCGAGGATGCCCTCAGGCGTATCGGGGATGGTGAGCGGTGGGCGGTAGTGCGAATGATTGGGATCCGCGGGGGTCTTGACACCGGCCATGAAACCAGGAACTCTGACCGGCTCCTTGGTCAGCTTCTCAAAAGTGAAATCGTAGCGCTTCTCCTCGCCGGCGAAGTTGACCAAAGCATAAAGCGAGTAAGGCAGCGTTCCGGGTATCTGCGCCACGAGGTAGTCGTCTTCTTCCTGGGCGTGGCGCAACTCGAATTCTTTCTCCGCGATATCGCCGTTGGGCAGATCCTCCTCGACGACAACCTTGCCGGAAAAATTCCGCGGATCAATCGGTTCTTTGAAGTCGTCGTAGAAGAAGAATTGGAACCGGCCGGGAAGCGGCATCGTCCCCTCAATGTGATGGAACTCGTTATCAACCATGAAGAAACCGCCGCCATCATCCCGGTGAACGGGCGTATGATCCATGTGGCCGAGGCCCAAATCCCCAACGATTGTGGGATCTTGAGTGACCGCATCGAAGTCGAAGTCGAAAGATTGCTGCTCGCCGGCAATGGCCACTTCGACCGAAAAGGCCACGGGCAGTTCCGGGTCGAGGTAGCCGGTGAGGCAGTCGTCACCCGCTGAATTGAGCGTCAGGGCTTGGGTCTGGCCGTGTATGGCGATCGCGCCCCGGAAGTTGTGCGGGTCGATGGCCTTCTTCCACTCATCGTAGACGTAGAGGTTAAACTCGCCGGGACGCGGCATGACACCTTCCACCGTGTGGAAACCGTTCTTCACATGGAAATAC
>CAYNZS010000213.1:0-7374 GCA_964401695.1 uncultured Nitrospirales bacterium
AGAGTGTACACCGGTTCAGATCGAATTTACAGGGCTGGGGCGGCAGAAAACGCCTCATTGAGAGCAGCGATTTGGAGAACTGTCCGGCGTGGCAATTTGAGTTCCATCAGTCTTCCCCTCTCGTCACCACCTCCCCAGGCACGAAGTGAACGGCCTAGCCTGTCCAGTATCCGGACGGGCGAGTGCATGAGAGAGAATCTCGAATTGGAGTTATGCCATATTCCTTCGGAGCCGATGTGCATATGTCGTCTAGACCTCCACTCGCCATCGGCAGCTTTCTATTCCAGATTTAGCTCCACATCGACCAATTGGTGTTCATCGTCGGCGTACGGAGGCAGCCCCCAATCGACAGGCGTGGTTTCAGCGAAGGGCGCGACGATGAAAATATCCTTGTGGCCGCCAAGAAGCACGGTTGGGCGCTGCGAAACAAGCCCTGAATTCGGGTCGGTGACTTCAAGATGAAACCGCCCTTGACGAATCGGCCATAGCGAGAGTCCGTCGTTGGAATCGGTCTCCTCTCGCACCGTGACCTGGTTGTCTTCGAACCAATGCCCCGACATGGCAACCTCCATACCTTCCGCGGGAGGACCGTCGGCAGTACCACGGTGAATTGAGATATCTATCGTAGAGAAGTGCTCGTTCGCGTCGTTCGACTGCCGTTGCAGCGCTTCGAGCACAGCCAAATTCGTCGCCTGCATTTGCTTGAAGCCGAGCGCGACGAACAGCAACACCGCTACGACACCTACTACGATTGCTGAAGTTTGGGTCCATTCTCGCATGACGGTCTCCCCCATGGCGTCCCACCAGAGCCGGCGGGCTATGGCGCTGGGACCGCCGAACCGTTTCAAGACTCGCGCCCATACCGTTTCTTTGGAGAATCCACTTGCATCGCGTTCGCGCTCGGCGGCGAGGGCCAGGTGGTCGGCCAGCTCGTCCACGATGTCCTCGCGCAAGTTCGTGGGTTCGCTGGACCTTTGGGGCGGCATCGCGCCTTCCGCTTGGCCACGCCACGACATTGGATTGCGCCCCCAAGACACCGTTCACCGCCAGCGCAAACCGTTCCCAATCCGCCTCCTTCTTTTCCGGCGCCTTCTGACCCTCAGGCGTGAGGCGGTAATATTTTCGGCGCCGTCCGGAATCCATCTTGACCCAGTTAGATTCGAGGAGATTCTCACGCTCCATTCGGTGCAGGGCTGGGTACAAGCTGCCCTCCTTTAATTCGAAATAGCCGTCCGACCTCTGCAGTACTTCCTGCGCAATCTGGTATCCATAGGTCGAATGGGGCTGACCACCTGGAGGGTCATGAGCCCTAGAGTTCCAGAGAGAAGTTTTGAATCCATCGTCTTCTTCCTTATGCATAGACTTTCTATTACAGAACTTGTCTATGTGTGTTCTAGCGAATTATGCAGAAGCTGTCAGGCGTGTTTGTAAGCCGTTGTATTTAGGCTGGTTGCGTCTGTCATTTATGCGTGATCCGGCATTCCAATCGAAACGGCAAGCGGAGGTTTCTCAGGAGCAGTGCAAAGGCTCTCGCCAAGACCCGCGTGTTCAGATCACGTTCGAGACGCGCATTGAGGTAGGATGTTCGAACTTATGAACGAGCGATTATTGGAAATGAAAGGGATCGTCAAACGGTTCCCAGGTGTCTTGGCTTTGGATGAAGTCGATTTTGATCTGGTTCCTGGGGAAGCCCATTGTCTGGTGGGGGAAAACGGGGCGGGCAAATCGACGTTGATGAAGATATTGGCGGGGGCGCTGTCCATGGACGCGGGTACGATTCGGGTGGACGGGAAAGAGGTCCACTTGCAGTCGCCCCACCACGCCCAGCAGTTGGGGGTGAGCATGATTTATCAGGAGTTCAACCTGATCCCTCACTTGAGCGTGGCGGAGAACATCTTGCTGGGGCGCGAGCCGCGAATGGGACGGACTCCCTTCATCGATTGGAAGCGAGTCCACTGCGAGGCAGAAGAGTTGCTGCGGCGCATCGGCGTGACGCTGGACTGGCGCAAACCGGTTCATGAATGCTCGGTGGCCGAACAGCAGATGGTCGAGATCGCGAAGGCACTGTCGTTCGACTCGCGGATTATTGTTATGGACGAACCGTCGGCCACGCTGACCGATCACGAGTTGGAGGCGCTTTTCGATCTCATTCACGGGTTGAAGGCGGATGGAATCGGGATCATCTACATAAGCCACAGGCTCGATGAAATCTCTCACATTGGCGACCGCGTCACGGTCATGCGCGATGGCCGGCATGTTGGTGTGAATGCCACGGGCGAAGTCTCGCGCGACGAGATTGTCCGCATGATGGTGGGCCGTGAGTTGAAGGAGGAATTCCCGAAGGAGGTATTCGAGCGTGGCGAGGAACGCCTTCGTGTGGAGGGGCTGACGCGGCGCGGCGCGTTCCGGGACGTGTCGTTCTCGCTGCATCACGGGGAGATTGTTGGGCTGACGGGCCTCGTGGGCGCGGGAAGGACGGAGGTGGCCAGGGCGATTTTTGGCGCGGATACCGCCGGCGAGGGCCGCGTCTTTCTCGATGGCGAAGCTGTGACGGTGAAATCGCCGAGGGCCGCTATCGCGCGGGGGATCGGCTTGCTGACCGAAGACCGCAAGAGCCAGGGGCTGGTGCTCGGGATGTCGGTGCGCGAGAATGCGACCCTTGCCAATCTGAAAAAGTTGATGCGCGGGCCCTTTGTGGATTTGCCCCGTGAACGCGAGGTGGTCACGGGTCTCGTTTCGAGCTTGGATATTCGGACGCCTTCGGTCGAGCAGGCCGCGCAGAATCTAAGCGGCGGGAATCAGCAGAAAGTCGTGCTCGCCAAATGGTTGTTTACCCAGTCGAAGGTCCTCATCTTCGACGAGCCGACGCGGGGCATAGACGTGGGCGCGAAGGTGGAAATCTACCGCCTCATGAACGATCTCGTGCGCGACGGCGTAAGCATTCTCATGATTTCAAGCGAGCTGCCCGAAGTGTTGGGCATGTGCGACCGCGTTCTGGTCATGCACGAAGGGGAACTCGCGGGCGAACTTGCGCGGGACGAGGCGACGCAGGAGAAGATTATGCATCTCGCCACAGGGGCGGCAGACTTATGACGGCTCGCGCCGTCGCTCGCTCGCTCGTCTTCGTGGCAACGCTGCCGGCCGTGCTTTGCTGCGCGGGTTGCCCGAGCGCGCCCCCGCCGGATTTGGAGTCGCAACCCGATGGCGCGGGGATCCATTGGCTCCGTTTCGCTCAGATTTCGGACACGCAGGCCGCGGATAAGGAGAGTCCGGCCCGCGCCGTTCGCGGGGATCGGCTGATTACCAGTGCTTGGCGGCCTCAGGAAGGCTACGTGCTGCAAACCTTGGACGCTACGCTGCGCGTGTTGAAGGAACGCCACGAGGACCCGGCCAATCCGCCCATCGATTTTGTCGTGTTCACCGGCGATCTGGCTGACAACGCGCAGGAGAATGAGTTGCGATGGATTATCGACACGATGGATGGCCGGCTGGTCACGCACGATTCGGGCGAGCTGGATGGCGCGCTACGGCCCGGCCCACCGGAGGAAAATCCGAAGCTGGCCTTTCAAGCGGAAGGCGTCGGCGACATACCGTGGTACTCGGTCTTCGGCAATCACGATTATCATTCCTCGGGCACGTTTCCCGTCAACCGGAATTCCGCCGATTCGGCAACATGGTTTACGCCGGTTTTCGGGACCGTCGGATACCTGTTGGGACTGATGGACCTGCGTCCGCCGCAGCTGGCCCTGCATCCGCTGAGCGCGCAGAGCCCGGCGATCGTCGAGGCGGCGCGCGAGGAACACCTCGACCCGCGGACGCTCCAACTCCGCCTCGAAGACCTCTCCGCGGGTCCCATCGTTCCCGACGGTGGCCGCAGGTACTTATCGAAAGTTTCCTTCATGGAAGCGCATTTCGATACGGACACACTTCCCGTTGGGCATGGGTTCACGCCGGCCAACCTCGATTCCGGCGCGGTGCGCTATTCGATTCGCTCGACAGCCGGCGCGCCGGTGCGGTTGGTTGTGATCGATACCGTATCGCCAGGCCCCAACTTCAAACTTCCCTATCACTTCGGCACGATGGCGCGCGAGCAATTCAAAAATTTCGTGAAACCCGAAGTCGAGGCTGCCCGCGCCGCTGGAGAGTTCGTGTTGCTCGCATCCCACCATCCCAGTGAAGACTTCGACATCTCCCATCCGGGGGATACCGTTTCGACGCGCGAGTGGCAGGCGTACTTGACCAACCAGCCGAACATCATTGTGCATGTCGCCGGGCACACCCATCGCCACCGGGTCAGGCTTATCGAAGGCCGGTATCCTTACCTCGAAATCGAGACGGCCTCCATAATCGACTATCCTCAGGAGGGGCGCATTCTAGACTTATTCTTCATCGAAGAGTCCAACTCGATTCGTATCGAATCCGCGACCTTCGGCCACATGGAGAACCCCACGCCACTGTCCGAGGAATCGTTCCGGAGGGCTTCCGTTGATGCGGAATTCGGGCACATGTACGGGCTCGAGGATGGCCTAGAAACGCTCTTCCCCGAAATAACTTACCGAGACAAGGCGGTGGCGGCGACCGCGGAGGACTGGGCTCGACAACAGTCAATCCCGCCGGACGAACGGTACGGGAGAGATTCGGACCGCGATTTCAGTTTCACGTTCGCGAAGCCCCGGCTCTGGTCGGCCAAATAGTCGCCCCTCGTTCCCACGCAGGAAAGAGAGGAATCGGCGTAGTGGCACGTGAATCTTGCCCGTGATAAAAGCCCATGCTACCTTGCCGGATGGCCTAATGATGACTGAAGCAACGTTCCATCGAGAACACCATGGCCGTACTGGATTCGTTGCACGCCGCGATGGCATCGTAGTCGTTGATGGAACCGCCAGGCTGGACGATAGCGGTCACGCCTTCGTTCGTGGCCGCTTCGACGGCGTCGCGAAAGGGAAAGAAGCCGTCGGAGGCCATGACGGAACCTTGGATGTCCTCGTTGCCCTGGTACTTTTGCTTGGCCTTCGCGATAGCCTGCGCAACCGCGCCGACGCGGTCTTGTTCGCCCGTGCCGACCGCGAGCGTCTGTCCATTTTTCGCGATGACGACGCCGTTCGAGCGCACATGAATGTTGACGTACCACGCGAAAAGGAGGTCTTCGAGTTCCTGCGGCGTGGGTGCGCGGCCGATGTCAATGCGGCCATGCTTCTTGTGTTCGTTGTACGCGGGCTCTAGATCGGCGGTGGACTTGACCCGCGAGAGATAGGGCACGGCGAGGACGATCGAGCCGTCGTCGAACACCTTTATTTCGCGCACGTCCGTGCCGTCGTCGATGAACTTGGGCAACGGCCCGAAGTCGGGCAGCTTCATGATGCGGATCGCCTTGTTGCGTTTGAAGCGATCGAAATCGTTGAACGCGGCTAAGGCGTCTTCGCCATAGCCGGGTGCTGCCACGCCTTCGACGATGGTCTGCATGATTTCTTCGGCGGTGGCGGCATCGACTTCCGTGTTGAACACGACGACAGATCCGAACGCCGCTTGGGCGTCGGCGTCGCGCGCGCGTTGGTAGGTCGTCTTGAGATCCTGGTCACCCGTTTCGATGGCGACGCCCGAAGGGTTGCAGTGTTTCATGACGGCGCACGCGGGACGCCCCATGAATTTCAGAATGCCGACGGCGTGGTGCATGTCTTCCACATTGGTCTGGCTCAAGCCGCCCTTGCCCGTCTTGAGAATTTCGTAGGCCCCGAGCACTAGGGAGCCGTCAACCGGTTGGTAAAACGCCGCCGGCTGATGGGGGTTTGTGCCGTAGCGGAGGTCTTCGATTTTCCGATAGCCGCGCCCAAGCACCTCGAAGGTGTCAGGGAAGTCCCCCAAATTTTTCGTGCGGTACATTGCTTTGAGGTCGTCTTTCGCCATTGCTGGATCTCCGGTAGGCTGCGGGGAGGTGGAAAGACACTATTATAAGACCTCCGCACCATGCGCACAAAGGCGATAGCCGAACACGCGCCGGGGCCCAACTCAACCCCATCGGGCCGCGTCTACGAGCAGGCCCAGGAGCTCGGGAAAGGATGTCCCCACGGCGCGGGCTCCCTTGGGGAAAAGCGACATTTGTGTCAGCCCCGGTATCGTGTTTATCTCCAGCCAGACCAGCCCATCGCCTGTCCAGAATATGTCGCTTCGGCTAAAGCCCCGGCAACCGATGATTTCGTGCGCGCGCACCGCGATGTCCCGGACCTCCTCGGCCACGTCCCCCGGTATCTCGGCCGGCGTGATCTCGTCAGTAGCGCCCGGTGTGTACTTTGCATCGTAGTCAAAATAGCCATCGCTCTTGGGACGGATCTCGGTGACCGGCAATGCCACGGGGCCGTCTCCCACATCGAGCACGCCGCAGGTGAGTTCGGTGCCCTCGACGAATTGCTCGACCATGATTCGGTCGCCGTGCTCGCGCACGACCGCTACGCCACCGGGAAGTGCCGCTGTATCCTCAACGATGGCCATGCCCAAACTAGAACCGAGGCACGGCGATTTTACGACGCACGGAAACCCAATATCCGCGATTTTGCCTGTCGCCCCATCCCGCGACGCGTCCCAGTCATGCCCGCCAATCTCAATCTGTCTTGCGACGCGGATTCCCGCCCCGGAAACTACCGCCTTGGCGCGCGTCTTGTCGATAGCCAGAGCGCTCGCGCCCGATCCGGACCCCGTATAGGGGATCTGCAGCAGGTCGAGCGCGGCCTGGATTCGGCCATCCTCTCCGAAAGGGCCATGCAGGGCAATGAACACGCAGTCCATAGAAAGCGCGCTCAGGGCCGGCATGGCGTCCGCGAAAGAGATAGGCGGACCATTCGGAGGCCGGAAGTACCAAGAGCCATCCTTCGCGATGTGGATGGGTATCGCTTCGTATCGATCCGGCGGCAAATGTTCAACAACCATGGAGCCTGAAAGCATCGAAATGTCATGTTCAGCGTTCGCGCCCCCCATGAGAACCGCCACGCGCTTTTTTTCGGACACGGACTGCTTATCCTCCCTGCATCTGCTGACGGGGAGGACAATACCACACGACTCAGCGAAGTTCCCTTTCGCCGAACATGGGAACCCGGTTATCTCACCGGTTTTCGTAGCGAGACGGTGGAGAAGGTTGCTATGACGAGACTTATTCGAAACCTTTCGGTCGACAGCGTGGCGGGCCACGTCGAGGTCGAAAGGCGAGAAAAGTCTTGTTAGAGTGGCCTTATCCGCTGTCGCAGTAGAAAAGCGGTGAGATATCCGGGTTAAGAATGGCCACGTGTATGTCACACATTCCCAGGGGCCAATCCCGGCAAGGCAAAGCGTTCGTCTTCTGTCATCCTGAACGAAGTGAAGGATCTCGATACGCCAGAAGCCCAA
>CAYNZS010000214.1:0-7302 GCA_964401695.1 uncultured Nitrospirales bacterium
GGGCTAACAACCATGCGAATAAACAGGCTGCGTAACCGCAAAACTCTAGGCTAGAAGCCCAACGAAATAGAGATACTCCGCTTGGCTTAGTGGGGCGGATGAGATGGAAACAGCATTAACGGACGCGGCAATGGCGGATTCGGCGTCCATTGCGGGTACGCGAATCGTTGCGGTAAAATTCGGCGCGACGCAGCCGGAGCGGGCGATGGTTTCAAACCTGAATCTATGGAGTGGGGCAACCGTGTACGCGATTGAGACTCAGGGCCTTACGAAGCTATATGGCAGGAGGCTTAGCAGTCGTTCCAAGCCATCGCTCAATTCTCTCGACTTGCGGGTCGAGGCGAACGAAGTGTACGGATTTCTGGGCCGGAATGGCGCGGGGAAGACGACGACCTTCAAGATACTGTGCGGCCTCATCCGCGCTACGCGGGGCTCGGCTTCGGTCTGTGGGCTGGATGTGCGGCAACGCGCGTCGCGCAAAGCTATCGGCTATCTGCCGGAGAATCCCTATTTCTACGAATACCTGACGCCCCGCGAGTCGCTTGATTTCTATGGGCGCCTCGAGAGCCTGTCGCGGGAAGAGCGTAATAGGGAATGGGACCGCCTCTCCGAGTTGCTCGAACTTCGCGACATCGCCGACCGGCGCATCCGAGGATTCTCCAAAGGAATGAGGCAGCGCATGGGCTTCGCCGTCGCCTTGTCGGGCGACCCGGATTTGCTTTTGCTCGACGAGCCCATGTCGGGCCTGGATCCTCTCGGGAGGCGGATGATCCGCGAGCTAATCCAGCGCATGCACGACCAAAAGAAGACGGTATTCTTCAGTTCGCACATTCTAAGCGATGTCGAACAAATCTGCGACCGCGTCGGCATACTCCGAGACGGAAGGATGGTCACCCAGGGGCCCATCAATGAATTGCTGGACCGGCAGGGCCAGCAGGTCGAGGTCGTTGCCGATGGCCTGTCGAACGGCATCGCCGGCGAACTGAAGAGCCAGGCGCTGAGTTTCCGCGAGTCCGATGGCGGATTGCGTTTGCTCTGCCAAGATGTCGCGGCGGCCAACGAAGTCGTCAAGGCGGTTCACGGCCATGGGGGGATAATTCACGAGTTCACCCCGGTGAAGGACTCGCTCGAAGACTACTTCATGCGCGAGCAGGAGGCCAAACCGTGAGGATTCTCGCCGTATCCATCAACACCTTCCGCGAGGCGGTGCGCGACCGAGTGCTCTACGTGCTGCTGTTTTTTGCGCTGGGGACCATTCTCGGCTCGAAGGCTATCGGTTGGATCACGATCGGCGAAGATCAGAAGGTTGTCGCCGATATATCGCTGGCCGCCGTGTCCGTGTTTGGCGCCCTCATAGCCATATTCGTTGGCACCAATCTCATATACAAAGATATCGACAAGTGCACCATCTACACCATCCTCTCCCGGCCCATGTGGCGTTGCGAATTTATCTTGGGTAAGTACCTGGGCCTCGCGGCGTTGCTCGGAGTCGTGACATTCATCATGTTCGCGGTGGCCGCGCTGTACTTTGCAGTCCTGGGCGGTACGGTCACCCTTACATTCGTCGAGGCCACCGTCCTTATATACTGGCAATTGCTCCTTGTCACGGCCTTTTCCGTGCTGCTTAGTTCGCTCACTTCGCCCATCCTCGGGGCGATCATAGTCTTTTCGTGCTATGTGCTCGGCCATGCGACGGGCATCCTGGTCGATTTGCCGGCGCACTTCGACGGCTCGATCTGGGAGGGCGTTTGCCGCGGCATCTACTATCTAGTGCCGAATCTATCCAATTTCGATATCCGGTCCGAGGCGGCCAATGGTGTGCCGGTCAGCGCGGCGTATGTAATCTGGACGCTCGTGTACGGCGCGATCTACACGGGGATGCTGCTGGCGTTTGCCGCGATGGCGTTCGAGAATAAGGATCTGTAGCCAGGCATGAGGGTACTGGGCAAACGCATTATCGCTGCGCCGCTGATATTTGTCGTAGCCATCGCGTCGAACAAGGTTGCGCAAGACCGTATCGATTCGATGAAGGGAGGATCGTTCGACGAGGAGCTTCTGTTCCTTCCCAACGACCGCCTCCTCACTCATTTTACCGTTGGCCTTAGCAGTGTCATCGCGGATATTCTGTGGGTGCGGGCGATCGACTATGCGTCGAGGGAATTCCACAATCCCGACCGAAAATTCACATGGCTCGCCGACCTGGTCAACATGGTCGTTCGCCTCGACCCCTATTTCGAGGGGGCCTACGCGAGGGGAGGGATGTTGCTCGCCGGGATCGGCGCGGACGACGAAGCCCTCAATGTGCTCCACCGCGGACTGATCGCCAACCCGTATTCGTCGGACATATCTTTCGAGTTGATCCAGGTCTTCTTGCTCAACCGCCGGGAACGCGAAGAAACGCCGAGGCTGGTAGGCCATTACCTTCGCATTGCAGCGGAACTTGCCGAGAACGAGGAGTACGCGCGGTACTACTTGCAGCTTGCGCATGACATAGGGCGAAAATATGATCTCCTGGGTCACGCGATGCTCATGTGGCAAGATGTGATTGCCAATGCGGACGATGATGTCACACGTCAGCTTGCCGAAGAAAGACTCCTCGACCTGATTATTCTCGAGAACGTCAAGATGCTGGGGCAGGTGCTGACACTCTACGCGGAGCATATGGGAAAACAACCGGAGCGCTTAGATGAGGTTATCGCGGCCGGTGTGTTGAATGAACTCCCAGGCGACAAGCGGCATGGGCGGTATTTCATCGACGCGGCGGGCGAGATTCAGAATACAGTCTTGCTCGAATCTCGAAGGGAGCGCGTCGTCCGCGCGCTCAATTCGGAGATGCGGCGCTTTCGTGAGGCGCACGGCCGGTATGCCGATTCGCTGGAAGAATGGAGCAGGTGGAGCGGCGGACTCATCCCGGAACACCCCTACGACGGCGAGTCGTGGGCGTATGACAACGGGACGGGAGAACTCCGCTAGCCTGTCCCCCTCCCCTCGAGTGGCGCGGAATTGAGGTTGTCGCGAGTTGACAATTGACGGATTATCATTTATCAAATTATAGTTAAACGTAATTGCTTCATTGATGAGTGAACTTATGTAGAATCGCTCTTGGTGTTCTTTCGTTAATATCGGGCTAGATATTTCGACGGTGCCTCCCGCATGCATGTCCAAATCACGGCAATACTCTTGGATCGGGTCACGAGGACAATATGTGCAAGATTTCCCCATTGAACTTGTCAACGGAAGTCGGATGCAGTCGAGACCGCGAAGAAATTTAATGCCTCGCCACAGCTCCCAATTCGTTACTCCCTGTGGCGGCTTTCGGCGTCGGAGTTCATCCCAGTGATAGTGGCGCTTAGCGTCACTATTTGGAAAACTCCGCGCTTGGTATCCACAGGTAGAATAGAACAATCCGCCATGAATCCGCTTGGAGCTGTTTTAACAGTTTCACATAGCCGCGACCGGATAGTGTCGTTTCAAAGGCAAAGTCCTTTTTCTCGGAGATGTGCTTTTTTATTTCGGTAAGAAACACACGTCCCGCTGCCAATTGGGCTTTCTCGGGATTCAATGGTGACAGCCCCGAGGCGATCATATCGGCGTTTACTAAATTGGTGCATCCCGTCATACGCGGCAAGTACCGCATAGCAAATGTTGTCTTGCCAGTCCCGTTGGGGCCGCCAATGATGTAACAGTTTGGTTTATCCTTAGCCGTACACGAGGTTTCTTCTTCATGCGATCATTCCAAGTCTGCCTTGATCTCGACCGGCCCCAAAAGGCCGGAGGGGCGGAGTTTCCACCCGTCTTTGACCTTGATATTGGTCAGAGTGTAGCGGTCTTTCTGCTTCTTGCCGCGATCACCGATAAGACGGTTTTGCCAGGAGTTTGCCATGGTGACTTCTAGCGTGTTTCCGCCGCTCTTCAGCGCCTTCGTGATTTCGATGCGGAACGGTGAGGTCCATACAACACCAAGACCGTGTGCGTTGAGCGCTACCTGGGCGATGCCGACGTCCTGGATGTCGTTGAGCTGCAGCCAGTACCGTTTGCCGGGCTCAGGACTCAATTCAAAGGCGTTGGCGTATGTTGCCGTCCCAGAATAGTGCCGGATGCCTTTGTTTTTGTGTTCCGTCCAATCGGTGAGCGTCGGAAACACCGTCTTTTCAGGGCCACCCCATTCTGGCTCGAAGGCAACGCTCCACGGGCCGAAGATTTCGGCGACAGTTTTCAAGCTCGGGAAGTTGCTTGCCTTGCTACCCTGCGTGGTTGGAGCGATTTCGCCTCGGAACAAAACGAGCCAGGAACCATGGGCATCGAATTCCATAGGAACAATGGTGCGTCCGTCTTTCTGCACAAAGGCATTGGCCTTCCGGCTCTCACCGGTGATGGGATTCCACAATTCGGGGTGCTTCCCAGTAACGCGGAAGGCCAAGTCAATTTCTTGAGCCCGATCAGTTCGGTTGGAGACGAAATACAGATCATCTTGGCCGAGGGTGTAGTGGATGTATTCATAGTCCGATTGTTCTTCCGCGCCGAGCGCCTCGAAATCAAAAGCCAATCCTTCCCCTTGCAGGAAGTCCCGCACGCTTTCGCCCCAGACAAGCCGCCCCTTTCCGACTTGGCGTTCACCGCGCTCGTCAGGTGTGCCGCCCCAAAATCCGTCGGCGAGGCTGTGGAAGCGTTGCTGCGCGCCGCCGCCGCCCACCAAGCTCACCAACCGTTCCGGTTTCGGCCCGAGCACTGTTGCGCCTTCTTGCAGCAGTTCATTCACTGTTTCCAATGCTGCCAGCGAAAGCACCTTGTGATCGGGCAGCACCAATACGCGATACTGCAATCCGCTGGGCACAACCACAGTGCCGCCGGCAACCTTCAATTGCAGCAAGACCTCCTCGTTTGTCACGTCGTAGTCGTAACCCGGCAACGCGCCCGCCTGGTTGAAGCCTTTATAGACGGCGATGTTCGGAACGTGGTCGCCGTAGTAATACAAGACATCCGCAGCAAAGGTTCCCTGTTGGACGACCGCCTGAATGCGGTTCATGTAGTCAATAAATTCACCGGAAAGACCCCACCAAGTAATCTGGGGATTTACATGGGTGCCCGCGAAATATTCCTGACCCGGAATGCCCATCCCCTCGGGAGAGCAGGTGAAGGTGTGAAAGAAGATCATGTTGAGCCCTTCGCAGAACTCGTAGTCCATGGAGGGCTTCATGTCCCGCCAAAGCTCGACGCCCCAATGGGGTTTCATTATGGACGTGAACGATTCCGCCCCGACGAGCCGTTTACCATAGATATGCGCTGATGAAGCGGCTTGTTTGATGAAGAAGCGGTTGTGTGGATAGGGCTTGAACGGCGAGGGAATCCAAAATTCGCTCATGACGATATCGCTGTGCTTGTAGTTGGTGATGCCATCAATGGGCGCGGCGTGCGGGCCAGAGCATTCGGGCTGGATGCCGATGCCGTGACGCGCGGCACGCTCCGCGAAAGTCCTGTAATGGTTCTCCGACACGCAATGCGCGATGGTTTTGCGTAAGTCCGCAAGAAAGGCGTTGCTCACCTCGCGGCTTTCGATAATTTTTCCCGCCACCACCGGTAGATACTTCGTAAGGCCATAGCCGTTGTACGCCTTGAAGTCGCTCGCGAAACCGGAGCTCCAGTTCATGCCGCCGCATTCCCAACTGTCCGTCTCCAACTGCGTCAACACTGTTCCGGCCATATCGCCCGCTGCAATCATGAGGGGCTCGATGTGCTCATCCCAGTAGCGGTTGAACGCCTCCGCGCTGAGGTAGTCGAGGACATGCCCCTTCCAGTTATCGCTTGATGTCTTAACATGGGCGCGGGTGGGCGTGTAGCCGATGCGCATCACCGTCCAGGGGCCCGCCGGCGCGTCCCACCGCAGTACGCCCTTGGTATCGAGTTTCGCGGTAATGTCAAGTATGTCCACAAGCCGCGCGTCTTCTTCTCCGGGGGTGGCGGGAATATCATCCAGAAGGAGACGGCAGTCGGGTGCCGAGCCGCCCAGTTCCTTCGCGCCCGACTTTGCGGTGAGATAGCGAATGGGGCGGCGGCCCGCTCCAAGCAACTCCTTGCCCGCGCTGTCCAAAAACTCCAACTCCGCCACCTGCACATTGCGCGGCGCGTCGGGATAACGCGGATCATAGCTGTCACCGATAATTACACGGAAATGCTTGCCGCTAATCGGCTTAAAAGACAGCGTATTCTCTCCGTCCTTCAAATCAATATCGCCAGTGGTCTCTTTTGTGTCCATTGCACGCAGGCGGCATGTTTTCGGGCCGTAGCCTTTCCGCCCCCTGATGCGCAATTGGGCCACTTCCTTCTCAGTCTCGAATTGAACATCGATCCACTGCGGTTTGCCGCGGCTGGGCCGAGTACCCCTACTTACCCAATAGGCGCCGGGCATGTTGATGTTGTCGACGGAATGGCCCGGCTGTTCTGTGCTCGCGCGTAAGCTGAACGCCCGCGTGGCCACCCGTGCCTTGCGCGGCCAGGCCAGAACACAAATGTCGCGGTAGTAGTCATAGTTCGATTCCGGGACAGGCAGCGTTTCCCGTATTGTCTCTCCGCCTTCGACCTGTATTTCCGAGGCCGTTAATTGTTTGGCCTTGTCATCCAGCGTAACGCTGGGGCCGCCGAGGTTCCACCCGCTCTGAATGGAGAGTCCGATCTTCAGATTGAGGCGCTTGGCCTCGTTTAACGCATGCAGATAGAGCGCCGTCCATTCCGGCCCGCCGAACTGCGGGCCATTGGGCGGGTTTGCGTCGGGGCCCCACCAGAGTTCCGTGCCCGCGTCGAAAATCATCGCGCCACTGAAGCCCTTTTCATACATCGCCTCCAAGTCGCGTGTGATGGCCTCTTTCGTGACATTGCTGTTCAGCCACCACCACCAACAACGCACCCCCGCTTCGCGCGGCCGATTCGCGAAATCCTCCACCAGCGAAGCCATGACGGAATCGCCCGTGTCCAGCGCGTCTTCAGCGGCGTCGGCGACTTCGGCTGCCAGTAGTGTCAGTACCAGGGCGGCCGCGAAGCGCGACCCTCTCGATGGGACAAGTAGCGTTTGCATCTAGGATTCCCTTGTACGTATAAATGTCGGCCGGTCGCGTACGAAGCATCCTGCGGGCCGCTCCGCAACTCAATCGAATTTCAATAGCGTCTGCCCTTCCGATGGCATTCTATCCATGGCCGCTTGCAGTTTTTTCCGGATGGCGTTGGTTTCCGGGCTAGTTACCGGGTTCTTCTCAAGCACGTCATTCTCTACGTCGTAGAGCCGGTTGTCGCCGTACAACTTCCAGCGTT
>CAYNZS010000215.1:0-7255 GCA_964401695.1 uncultured Nitrospirales bacterium
CACCGAGTGGCATTTCTCAATCCAAATGAAGCCTTTTACCACGGGCTGCTAGGCGCGTTCGCCGCCGAAAGGTTTCTACGCGCCGGCCAGGGCCCTCTTGAGCAACTCTTTAAGGCCGCGGCGGTGATTGGCGGGACAAGCACTTTCCGCGCAATCTACGCAAATGCCGGGCATGGCCTTCGTGTCGCCCGCTTTGAGCGCACGCCGAATATCGCCGAGATGAGGGCCGTTCCACACGTCGCGGACGCCGCTCTCAAATACGTCGCCGGCCACCTCGACCCGGAGCCAATCGACGCAGCAAAGGACGGCATCACCGTTGTAGAGTACGCACATCTCGCGGGATGGCCGAATGCAATCCTCGCGGACGGCCATCTCACCGGGGTTCATGTAGAGCGCGCCGTCGATATTGCCGCCCCGATTCTCCAAAGCCGAAGTGACAAGCCGTACGCCGTGGCTCTTCCAAAACTTTCGCATCTCGTCCATCTCGTCGGCGTTCATGTTGGTTACGACGGTCGAAACGCGCAGATCGAAATGTTTGGCCCGCTTTTCCTTGATTACTTTGCGCATGGCCAATACGTTCGCGACGACCCGGTCGCTGTCGCAGGTTTTGCCCATGATGTCCATATTCACTTCACGCCGCAACGACTGAATGCTCACTTTCAGCCGCTTCAACCCGGCGTCAATCAACTTCGCACCGACGTCTTCGCGCAAGTGTGTGCCGTTACTCGTCACAAGGGTGCTGGTCTTCGGAATTCGCTCGGCCACATAGGCGGTGAATTCCGGCAGTCGGCTATCCAGCAGCGGCTCGTTCTGCAGATACAGGCTCACCCGTCGCGGCCGTGTGAGGGCCAACTCGTCGATCATCCGTTGAAATTGTTCGGGCGGCATTCGGCCTTGCGAAAGGTCCGATCTCAGCACGGCCTCGTTTGGACAAAACACGCAACGCGCGTTACACCCCGATTGGGTCTGAATCTGAATCCTTGGCGGACCGGGTTGAGACGAATCGCTCATCTTGCGAATGGCTCCTGCCGCCTCGAAGGCGGGATCAAATTAGTGTGTTACTGCACCAAGCGCCGAAGCTTGTTCGTAACCTTCTGGATTGGCTTGACGGCGGAAGCTCCGCCTATGACTCCCACTTCGGGTTCATAGGGGGAACCCGTTACGCGAACCCGCACCGCAGCAAGATCCGTGCCCGCGCTGACCACGTCGCGCAAGCCAGGAACTCTCTCCACGAGCGAGCTGATGCTTTCGAGAACGCGGGCCACCACGACAACATCGGACGAGTCATTAGCGAAATCGATCGACCCGCCGATGTCCATCGCATACGACGTGCTTCCCAGGACGGTCTCATAAATGCCCATCACGCCATTGTCCAAACGGAGCTTAGTCGAAGCGGTGTCGTAGGTCAAACCGTTATTCTTGAAAGACGGCATCTTCAGGGCGAATATCTCGGTGGTTTTCAGGATCTTCACGACCGTGTCGGCCACCCCGCTCTTCCCCAACGAACCGTCACGCCCACTCAATTGGATCGTTCCAGTGGCGCCAGCGACGATTTCGCGCCCCGTTCCGAAAGGAGCGTCGCCGCTGACGGAACCGGTCACAATCCCGCGAATTCCCCTCGGTTCCTTCAGAATCATGTCGTCGACAAACTGCAAATCGATCTCCTGCAACTGAAAGTCGGCCACGATATTCTCGACCCGGCCATCGACTCGGCTAAACGTGACGGCACCGGTCAGATTACCCGAACCAGGGCTGAGCGAAATCCCCGTGACGCCAATGGCCTTCGCATCCGCTTGGACTTTCGCGCGGAGATTATCAATTCGGACGCCGCCGTAGTACAACTCATTCAGCCGCACGACGAACTCCCCCTCGGTAGGTTCTGCGGGGCGCTCCTCCAGCGAATCCCCCGCCGGATGGCCGCCAAAGGCCTGTGCCGCGCCGACAAGCACCAGTACAGCGTCGACATCGAGTCTCTGTCCGGCCAATTCACCTTCCCATCGTTTCCCCCGGAAGTCGGCGTTAACGATACAATCGGAACGCGCCCCGCGAATCTTAAGATTGCGGCACCTGAAGTAGCCGCCGTCTACGGACAGCGATCCGTTGACTGAATCCAGTCGCAACTCTTCATCAATGGCGAACGCGACCTGTTCAAGATCGAGAGCCGCGGCAAACGGGGACAAGGAAAAGCTGCCATGAACGCGGCCGCCAGCCGTGGCGCCCTCCGGAAGAAGGCGAGAGAGAGGCGTCAGGTTCACGTCGATCTCCAGCGCTATCAGGCGCTCTTCTCCAAAGGCGAGCGCGACTCGTTCGCCGAGCGCCTCTATCGTCAAAGCCTTGGCGCGCCACGAGCCTTGGTCCACCGCGCCCGTCAGAGTCGCGACTAGGGGATCGCCCGCGCGCTTGGAGACGTATTCATTCGCCCGCACCGAGCTGTGCGTCAGGTCGGCCCGCACCAAGAAAGTTTCGACCCCCGGCTTCTTATCGAAAGAAACGGTTGTTTGGCCGAGGAGAACTGCATCGAATGGGAGCGCCTCGTTGAGCGGCGCCAATTCTACTCTAGCCTTCCCTTCGATGGAATCCGGCGCGAGCCCAAAATCCGACGGGGCCAGGACGACTTCCGCGGCGAGCATAGGCTCGGCGTCGCGCCGGACGCTTATGGACATTCGATCTTCGCCCTCGCGCGGAAACAAAATCGAGGTCAGCAAACGCGATTCCCCGTACTGTGCCAAGAGCGGAAGGGCGTACCTTCGTTGCTCGGCCGTCTTGATAAACTCACCGGCCACGCGCGCCACATCGCAGGTCACCAGGCCGGACCACGCGACTTCGCCGAACAGGAAACGGCCCGCTGCCGCTACATCGCCGAAACGTTCGGAGACCGCGTTCATGTCCATTTCGACACCATCTGTGTCCGTGGAGAAAGTAGCGGCCACACGCCGGAACCGGTCGCGCAGATCGGCGGTCGCCAACACAAAGGCGCCGTCTCGCAAGGTCCCATCGAGTGCGAAATCCTCCGGAACGCCTCCCCCGCCCGATACGGTTCCCGCCAGCCGTTCAAGAGCCACCATGCCCGTGATATCCTCTAGCTCATCCGTCTTCAAGAATGCGCCCAGGCGGGCCCTGGAAAGATCCACATCGCCAGAGGCTTCGACGAACAACGCGTTCGCGTCCCAGTCGGGACGGAGCAACCCGCTCAACGCAAACCCATCGCCTTCGAGTCTTGAGACCTGGATAGACTCGTCCTTGGCCTCCAACGCGCCGCGCATGGCGAGTGTTATGGCGTCGCCGTCGTTGGTCAGTATATCCAAGCCCTTGAAGGTGGCTTGGCCCTCGACGAAGCGCAGCGGCAGACCTTCGCCGGTAGACACAAGAACATCTGACGCCTTGAAGCGGGCGCCGTCCGCCGCTTCAATTCGAATATCCTCGCGGACCAGCAGAGAGGAAAGCGCCTGTTGCGTCAAAACGAGCGACGCGATTTTCGCGACGATCTCGCCAGACTCGTGCCGCGTCGCGTCCACGCGCGCCTGGACTCCTTCGGCGTCGTAGGCCAATTCGTTCAGCGTCAGAGTGCCGTGATCCCACCAGACTTCGCTAGCCACGGATCCTTCGAGAAAGGAGGTCGAGCGGGACTCGACATTGCCGTCTACCTCAACCTTTACGTAATCGAAACCCGTGCCGTTCGCCGTGAAGCTTGCGTGTAGCGTGGCATCCGATGATACTTGCGACAGCACCTTCGCGAATTCAAACCCTTTCAACGAGCCGACCGCTTCTATCGCGGAGAATTTCCCTGATGTGCCGCCGCGCGTCAGCGCCGCTTCAAGTTCTAACTGCGCCGAATCTCCCATCGACGGAATATCCGTCTGCAGCCGCAGCGAAATCGTCTGGTCAAGCGCATCATTCAAGTCCACGTGGGCCTTGAGCAGAGGATCTTCAACGGCGCCCCTGTAGGCGCGAAGCCACGTGAGTTCGATAGAATCGACAGCGGAAAGCTCGAAAGTGGATTCCCCTTTCGGCGCACCGAGAGACTCGGCGAGCAGATCGATTCTCGATTGAAGATCCGCGAAGTCTTCGGGAACACGCGCCTCGGGCTCTACGATGTCGATCTTCTCGATATGGATTACCCCGTTAAAGAGGGCTCGAAGCTCGACATCGAGGGTTACGCGCGGCGCGGCGACCCGAAAATCGGATTCGCCCAAGGAGACATCGAGCAGATGGAGGCGCGGCCACGGGAGTACGGCCAAGTCCAGTTTGGCTATGGACACGGAAAGGCCTGTCGCCTTCTCCAATTCCGCGACGACTCGGGGCCGGTAGCGGTCCACCCGGATCACATAATGTTCGACGAGAATCCAGCCAATTGCCGCGGCGAGGAGAACCGCAAAGGTTATATGCAGCCGCCTCCGATTCCGAGATTTCTGCGACGCATCTGTCAAAAGCCCCGCCTCTCCATTCGATTCTCCACCGCCCCTATTTTATCACGAATCGCGATTTCACGGTTATCGTTCGTTGCGCCGCGCGCCCAACCACGAGGAAACAAGAAGACCCATCGGGGCTGGCTGGAACTCCGCGATCCAGGGGCAAATACACTATCTCGATCGCTGGAGTTTATTGCAGCTTCGAGTTGTGGGAGAAGCCAACATTTAGAAATATTGATCTAGGTCAACAGTATTCCTCTTACTTCCGGACTTCCTGAAGTGGCACCTATATGTTTCCTTTTCGATCGTACCACGCCGCTTCGCACTTATATGGATAGGTAGCCCCCATCAACCGGCAGCGCAGCGCCTGTGATGAATCCCGCATCATCGGACAGGAGAAACGCTATCGTTGCGCCGTATTCAGCGCGGGCATGACCCGCACGGTAATATTGGCGACCAGGACTGAGGCGGACGGGGGAGGTTGGCCCGGGGTGTGGTATGCTGGAGTTGATCCTCTTGGATATGTTTGCCCAGGTTGCTCCCCGCGACGGCGGCGGGCAGGGTGGCGTTGGCGCGGATCCCCTGGGGCCCGTAATCCACGGCAATCTGTCTTGCAGCTGAATGATCCCGGCCTTTGATACGGCATAGGAGGCTGCTGAACCCCCCGCGCAGATCACGGAACCCGCGATGGAGGACGTGACGACGATCGAGCCTTTGCCGGCCTTAAACATATGGGGAATCGCGTGCTTGGCACACAGAAAAGCGCCGGTAAGGTTGACGCCTAGAACAGACTGCCAATCTTCCAGGCCTGTCTCATGAATCCATCCGAATCCTGCGGTTCCCGCGTTGGCGACTAATCCGTTGAGGCTGTCGAAGGCTTTGACTGTTTCTACCACAGCGGCGGCGACTTGGGCTTCGACCGCGACATCGCAGGTAACAGGCAAAGCGCCTCCTCCGGACCCATTGATGCTCTCTGCAACCTGAACTGCCAGGTCGCCGCGGACATCCAATACTCCCAGAATTCCCCCCTCTTCCGCGATCCGTTCGCAGGCACCTTTGCCGATGCCGCTACCCCCTCCAGTAGCTATGATGATTTTGCCTCCAATCTTCGTAGATTAGCCATTTTTCCTCCTTCATGAATGCTGCGAGTTGAGGTACGCATCTATCGTGGCTGACGTATCTCCAAGAGCGTCCATCGAACTACACAATTGATTCCAGTCGGTACTATCTTTCAGTAAGATGTGCTGCTTTCTGGGATTGTTGATGAAGTCACGAATCTTGCTTTCAAGCCGTGGCACATCTACTCCATTTTCGACCATTTGACGTGAGCCTTAACTCTTAAGGACTGAACTTGGTGAGGGTAGTCTACGCCTTCCACCCATTATAGTACGGCGATTTGAGCGACCAGCCATTCTCGTATTCTCGGTAGGCCCAGTCGTTGGCCTCTTCTTCGGCTTTGCGGTCCGGGCTGGTGAAGCGTTCCCTTTCGGCGTCCCAGCCGAAGTGGCCGCCGGCGACGTAGGCCGTCGTCCCCATGTGGCAGATGGTGGCGGTATTGTGCGCGGATTCGATGGAGCTGATGGGGTCCTTACGCGACTTGACGCATTCGACGAAATTCTGCCAGTGGGCGGTGTTCATGTCGCCTACTTTTCGACCTCTTACTTTGCGCGGTTCGCAGCCGCCGTTGACGGGCTTGATTAGATAGCCCTTGCGGTCGGTGAAGAGGGTGCCTTTGCTGCCGTAGAACATGATACCGTAGCGGTTGCGCTCGACAAAACCGTTGTAGACGCGGTTCGAGAAGCTGAGAATGTAGTCGTCGAAATCGTAGAGGACCTCGAGCGTATCCGGCGTGGTGCGGTTGTCTTCGAGGACGAAGTTGCCGCCCATGGCGCTGACGGCCTTCGGCTTCGTCTCCTCGCCCATGGCCCACAGCACGATGTCGATCAGGTGCGCGCCCCAGTCGGTCACCTTGCCGCCTGAGTAGTCGAGGAACCAGCGGAAGTTGTACAGATGGCGGTTCGGGTTGTACGGCACCTTCCTCGTCCAACCGAGGTAGCGATCCCAGTCGAGGCCATCGGGCGTCGGGCCATCTGGCGGATTTCCGATGCCGTCTATCTTTTCCGAGTCGTGTATCCAGGTTTCGACGCGGGCGATCTTGCCGATGTAGCCGCCGCGGACGAGTTCGTAGACTTCCTTGAAATGCGCGCCACTGCGCTGGAAATTTCCGCACTGAAAAACGGTGTTGCTGCGGCGGACCGCCTCGATAATCGGACGCCCTTCGCCGATGGTTGTCGTGAGGGGCTTTTCGCACCACACGTCCTTGCCCGCGTCGCAGGCCATCATGGTGGGAACCGTGTGCCAGTGGTCCGGCGTGACGACGACGACCGCATCCACATCTTTGTTTTCGATGACCTTTTCGAAATACTCGTGGGTCGAAGGGCGGCCGAATCTGTTTGTCGTGAGATCGGCGGCGCGTTCGCGGTGCGGTTCCCACAAGTCGCAAACGGCGATGGGCTGAATGTCTTCTTGCTTGCGGGACAAGCAAAACTGAAGATTGCGCATACCCATGCCGCCCGTGCCGATGTGCCCCGTCAGGAGGCGCTCGTTCGCGCCGAGGACGGTCCGCGGAAACAGGTTGTTGGCCGCAAATCCGGCTTCGGCCTTTCTCGGGGCCGCAGCCAATCCCGCGGCGGCGCCCGCCGCCATCTTGATAAACGCGCGGCGGTTTACGCTGCTGTTCGAATCATCCGCTGAATTTTCTGTCGCCATAAGTCTATGTTTCCTTGTATATGATGCAATCATATAAGTAAGTAAGGGTGCGGTTCCGATGCTACCGCTGACGTTAG
>CAYNZS010000216.1:0-7190 GCA_964401695.1 uncultured Nitrospirales bacterium
ACGCCTTGCACGCGTCCTTGAGTGGCGCCCCCCCAAGCCTGGAAGGCCTCTTGGAAGGAAGAAGGGGCCCGCGCCCGGCGTATCTGTCATAGCCCGGGGCCGGTGGCTCCGCCATTGCGCTCGAAGGCGAGACGCTCTAGTCCCAATTCCCCCTCATAGCGATAGCGTGCGTTGGCACAATGGTCGACGAGCGCCTGGCAGAGCCCAGTCGCGATCCGGTACTCGCGCGCAGCCATAGCTTCGTTGTATAAAGATATCATGTCGGGCGCGAGCAAGTCGGCCATTTCGGGCGATTGGCTGGCGGCTTTGACTAGGGCCTCTTCGCGGCGCTGCAACGACGCCGTCGCGGGAATGCCGGTCTTGGCGTACAGGCACAGCAGCGGCGGAAAATCGGGCCACGCCTCCAGCATTCCACGCCAGATTTCCGCGAGCGCCATCTGCTCCTCTTCTGTAAACAACAATGCATACCGGTCACGCAATTGCGGATCCCTGAGGCAGATTTCGCCCAGCCGGTTTCCCGCCGTCAAGAGATAGTCTCCCGCGGCCCTCTCGTCGTACGCGGCGTACAATCCTTCCCAATTACGTAGTTTGACGAGCAAGCGCACCCGGCGAGCCATCAGGGCGGCGCGCTCGAAATCCTCAAGTTCGAGGTCTTTCGAGACGGCCGCGAGAAAACCTAAGGCGCCTTCCCAGTTTTCGCCGTCTTCCATGGCCGCCGCAACGAGCCGGGCGCGACGCCAGCTTGGCTCCCGTTCATAGAGAGTCCGATAGGATTCCGCCGAGGCCGCGTATTCGCCGCGCTGCCTTTGCCGACGCGCTTCGGTTTCGAGGGGCAAGGGCGTAGCCCCGACCTTCGGACAACTCAAGGAACGATAGCTGGGCGCGACGCGGGTATCGAAGAATTGCGTCGCGTATAGTTCGGTCTCCGGGCGTGTAGGAACCGTTTCAAGGAAAGCGCGCCACTCTGCGTCCAACTCGCCGAGGGATTTTCCGTACGCCTTTTCGTAATCCAGCGAGTGTTGAAACTCGACGAATGTCTCCATTCCGTAGGAGTGGACGAGGAAGCCGAGGAAGGAGCCGGCGGTTAGGTAGGCGGCGGCCTCTTGATTTTGGAGAAACCCGAACAGGCCCATGACGGATTCCGCGCTCGGAAGTTTGCCCTTGCGAAGCGCCGCGGCCTGCAACTCGTGCGCTTCGGGCAACACGGCGTAGCGCATCTCGAAGGCCGTTGCGGTACCCTCCAAGAGGCCCCGGCTGGCGAGAACAAATGGCGACGGGTCGAGCGTCGAATGCAAAGCGTGGGCCAACTCGTGGAGAATGACCTCGCTCGCCGCCCATTCAAGATCGAGGAATATCTCGCCGATTCCCGCGTGGGCCCATGCGACGCCCGTGTGCCGCTCCAGAGTTTCGCTATCTTTGAATACATACAGCGTCGTATGGCCTGCTGGATTTGTCTTCCAGATTGAATTCAAGTACTCCCACTCCCACTCGGCCTGGCGGCGTATCCCGTCTATCGCCGCGAGAACTTCCCGGTCGTCCGCGTAACGGATGACGAAGTGGGCCGACTGTACTTCGAGGGGCGTTTCCCGGTGCATGGCGTCCCGGCCAATCCCCACTCCGAAATAACTGCCGAAGACCGCGGTCGCAACGCAGACGCATACAACCCCCACCGCCGCCCGCATCTTGATGAGCCTGGCGGTAGCTCGCAGTTCGCCCAGCCGCGCGTGATCCCGCCGCATCAGCGCCCACCTCCCAAGATCCCAGATAACGGCCGTGACGGCCAGAAGAAAGATTCGCTGGTAAAGATGGGCCGAGGAGGGGTCCAAAGAGCCTCGCTGGGTGGAGGCGGAGGTATCGCCCAGGAAGAAATCCATGGGGTTGACCCGTGGCCCGAAGTACAGTTGCAGTCCGTCGTGCGAGCCGTTAAGCAGCAGCGCGGCGAACAGCAGTGTCAGGCGGAGTTTCCAGCCGGCTCCCAACGCGCCGATCACGGCACCTGCGCAAATGGCGAAAAGCAGAGCGGGTATCGAAGTGAGCAGGAAAAAGAGCAACCCCGACCAGATCTCACAGTGGAATCTGGCTTGGTTCGCGACGGACAACACGGCCAACGCTGAAGCTGTAGCCACAGCCGCCGCGAACGCCATGCTCTGGAGCGTCTCCGATGCGGCGTCGAGTCCGGACTTCGGGCCTTGACGGTTCACCTTCGCGGATCGTGCGGCTGCCCAATAGAATACAACCGCGGACACTTGGGTAAACAGATTGGCGAACTCGTGGGTCAGCGTATACAGTCCTGGCAAGAATAGGCATGCCGCCGCCAGGGCCGCGCCCGCCACGAAAGATCTCGAGCAGAGTTTTGTCATTTGTTTCATGTCGCAAGTCCAAGTCGGATCGACACGTGGTCGCCACCGCGTGGCGAGAACGTTAGAACCATAGGAACAAAGGAGAATGGTGTCAAGTGGACCGCGCCGCCCACTTTTCCGCTGTTCCCGGAATCGAGTGGTGGACGAGGCATCTTATTGCTCCGGTCGCGTATATACCCCGTGGACGCGGACGCGGCACAACGATTATGTTATACTCGTTGCACTTGGGAATTGCAGTGCGAGGCGGGTTTGAAACTATGTCATCTACAAACGATAGGTGCTGGGCCGAACATATTCGGGAGGGTTTCCCGTGCCTCGCCAAGCTTGAGCGCCCCAGCGATATTCGGTCGCTGCAGCTGGACGAGCTGGAAACCCTCGCCGAAGAAATCCGCGATGTCATTATCGAAGTGGCGGCGACGAACGGCGGCCATTTCGCGTCGGCCCTCGGCGCGGTCGAGCTTACCGTCGCTCTCCATCATGTGTTCGACGCGGAACAGGATCTGCTGATTTGGGATGTGGGCCACCAAGCCCATGCCCACAAGATCCTCACGGGCCGGCGGGACAGTTTTCATACGCTGCGGCTCAAAGGCGGCCTCAGCGGATACCCGAGGCGGGCGGAAAGCCGTTACGATCCCTTCGGGACTGGGCACAGTTCTACCTCTATCTCGGCGGGCTTGGGCATGGCCGTCGCAAACGACCACCGCAAGAAAGACGGCCGCGTTGTCGCTATCATCGGCGACGGCGCCCTGACGGGCGGGATGGCCTACGAGGCCCTCAGTCATGCCGGGCATCTCTACGCGAACATGCTGGTCGTGCTGAACGACAACGACATGGCGATCTCGAAGAATGTCGGGGCGCTCTCCTCGATGCTGAGCCGCCTGATTACCGGCGGCCTGTACAATCGGGCGAAGGGCGACATCAAGACATTCATGGAACACACGGTGGGGCGTCAGGTTACGCACGCGGCGCGGCGGGTCGAGCATTCGCTGAAAGGCATGATCGTCCAGGGCACGTTCTTCGAGGAACTGGGCTTCCGCTATATTGGCCCGTGCGACGGGAACGACATTCCAACCCTCGTCCACTGCCTTCAAAACATCAAGGACATGGCCAAGCCCATGCTTTTCCATTGCGTGACGCGCAAAGGAAAGGGCTATTCCTACGCCGAAGAGGATCCCCTCAAGTATCACGGTGTCAAGCCCGACGATGTCAAGGCCACCAACGACCGCGCGCTAAGCAATCTGTCCGACGAAGAATCCAAACCCGTTGAGGCCGCGCCTTCGGACGGGCCCGCGGACCCTACGTTTACCGACGCCTTCACGAACGCCCTCATTGAAGCGGCGGAGACAGACGAGAGCATCGTGGCGATCACGGCCGCGATGCCCACGGGCACCGGCCTCTCGAAATTCGAGGCCGTCTATCCCGGTCGCTTTTACGATGTAGGCATCTGCGAGCAACATGCGGTAACCTTTGCCGCAGGCTTGGCAACCCAGGGGATGCGCCCCGTCGCCGCCATTTACTCGACCTTCCTCCAGCGAGGGTACGACCAATACATCCACGATGTCTGCCTCCAGGATCTCCCGGTCGTGTTCGCGGTGGACCGCGCTGGGCTGGTCGGAGAAGACAGTCCGACCCAGCAGGGGGCCTACGATCTATCCTTTATGCGCGCCATTCCCAACGTGATCATCGTGGCGCCCCGGGACGATGTGGATACGCGGCTGACCCTTCGCTGGGCCTTCAAGCAGAGTGGCCCGGTGGCGATCCGCTACGCGCGGGGCGAGGCACCGACTATCGATGGCGCCGACGAACGGAATATGGTGGGGGGCGAGATCCTCCGAAAGGGAAGCGATGGCTGCTTCCTGGCGGTGGGCCCGGTTCTTGGATACTGCATGGAGGCCGCCGAAGTTCTTGCGAACGAAGGTTACTCGATCGCCGTCGCGGATGCGCGTTTCGTCAAACCTCTCGACGGCGCGCTCCTGGACAGGTTGGCCGAACTCCCGCTTATCACCGTGGAAGAGAATACGCTCGAAGGCGGCTTCGGTTCGGCCGTCATGGAGTATTTCGAGAGGCACGACCGCCTTGGCGATGTTCGAATCAAGCGCGTCGGCCTCCCGGACCGCTTTCTCGAACACGCCACCCGCAGCGAGCAACTCGCCGAGTCCGGCCTGGACACGGCAGGCCTAACGAAGACCGCCCGCCAATTCCTCAGCCAGCCCCTCACCTCCGACCTCCAACCGGCGGAATAAGCCCGCTAAGCGGTTGGGTTCCCTCTATGTGCGGAAATCAGACCGCGGCAGTCGGCAGTTTTCGCCCTGCCCGCATCGCCTACGGAATTTCGTGGCGAGACGGTACGCATGGGGAGTCTCGAAGACATAAAAAGCGGCATCGTAGAACTGGGACTGGCGGCCTTACTGGTGGGGACGGGTGTTGGATGCTCGTCCGAGAACGTCAACCTTGTGGCCGCGCGAGCCGTCCAGCCTCCACAAAATCTCGAGGATTGGCCGATGTTCCTCGGTCCGCGCCGCAACGGCACTTCCCTTAAAGCGGGGTTGTTGACGGAGTAGCCCGACGATGGGCCTCCAACGGTATGGAGGCGATTCGGGTTGCGGCAATCGCTCCGCGAGCGCCACTTTTCCGATGGATGCGGTCAGACCGACTGGCGCAGCTGTTCCGAGCTCGGTTACGAGAAACGCGGTCAGGGCCGCGGACGGGATCTCGACTCCCCGCCGCCGCAAGGTCTTTCGGACATCCTCGACACCGCGTTTTATGCGGTTCGCCACCGTGGTTCGTGGGACGGCGATCAGTTTTGCGATGGCCTCCTGCGTTCGGCCTTCGTAGAAATGAAGCGCGACGGGAACACGGAGGAGTTCCGGCAAGACCTGCACGGCCTCGTCTACAAGCGGCTCGACGTCATTCCATGTCGTCTCAGCGGGCTCGGCCTCGTTCATCGTGTAGCTCTGTTCGCGCGCCGCACGTCGATCCCGCGCGCGTAGCTAGTCTATGGCCAGGTTCGTCACCACGCGGTGGAGCCATGGCCCGAGTGAACCTTTCACGGCAGGCCTTGAGCGCGCGAGCCTCAGGAAACACTCCTGCGCCAGAACCTCGGACCTTCCGTCATCCCGCGTAACGCGCCGGCAAACGCCATAGACGAGCCCCGAATACCGCGCCACCAATTCGGCGAAGGCCTCGCCGTCCCGGTTCGTACGCCAGCGCCTTATCAATACCACATCATTCGCTCTCACACCAGTTCCCTCCCAGCGGTCTTCCGGGTTCTGCTTAGAATAACGGTGACACTCGGGGAAATGACCAATTTTCAGCCTTGCCGGCAGTGCGCTTTGCCCGGGGAACAAGAGTGCGCTTGCTTCGATCGGGATGTCTTTCGTTGTTGATGGGACCCGTGGGTGTTCTGAATGTCCGCAGTCAAGACCATCCCCTTGATCCCCTGCTCCCCTCCCTGAGCCAGGGAGGGGAGTTCGTCGCGTGTGTTCGCCCGATTGATGGGGGCGCCTGGGGCTTGTTGCTTGAGAGAGTCGCCCTTACTTTTTGGCTGGCTCGATCACGCCGAATTCGATTAGCGAGTCGCCCGTGGCTTTCAGTGTCTCCCGAATGTTGTGTGTCTTGAGCCCAAGTTCCTTGATGGCTCTGGTGCTCTTGCCGTGGGTGTAGTCGGGCGTGGGCGGCGGCTCGTAGTCACCGGCGACGTCGATATCGGGGTAGAGTTCGCTCAACGTGTCGATCAGTTCATGTGCGGTGATTTCGCTGGTCGCGTCCGGCGCGGCGAGTATGTACCGAGAGGCGTTCGAGGCCACACTGCTTGTCGCCATCAGTCGTTGCGCTTCGGCAATGTCGCGCGCATCGACAATATTCCAAAGCGAGTTGAAGCGGCCTTCGTCTCCGCTCTTCCCCTCGAGCATGTCTCCGATCCGCTTCTGCCATCCGGAGTATTGTGGTATGCCCAAGATCGGGCCGAGCACATGGCAGGGATTGCACGAAATAAAGTCGATGCCGTTCTTATCCCCAAAGTCATTCCCGTATTGCTCGGCGTCGACCTTCCCCTTCGCGTACGCTTGACGCTCGATACTCCAACGCGCATAGACCTTGCCCGAACTGCCTGCGTAGGTCCACCGCTCTTCCAGGTTTTCGAAAGGGCCGACACCCGCCCAGTCATCCTCCGTGAACTCGTGGCCGACGGCTTTCTTTCCGCCGGGCGCCGGCCCCATGACCGCGGCGCACGACGAGGTGTATACGATGCGCTTTACGCTGTCAGACTTGACGCACGAGTCCAGTATGCCTTTCGTCGTCGTCATGCAACCGTCGTAGGTTCGCTGGGGGTCGGGCCTGCCATAGGTGGGATCGGTTCCGAGATCGGCCGCGACATGAAACACGGCCGGACATCCCGCAAAGACGTCGTCATAGGCGCCTTCATAGGCCTTGTAGAGGTCGCAAGAGAAGACGTCTACGCTTCCTTCGCCCTGGCCGTTCATGGCGAGGAGGTAGGATGTCTTCTCCTCGCGGCTTGCGTCGCGGACACAGGCACGAACCGTGTAGCCCGCTTGCACGAGGTTCTTGACGACGTGAGATCCGATGTAGCCCGAGGAGCCCGTTACGGCGACGGGTCCATCGGCTGGTCCAGAAATGGGGGGCATAGTCAATGTTCCTTTCGTGGGTTTCTTCTCTGGGGCGCGAGGATACATGTCCACGGCGCTCCCCGAACGATTCTGACGAATATTCTCAAGGAGTCAGTAACCACCAGCAGAGCTGGTGGCCTAAGGAAGGCTCCTAAAAGGAGCCTGTTAGTTTAAGTCAAGTTCACCTTGATCTGTCTGTTTATCG
>CAYNZS010000217.1:0-7138 GCA_964401695.1 uncultured Nitrospirales bacterium
GCACGATAGCCATCAGAATGGCGAGGACCCGCAACCCTGCGAAAATCCGCGCGTTGAAATCTATTCTGTTGTTCATTTTGGACCCCCTGTGAATGGTCGTTGTGTGTCAGTATATACCGAGTGATGCTTAATTTCTTCTAATCGAGTGGCTGCCAATCGGGGGCGTCGGCCATGACGCTCTTGTTAAGAGCCAGTAACGTTTCCTTTAGCCGCGCCGTGATCCCGGGGTTCTGGCTGGAAATGTCCGTCGTTTGCTTTGGATCGGCGACGAGATCATACAGCTCGAACCGTCTATATCCGCCCGATTTAATGATGGGGATCCAGGACTCCTGAAACGTAATGAGCCGCACGACTTCGTTTCTTATCCGGTTGTACTCAGGGCTCGTAAAGGTGCTGTTAAGGACGCGACTTAGCAAGTTTTCGACGTTTTCATCGATCCCCGCCATCCGGGCCATCTCGCGGAGCAGCCGGTCCCGGGTGGCGTAATCCGATGGCAATTCGTAATCACGGTGCCCCATCAGCGTGTAGCGGCCGTCGCGCAGGGTTACGCGGTATCCCGCCGCGATCCAGAACAGGGGCTGCGCCCGTTCAAACGTCCCCTGTTGCGTCAGCACCGGCGACAGGTCCGCGCCATCGAGATGCACGGCCGGTTTGTCGATCCCAAGCAGTCCGCAAATCGTCGGCAGCAGATCCACCGAGCCCGATGTCGTGTTATCGATGCGTCCTCCCCGAATGCCGTCGGGCCAGAAAAAAATGCCGGGCGAAAGCAGACCGCCCTCAAAGCCTGATCCCTTGATGCCTCGTAGGCCGCCGTTGCGGTCGGCTCGGTAGCTTCCGTGGTCGGACGAATAGATGATCAACGTGTTATCGAGCTGGCCCATCTCCTTGAGTTTCGCGACCAGGCGTCCGATAGCGCGGTCGGTGTTGTCGATCGTGGCCGAGTAGAGCGCGGCTTCATCCTCGAGTTCGCCATACAGCGAAATAATTTCATCCGGCGCCGCCAGCACCTCATGGGGCTCGTTGAACCAGATATTAAGAAAAAACGGCTCGCCGGAATTGCCGTCGCCGTCCAACCAGCGGATCGCATCGTCCACGAGAAGCTGGCACGAGTAGCCTTTCAGCGGGCCGACCGGCTCTCCGTTGCGCAGGAAGTTTGTGGGATCCTTGTGACTCGGGTGCGCCCCGTTGGACAGGCCAAACCAGTAATCGAATCCGTGTTCCGCCGGCCCCGGCTTTTTACGCTTGCCCGAGGTCATGCCGACGTGCCACTTGCCGAAGTGCGCGGTGCCGTAGCCGGCCTGCTGCAGGACTTCGGCGATCGTCACTTCGCGCTCGAGCAGATGCGCGTTGTGCATGTGGTCCTGCAATACGCCGTAGATGCCCGTTCGCACATTCTGCCTTCCGGTCAGCAAGGTTGCGCGTGACGGCGAGCAGATCGCCGCACCGGCGTGGAAGTCGGTGAAACGCACACCTTGGGCGGCGAGGCTGTCGAGCGTCGGCGTCTTTACCGGGCCGCCGTAGCAGCCGAGGTCTTGCGAGCCCAGATCGTCGGACAGCAACACGATAACATTCGGGCGTTCGGCTGCGCTTGTTGCCGTGGCGGGCAGCGCGATAGACATCAGAATGGCGAGGAACCGCAGCCCTGCGAAAATCCGCGCGTTCGAGTCCATTTCGTTATTCATTTTGGATCTCCCTGTAACCGGTCGTCGCCCGCCACTATACCCGACAGTTCCCATATGGACTTGCTCGTGACCATCACGGGCAAGTTCTCCTCTAGGAGCCTAACGGTTTGCGCGTCAGCGGCGTTAGTCCGCTGCATGCGCTGGTTAGGCATTTGCCGACGTTTCCGATACCTTCTTCATTCCGCGGTGTCGTGTAATCTTCGCAAAGAAGAGAGAAAGAGCAAGTGCCTACGTGAGCCCGCTGAGGAAAGGTATTGGCTCGTATTTCCCTATGAAGTTGGGGCGCCCCCTACCAAGAACTCATACTCCGTACGACACGGCGAGTTACACCATCGCCCTCCTTCCTAAGCCGATGTCGTTCGCAGATCTGCTGGTTCTGACAACTACAACGTCCATCCCTCGCGGTTCTCGCGTTGGATGAATTGATCCGCCTCCGGAGCGTTAGTGGCCTTCATGTTCACCGGATCCCACTCGATCTTCTTCCCAACCCGATAGGCAACATTTCCCAGCAGCGATGCCTCGCTCAGTGGCCCGGAATAGCCGAAGTGGGTGCTGGTTGGACTGCCTGTCTTGCATGCCGTTATCCACTCCTGCGCGTGGCCGCTTGAAGCCATCTTGGGCGGCTCAACACCGGCAAACTTGTCTTCCGGATAGAGCTTGAAGCTGAGCTTCCCTTGCGTATGTTCGACTATCAGCATTCCCTCAGAACCCACGAAAATGGAGCCTTCGGGCCAGTCGGGCATCTTGTGCTCTATCTGCAGAGGGACGGGTGTGCCGCCGTCGTACCACGTCAGTTCCACCGGCGGCAGGTCTCCTCTCTTAGGAAAGGTCAACTTGCAGATGAGCCGGCCTGGCGTGCGTTCTTTGTGGGCCGGTTTGGCGCTTTGCGCTTCGGCCGTCAGCGGGTGCTCCAGGTCCAGCGCGGTGAACGCAAGGTCAAAAATGTGGGGCGCCATGTCGCCCATCGCGCCGTTGCCAAAGTCCCACCAGAATTTCCAGCCGTTCGGGTGGTAAGCGGCGTGGTAGGGGCGAACGGGGGCCGGGCCAAGAAATAGGTCCCAATTCAGATGCTTCGGGACGGGAGGCGTATCGGCTGGCCGATTGTGAGACTCCCCACTCGACCACTTATTGGCCCAGCAGTGGACTTCTCTAACCTCTCCGATCGTTCCGGCCTTAATCAACGCGGCCATACTGCGATAGTTAGAGCCGGAGTGCACTATATTCCCCATCTGCGTGGCTAGCTTGGTTTTTGCAGCCATTTCAGTTGCTACACGTATTTCATGGATGTTCTGGCCGAGTGGCTTCTCGCAGTAGACATGCTTACCCATCCTCATTGCCATCATACTGGCGAGGATGTGCGTGTGGTCGGCGGTGGTCACCACAATCGCATCGATGTTCTTCTCTTCCTTGTCGAGCAACCTGCGGAAATCGCTGTATCTTTTTGCCTTGGGAAACTTCTCAAACGCGCCGGCCCCTAGCTGCTCATCTACATCGCAGAGCGCGACGATATTTTCGGTGCTGACAAACCTTACATTCGCGTACCCCATGCCGCCCCCTACGCCGAGACAGGCGACATTGAGCTTGTCGCCCGGCGCCGTCTCACCCGAAGCGGCCAGCACGTGCCGCGGAACAATCGTAAAGGCAGTCGCTGACGCCGCGGTACCGATAAACCCGCGCCGTGTAATTCTTGAATGGCTGTTTGTCTTCTTCATCTTCCTCCCTAAGCCGGTGTCGCGCAGATCTGCCGGCACCCCGGATTACACCTATAGGGCGCCGGTGACCGCCACGGGCACGGTATTCACCATTGTAAAGTCACGGAGCGGGGACATCAAGACGGATTTTGCTGCCATGGCCGCTCCTTGAGATCGTTCGCGGCCCCCGATCAGCTATTGAAGCAGAAAGCCTATGACACAATATATTGCATATTAATGGTGTCAATGATACAATATATAGCGCTGATGGCCCTAACAGTGAGAACCGCCGGGCCAGCTTTAAGAGAGAGGAAAGCTGTCGCTAGAGGAGAATAGCGTCCCACGCCCTGCGGACAGGCGCGTTCGCCGTCGCCCCATCCGAGAGAACAGGGGACCGGACACGACAAGCAGCTCAACCCGTCGCAACGTAAGTCAGTTCAGCATGATATAGAGCATCAAATCATAACTTGGAGGAGATTCTGATGGCCTGGCAGCCGGAAATAGATGAGCTCAACCGACGAAAGAAGTTTGCCGAACAGATGGGAGGAGAGAAGGGCATCAAGGAGCAGCGCAAACGGGGCAAGCTCACCGTTCGGGAGCGATTGGCGCTCTTGCCGGACAAAGGCTCCTTCAAAGAGATCGGCGAGTTGGCCGGGCAAGCCACGTATGAGAATGATGAGCTCGTGCACGTACGGCCGGAAAGTGCGGTAATCGGCCCCTGCAACATTGACGGAAGAAAGGTCGTGCTCTGCGCAGGAGACTTTACCGTTCGCCACGCAGGCGACCAAAGTGTCGGTGCTAAGGGACGTGTTGCTCAGAACATGGCGCTGGACTGGAAACTGCCTTACATCCGGCTTCTGGATGCCACCGGCGGCAGCGTTAAGACCTTTGAGGAGATCGGCTGCACCTATATTCCTGTCAATTCGGTGACACCCGGCATTGAGAAGCTTCTGAACACGGCCCCGGTCGTGTCAGCCGCCCTGGGCTCGGTTGCAGGACTCCCCGCCGTCGATGCCTGCCTCTCGCATTTCAGCGTGATGGTAAAGGATATCGGCCAAGTCTTTCCTGGTGGACCACCGGTGGTAAAGGCCGCGCTGGGAATCGACATTTCCAAGGAGGATCTCGGTGATTACCGCACCCAGGTCTACGGCACGGGCGTCATCGACAACCTTGCGGAAACCGAAGAAGAAGCCTTCGCCATGATCAAGCAGTTTCTCAGCTATCTACCCAGCAATGTATGGCAGATACCACCTCGGGTCAAAACCGGCGACGACCCCAACCGCAGGGACGAATCGCTCCTTTCTGCCGTTCCGCGTGACCGAAGATGGGGATACGAGTGGGACGAGATACTGGGCGCCGTTTTGGATAAGGACTCCTTCTTTGAGCTCACACCGCACTACGGTCAGTCGAGAATTGTCGGACTCGGGAGGATCAACGGTTACCCGGTGGGGGCAATGATAAACAACCACGAGCATTTGGGGGGCGCGATGGATACGGCCGCGGGTACCAAGGTCATCCGCTTCCTGCAACTGTGCGACACCTTTCATCTCCCCATGGTCTACTTCGCCAATGAGCCGGGATTCATGGTAGGACTGAAGGACCAGAGAGAGGGCATCCTGAGAGGGGGCGCCAAGATGCTCTGTGCCACGCTAAGAACGCGGATTCCCTGGATATCCATCATCATCCGTCAGCTATACGGTGTGGCTGGCCAATGCCATGACCGCCCCAGCGGAATGTTCAAGCGAGTGGCCTGGCCCTCAGCGCAATGGGGCTCGATGCATATCTCGGGTGGGGTTTCCGCTGCCTACAAACGCACCATCGCTGAATCGGACGATCCAGAAGCCAAAGAGAAGGAGATCGAGAACAAACTGCGGGCGCTCGCATCGCCTTTCCGAACCGCCGAGGCCTTCAACATCGAGGAGATCATCGATCCACGCGACACCCGGCCCATGGTCTGCGACTTCGTTGAAACGGCCCAACCGATTCTGGAGATGCAGCTCGGCCCCAACCCCACACCCTATATGCCCTAGGCGCCAGAACTTGCTCAGCAAAGGGTGTGCCTCGCATTAATCCGTAGGCGTTGTTGTCATGGAGCATCCCTGCATTGATGGTGTCGGGGATGGTCCGGCTCCGGAATCGATGGACGGCACCCAGCTCAGACGTTGCCTGAGGGTATCTCGTTGAAGGCGACCCCTTTATCGACGCGGATGTCCTGGGGCAGACTGAGCACGCGTTCGGCGATGATGTTGAGCATGATCTCGTCGGTGCCACCGGCAATTCGCCCTCCGGGGCTCCCCATGTAGCCGTTCTGGTACACGACGTTGTCACCGGCTTCAGTGGCATCGGTGATGATTCCGGCCATCTCTTGCAGGTCCATCCCGAGGGAGGTGAACATTTGATGCTTGTTGGCGCTGACGTACTTGGCGATGGACGCTTCGGGGCCGGGCGTCTCCCCCTTCGACAGGGCCGTCAAGGTGCGAAACTGTATGTTCTTGATCCCTCGGGAACGCACGTAAAAATCGGCCACCTGCTCGCGGACGGCGTGGCTCTCGATGGCGGGCCGCCCATCGATTTCGAGCTCCTGCGCGAGTTCGAGGTATTCTTCGGCATCGGGCCGGGACGCGTGACCCACCGCGACGCGCTCGTTCATCAGCATGGTCAGGGCCACGCTCCACCCGTCACCGACTTCGCCCAACCGGTAGGCATCAGGCACACGCATGTCGGTGAGGAAGACTTCGTTGAAGTGGGACCCGCCGGACATCTGCTTGATGGGCACGACCTCAATGCCGGGGGTGGTCATGTCGACCAGAAAATAGGTGAGGCCCATGTGTTTGGGGATGGCGGGGTCGTGCCGCGCGACCAATACACCCCAATCCGCTTGTTGGGCGTACGAGGTCCAGACCTTTTGTCCGTTGACGACCCAGTCGTCGCCGTCCTTTTCGGCGCGGGTGCGCACGTTGGCGAGGTCCGAGCCCCCAGAGGGTTCGGAGAAGAGCTGGCACCAGACTTCGTCGCCGCGCAACATCTCTGGAACGAGCCGTTCCTTTATCTCATCGGAGGCGTAGGTCATGATTGTGGGCCCGATGGCGGCGGAGGTGACGAAGTAGTCTGTGGGGGTGGCGAAGTCGGCCTCTTCCTGGGAATAGATGATAGCCTGCATGCTGCTGGCGCGGCCACCGTACTCGGTGGGCCACTGGATGAAGGCATAGCCGGCATCGGCCTTCTTTCCATGCCACACCTTGGACTCCTTCAGTTCTTCGTCAAGGTCGTGTGCCGAACGCGCGCGGGTGCTGGTCTCGCTTCGCAGCGGGACATTGTTCGAGAGCCACTGTCTAACCTCCTTGCGAAATGCGGCTTCCTGGGGGGTATCTTCGAAATCCATGGTTCAGCACCTTTCCGCGTGGCAGCGAGGGTTGCGCTTGGTCCGAGGGCATTCTCCTGCTCCAGATCCCGCAGCCGCTTGACGTCGGGAACCTGCATGCCGCCATAGACCCGCCGCCAGCAGTAGAACGTCGCTTCCGACACCCCATGGCGGCGGCATACCTCACCGATGCTTTCCTCGGCCTTTTCCGCCTTGCGGAGAATGGCCACAATCTGCTCTGGCGACGTGTAACGCTTCTTCTTCATAGTAAAAAACCTCCTCAGTATCGAGGAGATTCTATCATCGCCACTGGCTCATTTTGCCGGGGCTGGACCCCCGCCGGTCCGTACCTTAGAGCGTTTTAAGAAATTATAGATACGAAGCGGCACCAAAAAATCCTCGCG
>CAYNZS010000218.1:0-7119 GCA_964401695.1 uncultured Nitrospirales bacterium
GGGGCCACCAGCAGGACGGTGTCCACATCGGGCGAGAATTCTTGGTGGCAGCCGTTGCATGACTCGACGAGAGACACGAAGTGTTGTCGCATGAGGGGATAGTCGAGGGCCTTGAGGGCATCGCCAATGGCGGCCGAGAGTTGGCGGCCTTGGACGGCGTAGGCGGCCCACTCGTCGGTTTCCATGAAGTCTTCTTCGGTCAGTCCGAAGAGGAGGTTATGGGCTTCGGCGAGAGAGTAGGTGGCGTTGTAGACGGCGCTGATGCCGGCGCGGCCGCTGGGTTCTTCGGCGAGGCTGGCGCGGAGTTCGCTAAACGGCCGCTCGAAGAACAGTTTCATAGTGTCGGCCATCTCGACGAGCGGCTTGGGCTCCATGTCTGCCGGGTTCACTTCGCTCGGGTCGAGGCTGGCGGCCGCGACGATCGGCTCGGGCGTTTCGTAATCGCCCCAAGGGGCGCCCCGGTTGACCCAATCGATGAGGGTTAACGTTTCTTCGGGCGTGAGTTTCGGCTTGCCGCGCGGCGGCATGACGTCTTCATTTTCCCCGGGCAGGAGCATCAACTTGACCATGTGACTCGCCATCGCATCGCCCTGAACGATCGAGGGCAGCCCACTTTCTCCACCGGCGAGGCAGGCCTCAATGCTGTCCAGGCGCAAGTCACCGCCCTGTTTCTCGGCGCTGTGGCACTCGAAACACTTCGCTTCGAGCACGGGCAGGATTTGGTTGCCGAAGACACTGTCGTCCGTGGCGGACGCTCCCACGACCTTCGTTTCGCCCAGCATGGGAGCGAGGAACGCCAACTGTTCGGGGAGGTATTTTGTCAAGTAGTCCGTGCCATGAGTGAGGCCGGCTCCGAAATGCCCGGCGGGCATCAGGACGAGTACCGCGATGATCAACGACACGAGATAGCCCCAGTTGTAGCTCGGGTCCTTGCTACGCTCGTACAAGACGCGAAGGCCCCAAGCGATGGCGGCGGCGACGGCGACCGCGCTCCCGGTCCACTTGTGCCAGAAAATCAAGTTCTCGTTGTAGCCCGGCGACCAGGACAAGAACATGCCGAAGGTTGCCGCGATGGCGGCGGTAAAGCTGCCAAGAGTCAAGAGCACCCAGCGCGCGGCGCTTCGTTCGTGGAATTGGCCGCGGAGGAATAGGAGAACGAGCAGCTCGAAGGCCAGCAGGGCCGAGAGGATGCCGACAGGCGAATGGAGCGCAACCGGATGAAATCTCCCGAGAAACAAGAAGATCTCGTTGACTCCTTCTTCCTCCTCAACCGTGGCCTTCTCTACACCATCCGATTTGGGCGCGGCGTTCTCGTCCCCAGCCGATTCCGCTGGTTCGTCCAACCGTTCGGCGTCCTGAGCGAAGGCCGATGGCCCCGCAGGCGCAAGTAAGGCACACAGGATGAAGGCGCCCAGCAGCAAGAAAAGGCCCGATTTCTTCACGTAATCTTCCTCCAGAAGTTGTCGCGTAGTGTAGCGCCTGGACCGAACGAAAGTCTAGGATTCCGACCCTCTGTGAACGCGCGTTGCTGCCCGCTACGCCGTGTGTCGCCAAGAGGCGACGAGGCCGTTCGGTAAACTGTCGCTGGGAGAGAATCGGAACCGGTGACATCTCCGGGCTGGAAAGTATGCATTCTCCTGAAGAACTGTGCGAGCGAGAGGGCGAGGGATTCCTTGATCCACCCGCAACGGGCGGCTACAATCCACTCCTTTCGATTCGGCATGGCTTTCCGATAGGCGGGTTCGCGCGCCTTGGAACCATCGGCATTCGCAGGCCGTAGCTACTCCCCGGTTTCAAACGTTCTCTGATTCAACTGGGCGCAGATTCCGCTATCCCGCGCTTGAGCAGCCAAAAGCACATCTACTATGGAGGACCTTGATGTCCCTGCGCTTCTACAACACGCTGAGCCATTCCAAAGAAGCATTCGAGCCGCGTGTGCCCGGCAAAGTCGGCATGTACACCTGCGGGCCTACGGTCTACAATCTCGCCCACATCGGCAACCTCCGCACCTTCATGTTCCAAGACCTCCTGCGCCGCCACCTCGAATACCGGGGCTTCGACGTCACGCATGTGATGAACATCACCGACGTCGAAGATAAGATTATCCGCACATGCCGCGAAACGGGCGAGACCCTCAAGGACCTAACGTCCCGCTACACCGAGATGTTCTTTTACGATCTGAAGGTGCTTGGTGTGCGCGCGCCAGGCGTTGCCCCGCGCGCCACGGACCACATCGACGAAATGGTCGATATTATCAAACAGCTCGGCGACAAGGGCCACACCTACGAGATGGACGGCAGCATCTATTTTAGGATTGGCTCCTTCCCGAATTATGGAAAGCTCAGCCACTTCGATCTCGATACGCTGCAACGGGGAGCCAGCGGGCGCGTGGACACCGACGAATACCCTACCGAAGATCCGCGGGATTTTGCGCTCTGGAAAGCGTATGTCGAAGAGGACGGCGAGGTCTACTGGGAAACGGAGTTCGGGAAAGGCCGGCCGGGATGGCACATCGAATGCTCCTGCATGAGCATGAAGTATCTCGGCGATAGTTTCGACATCCATTGCGGGGCCGTCGACCTCGTCTTTCCCCATCACGAAAACGAGATCGCGCAATCCGAGGGCGCCACGGGAAAGCCATTCGTCAAGTACTGGCTCCATGCCGCCCACCTGAACCTGTCCGGGCGCAAGATTTCCAAGTCCTTGGGCAACATGGTCACGCTGCAAGATTTGCTCGACGAAGGGCATAGTCCCATGGCCATCCGGTGGGCCTTGCGCGCCACGCACTACCGGCAGCCGACTAACTTTTCCACCGACTCCCTCGCCGCCGCGGACAGTTCGCTCAGACGTATCCGGGATTTCCGCCTTCGGCTTGAGGGCATTCGCCGACAGGGCGGGTCGGACCTCGCGGAGGCCTGTGCAGAGTGTGAGCAAAGTTTCGGGATTGGGCTCGACGACGATCTCAATATCTCCGCCGCCCTCGCCGCTATTTTCGACTTTATTCGCCTGGCCAACCGGCTCATGGATGAGGACGATTTGAGTGCCGAAGGGGCGGCAAACGCGCTGGCCCTTCTCGATAGACTGGACGAAGTCGTCGGATTGCTGGGCGGCGAGGAGAACGGGGGGGAGGCTCCCGCTGACATCCTGGACTTGGTCCAGAAACGTCAGGAAGCCCGCCGCGGCAAGGATTTTGCGGAATCTGACCGCATCCGAGACGAACTCGCGGCGAGGGGATGGGTAGTCGAAGATACGCCCGACGGACCCCGTGTGAAGCAGGCATGACGGCTGCCCCGCGATGAGTCTGGCCAGGGTGGCTAACTGCCCATCTCTGCCCGACTTGACGCGATTCGACATTGCTGGCCGTTGCGTGTACACTCCCCACCCATACCGAGTCTGGAACTTCCTCATCTCAGCAGGGTTGTACCTTCCAGAGCCAGCTAGGCATGACTTGAGACGTCGTCCTAAGGGTGTTTGCGCGAATGAGTAAACCAACGGACGATTGGGAGCTTGTCGCGCGGGCGAAAGCGGGAGACATGGACGCTTTTGCCGAGTTGGTGACGCGGTACGAACGTCCCGTGGTCCACTTTTGCCAGCGGATGGTGGGATCGCGGCAAGATGCGGAGGATATCGCGCAGGAAAGTTTCGTGCGCGTGTACCGGTATTTGGACCGACTGGCGCCGGCTGCGAAGTTTTCGACGCTTTTGTTCGGCATAGCGCGAAATCTGGCGCTGAATTTTATTCGCGATTCAGGACGCCGCGGCAGGGGCGTAACCCGGTCGCTGACAAGTGACGACCAGCAAGAACAGTTGATCGAGGATGAACACCTTCGGCCAGACCGTTCCGCGCGCCTTAAAGAGATAGAGGAAATGATCGAGTCCGGCTTGGCCTTGCTGTCGCCGGAACACCGGGAAGTCCTGGTCCTGCGTGAATTGCAGGGCATGGACTATTCATCCATTGCGAAAGTCGTGAAATGCCGGAAGGGCACCGTGAAGAGCCGTATCGCGAGGGCGAGAGAGCAACTACGGCTCCACATGGAAGAGCTCGGAGGCGAGGCGTTGTAGAGGTATGCAACAGTATTCTGGATGGGACGAATGAAAATGCACGTCAAGCTTGAAGATTTATCGGCATACATCGACGGCGAGGCTAAGGACGCCGAACGCGTACGCGCGCATCTCCAGCAATGCGCTGAATGTGCGCAGCGGCATGTCGCCATGGCCAAGGTATCGGCCGGTGTGCAAGCCTTGCCGGTGCCTGAATTGCGCGGCGGTCTCGCTAGCCGCGTCGTAGCCGTCATCGAGGACAGCGAGGCTCATCGCGGCTCCTGGTGGCAGCGTGTCGGCGCGCCAGTCGCTGTAGCGGCCGCGTTGCTCTTGACGGCCGGTCTCTTCGCTGTCCAGTCCGGCACGGATACCACCGTGCCCGACATAGCGCAACGGGGCGAAGAATATGTCGCTAACCCCCCGATGGCCCAAGGGGTCGGCGAAAGCTTTGAACCGGCCAATGAGTGGAGCGGCTCGGACTGGATCATGGCGGACGCCAGAAGAGCTGAGCAACCGGTAAACGAAACAGAGAATATTCTCATGGCGCTCTCCGATGTCCCGTGGTTCGACGGTCTGACAGCATCGGCCGGCGATGGCCGCAATGTGGACGCCGTGTTTGCCGCCGCGTACTCGAGGCAACCCGAAGCCGTGCTGGACGCTTTTACCATGTACGCCCGTAGTGGAGATGCCAGATGAACCCTCGTTTCGCTGTCGCTGTCACCGTGTGCCTTCTGCTGGCGACGGCGCCTTCCTTCGGTCAAGAGCCGACTGAGCCCGGCGATCTTTTTCGCCAGTTCATTGAAGATGAAGCGCGGGTCCTGTCCCTCAATGACACGCAAGACCACGATCTGCAAGCGCTCGTCGGCATGATCCTTAAGGTGCGGATTTGCGTGGTGCTCAAGCTTGAAGAGGACAAGTGCCTTTCCCTTATGTCCCGCATCGGCAAGGAACTCGACACGCTCCACAACTACAAGTGGGAACGAGGCGGCGTCAAACACTATCTTAGGGAACTGCCTAAAAGGCGCGATCGGCCCAAGAGGGAAGATATCGCCAAGGCATACGAAATGGCCGAGAGACTCGACCACCTTATCGCAGAACTTGAGCCACGCATCGCGCGTATGACCCGTGACGTCCTGACGCTCGAACAGCAAGTCGCCCTATACGTCTTCCTCGACGACTTCAGCAGTGAACTTGCCCAGCTCGCACGAAAGGCAGAGCGCCGCGCCAACACGAGCGAGACCCCCGAAAGAGACCCCTCTCCCGCCGAAGACGACGACCGCTAGCCCACGAAGACCGCTTCCAATCGCGGGCCAAAGCGTTTCAAAACGGCCGGCCTCAAGCGGAGCCAACGCACGCCGAAGTTGACCGCTTCCTCTCCTCTATGATAAATTCCGGCCCTTCGGGCGACTAGCTCAGGTGGTTAGAGCGCCGTCTTCACACGGCGGAGGTCGCTGGTTCAAGTCCAGCGTCGCCCACTAATAAGTCAATAAAGGCCAGTAGGTTACAAGATCGCCTACTGGTCTTTGTTTTTCCAAATTTGCAATTTGTGCCAATTTGTGCCATATTTTGGCTCATGGCGCGTCTTTATCGCAGACCGGATCGAACGGGCGGAACGTATTATCTCGACTACACAATCGCCGGAAGGCGGTGTCGAGAGTCTCTTCAAACAGCCAAACTCAAGGAGGCAAAGGAGCGGCGCGACAAGATACTGCGCGGCGAAGTCGATTCAAAGTGGGGAAAATCACAGACGGATATCGCACCCGATGATTTTTGGGCGGAGTACCTGGACTGGGCCGCCGACCACAAGAGCCCTCGAACCGTCGAGCGTGAAGAAACCCATTGGAGCCAATTCTTGGAGTGCCTCAGGCCCAAGACTCTTGGTTCCGTGTCACGCAAAGATGTGGAACGTCTGAAGAAACACCTCTCCAAGACTCGGAAGCTAAATAATGTCACTGTCAACGACACGCTTCGCCGCCTGCAAGCTCTCTACAACCGAGCCATGAAGATGGGCGTGTACGTCGGAGCGAATCCTTTCCAGGATTTTGACCGTTTGCCCGTGCAGTCCAGACCGGTCAGGTATCTTGAGTCTGAACAGTTGGACTCTCTCATGGAGTGCGCCAGCACCCTATCCAGAGACATCTACCTCTTTTGCGCGCTGTGCGCCTTCGCGGGTATGAGGTCCAAGGAAGCTGTCAACTGCGAATGGAAATGGATCGACTTCAGGCAGGGCACAATCACTATCCAGGGCGATGAAGAGAAGGGCTTCACTACGAAGTCTCGCAAACACCGAACCGTGCCGCTCAACAAAAAGCTTAAGGCGATTCTCACGCCCTTCCGCCAGAAAAACGGCTACCTAATTATGCCCCAGAAGACAGGTCCGGGAAAGTGGCGTGTACGCTACGAGGGCAAGAAGGCGTTCGCAACCGCGAAGAGGCAGGCAGGCGTGCCCTGGGCGACCCCACATGTCTTGCGCCATACTTTCGCGTCGTTACTCGTAATTTCGGGCGTGAGTCTTTACAAAGTGTCTCGCTGGCTTGGGCATAGCAGCATCAATACGACTCAGATGTACGCGCACCTGGCGCCGTATGACGACGACATCGACAGGATCTAGCAGCAGTAACCCTCAGAACTTGTGAATCTTGCTCATACAAAGAGCCTGGCTAACTGATCCCACGGCCTTAACTTCTGGATTCAGTGGGACCCGCGTTTACCAACCCGCGACTTGTGTCGCCAATAGAGATTGAAGGCTGTCTCGTGCCAACGAACGAACTACGCTCTCTGGCTGTACGATCACAACGGCACTTCGCCATTCCTGATCTCATGTCTGCCAGGCATGATAACAACGGCAAAACCCAATGAATATAGGGGTGTTACGTGCACTATTATTGCATACTTAGCACCCGATTGCAACACATTTCCGGTATGTACCGTTTGAAATTGGTTCGCGTGGCATGGTGCGGTGAGGGGGCTATCGAGGCGTTGCTTGCTGGGGAGTTTGAAAGACCTGGGTGAGGATGCCAGACACTCATAACCCAAAGATAATCTGTTTTTTGTCAAGGGAAAATTCTCCTTTATTGGG
>CAYNZS010000219.1:0-7108 GCA_964401695.1 uncultured Nitrospirales bacterium
TCAAACGATACCGGCGGATCTTAAGATGACTTCTCCAAATGGGAAATCCGGGTTACTATCAAGTTGACTACGTCGGCCGTCTCCTGACCGGTCATGTCTTCGGTAACTGTTTGACCGAACACCGTCTTGTTTCCGGTCTCGTGATTGCTCGGAACGAAGCCGCTCGTGGCATCGTAGTCATTGCTGCACGAAAGGAATGGAAAGCCCTCACCCGTGATGCATCTCGCGACTTCGAACACATCCAATTCGCTGTAGTTCCCGACGCCGAGAGAGAAGAGCTCCATCACCTCGCGCGCTAGGTTTTCCTGTGGCTTCCCCTTTACGTTCAGGAAATTGTCCAGATACACCAGCATGGCCGGATCGCGAACTATGGACAGCAATAGGTTCTCGAAGCTGTTAATGCCTTCAGTTCTGTACAGGTCACTCTGATCCAGCAGCATCTGAATCGCCATGAAGCGCCGTCGAGCCGGTTCGTAAGGGAGCGTGCCCGATGCACACACCTGAACCCATCCTTTTGGCAACAGGCCTCCTGGGTCGCCGTCATTCCCCAGAGTCACTTCAAAGGGAATAGTGTTCTGAATCTTCTCTACCCCACTTGGAGCGTGGTCATGGAGAAAGAGCGCCAATTGTTCTTGGAAGGGTTGCGTACTGTAGCGCATACGATACAGCCTGTGACGGCGAAGGTCGTAGGAGTTTGAAGGTCTGTTAACCTGAAACAAGTCGCGTAGCGCGTAGAAGACGTCGTTCTCGTAGTCTTCACGCAGTGGTTCAATTGTGGGAAGATCGACGAAGGGCGCTCCGAAAAAGGGCCCCGCCCCCTGTGTAGGGCCATCGAGATAAGGGTCGGTGGATTGGAAGTCCACGAGATACTCGACGGCATCCGAGATCGTTATCGCAGCAAGGGCTTCTCGTTCGGCTCGCGATCCGCCAAAGCCGGCCCGACGCAACAGGTGGCTTGCTTCGGCTACATCCCAGGACCCGGTGTAAGCGTCAAGCAGTGGCATTCAGAAACTTTTCCGTAATCGTACCAATAAGCGTGCAGCCGTACATTCTTGCTTTGGAGGAATTATTGCACTTCTGCGCGAAAACCGCAAGGGCTGAATGGCTTAGAGCCCTGTAGCGGTCCATCGAGAGATGTAAACGGCGGTTGAGAAGTGAAGCGGTGGTGGGGGCGGTCGAGAAGTGAAGCACCCTTGATAGACTTCCGTGGTATCGAGGCATAGGGTCTCGAAGTACTGCGGGGGAGTTCTGTCGATGGTTCCCCGGAAATGTCAAACTACTGCTGCCACCCCACCACAGCCGGGGAATCTCCTATTTTAGGTTAGAGAGGCGCGCCCGTTTGCCCGCCGTCTCTAACGCCATGAATCCGATGTAATCCGACTGCCTGTCTCTGGATAACGATTTGCCCGTTTCTCCCAGTTTCTCTCTTTATGGCTCCTTGGAGGCAGAAAGGGGTGGACTAGGTAGACTTATATCTCAAAAGTTTCTGGGCATGGGAAAGATATGCCCCCATATATGTCTTCCGTGCCGCGAAGAACTTTTGAGATTTTGCCCCACCCCTCTCAGCGCTAAGGTGCTGGCGAAACAAGGGAAAAAAGCGAAAAGAAGGTGGGCTTATTTCCCTTTTTTCGCCACCCAAACGCTCAAACACCAACCTGACGGACTCTCTGGGAGCTGGACGTGCATGGCCCAGGCGAACAGATGTCTCGCGCCATGTTCGTCTTCGTCAGGGCCGAAATAACCGAAAAAGGGGTCCATGGCCGATGGCCTATTTCGGTTATGTCGCTTTTTGGGGCAGCCGACCCGCTAACGACCATTCTTGGGGACTGGTGTTGTGGGTTCCCTTTTCGCGCCATCCAGACTTCGTGCCTGATGCCTTCAGGTCCCACGCGGGCGAAATAAGAGAAAGAAGCCCCAGCTGTGACTTGCATAAATTCGTACGCACCGAGATGATTGAAATTACACTGTATGCGGGTTAAGATTCAATCATGAATGGAATCTTGCGAATGGAGTCTTCACTGGCCTGAGAAGGGTGGGAAGGAGAACGTGATGAAACGACTGACCGTTTTGCTGGTGACTATGGTTCTAGCGCCACCGATTTTGGCAGAGGAGGGCTATGAGGCGGACTTCAGCGAGGAGCTAGGTCGGGGGTGGAGTTTTGTTCGTGAAGATAAGGCAGACTGGCAATTCAAAGAAGGCGCCTTGCAGTTGCTGGCGCAACCGTCAAATATCTGGGGCAATCAGAACCAGAACACGGAGAACTTTCTCTTGAGGCCGGTTCCCGGGACCGTGTTTACGGTAGAAGTGACTGTCGATTTCAAACCGAAGAGGCTCTATGAACAGGCTGGCCTTTTAGTCTACGCCGACGACGACAATTACATCAAGTTCGACCGCGAAATGATGAATGGAAAGCAGTCCTGTACCCTTGTGCTTGAGAATAATGCCGAACCGCGTGGCGTCCATATGATTCCCTTTCGTGAAGGTCCCTTACGACTACGTCTTCAGATAGCCGACGGTGAAGTGACGGCAATGGTCAAAACACCGGGTGAAGAAGCATGGACGCCTCACGGTCAAACCACACTACCTGGTAATTCGGACAAGCTGCAGGTTGGACTCTTTGCTCTAAACGGAGACCCCGAAGAGCCTCGTTGGGCGGCGTTCAAGGACTTCTCGCTGATAACTAACAGCATTTCACGTTAGTTCCAGGCAGGCGTTCAAATATTGTCCCTATTGAGTGTTCGAGCGCATTGGGATTATTGAACCAATGGAATCCCGTGCAATACCGCGTGAAGTCTGCCTCATTGTTCTGTGCACTGGACGCCAACTCGATTGAGTTGCGATATGTGAGGGCCATGATGACACGCGCAGGAGCGAAGGCGAAGTTAACCAAGCGATGCCACTTTCATATGGGTTGCGGCATTCCTTCGCGATGGAGACGGTCAGGGGCAAGACTCCGTTTCTCTACTTCGTCTGTATTCGCCTTCGCCTCTTCAGTTTCGTCTTCCTCTATATCTTGGCCACTCACCATGGCACTGAATCTGCGTAAGCCGTTGGTATATATGGTGGGCCCGGTAGGATTTGAACCTACGACCAAGTGATTATGAGTCACCTGCTCTAACCAACTGAGCTACGGGCCCGGCAGACATGCAGCCTGGGGGTGGGGGAGGAGTTGCGCGCGGCCTACTGTTGGGTGAGGTTCCATTCGACGAAGGCCTTGAGTTCGCGGGCGCGGGTCGGGTGGCGCATTTTGCGCAGGGCCTTGGCTTCGATTTGGCGGACCCGCTCGCGGGTCACGTTGAACACACTGCCGACTTCTTCGAGTGTGCGTGGGTAGCCGTCACCTAGGCCGAAGCGCAGGCGCAGTACTTTCTCTTCGCGTTCTGTCAGGCCGTTTAGCACGTCGTCTAGTTTTTCCTGGAACACGCTGAAGGCCGTGGCGTTGGCCGGAGATTCCGCGCCTTTGTCTTCGATGAAATCGCCGAAGCTGCTGTCGCCGTCGTCGCCTACGGGCGTTTCGAGGCTGATGGCTTCTTGCGCTATTTTCAGGATGCTGCGCACTTTGTCGGCCGACATTTCCATCTCGATGGCGATCTCTTCGGCGGTAGGTTCGCGGCCGTATTGCTGGACGAGGCGGCGGCTGGTGCGCACGAGTTTGTTGATCGACTCTATCATATGCACGGGTATGCGTATGGTGCGGGCTTGGTCGGCGATGGAGCGGGTGATGGCCTGGCGGATCCACCAGGTCGCGTAGGTGCTGAATTTGTAGCCGCGCTGGTATTCGAATTTGTCGACCGCCTTCATCAGGCCAATGTTTCCTTCTTGGATGAGGTCGAGGAAGGACATGCCGCGGTTGGTGTATTTCTTGCCGATACTGACAACCAGGCGCAGGTTCGCTTCTACCAATTCCATCTTGGCCACGTAGATCTTCTCTTCGCGTTCCCTGATGGCGTCGATGAGTTCGTTAATTTCGTCGGGTTCAAGCCGCGCGTCGGTCCGGATTTGGTCAATCTTCCGTTGAGCCATGGCGAGGCGGCGGTCGGCATCGAGGATGATTTCGCGTTCGACCCCGAGCTTATCGGCGACCGAGGCGGTGCGCCGAATCTTGACGCTCATGTCGTGGACATCCGCGGCGGAGAATCCGACTTCGCGCTCGACCCGGTCGATCTCGTCGCGCGCGGTGGCGATCCGGCGCTTGAGCCCCTTGATCTTCCGCGAGATCTTCATGGTCTCTTTGCCCTTCATCCGGAATTGGCGAATGAGGTCGGCTTGCTGCCCGCACAATTCAAAAATGCGGCTGTGGGCTTTCTCGATGCTTCTTTCCGTCAGGGCGGGCTTGGCCAAACGCCTCTCGCTGCCGACGATCTTTATGTTCACCTCGGCCAACTGCTTCATCAATGCGGGCAGCTTTTTCACGAATCGATTCTGGTGGTGTGGGTCGTCGTATTCGGTAATCTGCGCGAAGTTCAGCCGGCCCGCCAGGATGCGGGCGGCCAGCATCTGGATCTCTTTGAGGGTGTAGGGCGTCGAAAGGAGCACATTGGTCAGTTGCAGCTCGGCTTCCTCGATCCGCTTAGCGATGGTGACTTCCTGGTCTTTCGTCAGCAGGGGCACACGGCCCATTTCGCGTAAGTACATGCGGACGGGATCGTCGGCCCGTTCGAGTTTGGCCCGGGCGGCGTCGCGCCGAATTTCGGCCTTCCGTTCGAGGCGCTCTTTCTTCTTCTTCTCCCCTTGGGTGACGGAGTCGATTTTCAGATCGTCGACGATTTTCACGTCTACGTCGCTGAGCGCAACCATCACTTCGTCGATGAGTTCGGCCGTGGCGGTGGAAGGCAGGAGATCGTTCAAGTCATCATAGGTGAGCGTGCCCTTCTTTTCCTTGGCGAGGTCAAGGGCCCTCTGCTTTCCGGCTTCCTTGGCGGACAGATTCTTCGCGCCATTGCTCGTGGTTGTCTTCTTTACAGGCCGTTTCTTTGTCGCTGGCATGATGTTCCTCAACGTTATCCCAAAAACCAAAAACAAATTAAGTTGCGGTCACTCAACGCTACCCGCCGCGGTTCGCAGCGCGCGGGGGCTTAGTTCCTTGACCGATCAATCTCTTGGTCCAACCGGTGCTTCTCTTGGACCAACTTCAATACACTGTCAATATCGCCTGAACGCTCCGCATTTGCGATTTCTTCCATAAGCCGATTAGATTGACGCCGAAGCGTTTCGCGTTTGCATGAGACGATCCGCTCCTTGACTATCTCGTCGGGGTGCTTGACGTCGAGTTCCATGTTCGCCGAAGAAGCGAAAAGCATTTTCCCCTCTTCGGTGTCGATGACCGATATTCCGCCGCCGCTAAACAGCGCGTTAAGCACATCGCGCAACGCGCCTTCGCCCAGATCGAGTTTGGACAGTTCCTCTTTCGCTTTGTCGAGTAACGCCGCGTCGCCCATAAGAATGGCGACAAAGTCGCGATCTTCCCGGCATATTTCAATGGGAGCGCCATCATATGCAGGTTCGTCCGATTGCCATTCCTGGCGATTCGCGCGTTCTTCGAGAAACCGTGTAAATTCGCGCAGGCAGCTATGGGTTTCCAACCCGAGGCCGTCTGCAAGCTGCTTAATGTATTCGTCGCGCCGAAGCCCGTCTTCGAATTCGGCGACGATTTCGAACAATTCCCGCGCGACGGCCGTCCGGCCTTCGATGGTGCCCGTTCGACTCGCGCTCATGCGCACATAGAACGTTATGAAATCCGGCGCGTCGTCCGCCAGCGCGAGGAAGGCCTCGGCGCCATGGGCCTTGATGTAGTCGTCCGGGTCGTTCCCATCAGGCAATGCCAACGCGCGGACCGTCAGGCCTACGCCCGTTAATATTCCAATGGCCCGGAGGGCCGCTTTTGTTCCAGCCGCGTCGCCATCGAACACAACCACACATTCGGGCACGTAGCGCTTGATCAGTTTTCCCTGTTCGGGTGTCACTGCGGTTCCGCAGGTGGCGACAACATTCTCGATGCCCGCGTCGAAACACCGAAGCAGATCGAAATACCCTTCGACGAGAAACGCGTGGTTTTTTTTGCGCAGCGTATCGCGGGCTTCGAATAGTCCGTAGAGCACACGGCTCTTTTTGTATACGGGGCTCTCCGGGGAGTTTATGTATTTTGCGGGACTGTCGCCGAGGTCGCGTCCGCCGAAGGCGACCAAGTTTCCAGTCACGTCCTTAATCGGAAAGGTGACGCGATTGCGGAATGTATCATACAGCCCACGGTCGCCGCGCTTGGCTAATCCCGAAGATTCGAGAAGCGCCTTGCTGACACCCTTGCTCCTGGCGTACCCGGTTAAGTTGCCATATCCTTCCGGGGCGAAGCCCAAACCGAAGCGTTTCACCGTTTCAGATGCCAAGCCTCGTCCTTTGATGTACTCTCTCGCCGGTGCGCCCTTCGCCGGGCTGGCGAGTTGATCGCGATAATAGGCGGCGGCCGTCTTACCCCACTCGAGGAGTTCGGCCCGTTGGCCATCGCTTGATTTGCCGCCTCCACTGAATGCTGGAAGTTGAATGCCAGCCCGGTTCGCCAACTCTTCGAGGGCTTCTCGAAAATTGAGGCCGTTGTGTTCGCGCAGAAACGTAATCGCGTCGCCGTGCTTCTCGCAGCCGAAACAGTAATAAGCCTGACGGCCCCGATCCACACTGAATGATGGGGTCTTTTCGGAGTGGAATGGGCATAGGCCTTTGAAACGTAGGCCACCGGCGGACTTGAGCTGAAGGTGCGCACTGATTACATCAACGATGTCGTTGGTCGAGAGCACCTGTGCTACGATGTCTTTCAGAGAATTCTGCAATGGGTGAACTTCGCGCCCTTCGTACGGAACAATTCGGAAAGCGAAACGCAATAATCCCTCAAGATATGGAATTACATCCGTTTGTCAGACCGATCCAGCGCGAATGATAATACTGCCCAAATTGCCAAAAATTAGGCAAAAGATCGCCGTTGAAGCGGGAAATCCCTCTGACCTGTCAACATCTGCAGGAATGTACCACATTGCATGGGCCGTGTCAAGATGGCCGCGAAAACGGGCCAGCGTCATCAAATTGGGTTGTTCGAGTTCTGGTTTCATTTGGCAAGAAA
>CAYNZS010000220.1:0-7106 GCA_964401695.1 uncultured Nitrospirales bacterium
AAACCAGGCGGCAAACAGAGAAAACAAACCTCGTCCTAGAGCTTGGAAGCCCCCCCGCCTACTCGACAGGCACACCGTATGAAGGCCGCTAACGAGACCCCGGCCGAGCGCCGACGGCGCCACAACCGCCAGCGGCCTTACACTATAAGGTCAATGCTCCGTCGGCTCCGGCCATTCTGAAGAGAATCAACGCAGTCCGTACCGTCTCCGACGTCTCAACTACACGCCAGAACTACTTCGACAAATTGACGCCCGCGGCGATGCGATCCCACGTACGTTCGCTTATTCCTGCATCGCGGACTTTGGCCTTCTGAATGCGTTGGGTCGCCTCCGTTTTGGGTAGCTCCTTCCAGATCTCGACGTATCGCGGTATCGCGAACCGAGGCATGCGGGGAATGAGGAACTGAATTAGGTCGGCTTCATCGAAACTGCGGTCTTGCTTGACAATGACCGCGATTTTCACTTCGTCCTCCCCCTGCTCCGAAGGTACGGCAACGGCAGCGCTTTCGATGATGTTGGGATGAGCGTTCACGCAGGTCTCGACCTCGAAGCTGGAGATATTCTCGCCCCGTCTTCGGATGTAATCTTTCGCGCGGTCCACGAAGTAGTAGTTTCCGTCTTCGTCGTATTTGAATGTATCGCCAGTGTGGAACCAACCGTTTCTCCATGCTTCTACCGTCTTGTCGGCCATGTTCCAATAACCCAGATTCAATTCCCACGGCTCGCCGCGTACTATCAGCTCACCGGGCATATTGGGCGGCGTCCGTTGATCATGCTCGTCCACAACACGGACCTCGACACCCGGGCGAGGGTGTCCGCAACTGTGGCAATTCTCGGACGTCGCCTTTCGGTCAGGTGCCGTGATGGGCACATTGATTTCCGTCATGTTGTAACAAGTGAAGGCCTTTAGCCCGAACCGCTCCTGAAATTCCTCGACCTGAGGAATAACCGGTACCATCATCACCGCCTGCAACGGGTTGTCCGCGTCATCCGAATTGGTGGGCCGGGCCATAAGAAATTGCGCCATAGGGCCTAATACGGTCGCATTCGTGCAGCCGAAATTTCTCACGTCATTCCAGAACTCGTCCGTAGAGAATCGTTCGCGCAGAACGACGCGGCCGTCGTGGATTGGCACAGAGGAAATACCTCCTTTGCCGGTCACATGATGGGGTGGGTAGGGACAATAGGCTACGCCTCCCTTTCGATAGAGATCCGGTATGGACCCGGAGTTTCCCATTGACCTGAACTGGCCCCACGGCACCATGACGGCTTTGGACAATCCGGTGGTCCCGGAGGTGTAAATGAGCGCCGATATATCCCAAGGACCGGGCTCGTTCCGAGGATTGGGTTGCGCGCCCGAGAGGAATTCCTCATCAGTCAATATCCGGAATGGCAGTTTGGAAAGATCGGCTTGGGTTTCGCCGAAGACAACGACCGCCTTGACATCGGGAAGGCCGTCCGCGATATCGGCCAACTGCTGTACGAATCGGCCATCTGTCAGCACCACATGGGCACGCGTGTTTGTAATCACATGAGTGAGCCAAGCGCCTTTGTACGCGGTGTTAATGGGAGCTTCGATGGCGCCCAGCCAACCGCACCCAAGCCATGAGAAAACTGAATCGAAACCGATCGCGAAAAGCGTCACGACGGGTTCTCCGGCGCGTACGCCCAGCCGGTCCAAGGCGTCAGCCCAGCGAAGTGCCCCTTCATGCATCTGGGCACATGTCAGCGCGCCGCCCGTCACTCGCTGCACCGCGATTTCGTCTGGCGTCCTCTGCGCTCGCGCCGCTGTCAGCTGAGGCACGAGGTCTGCGTGTTCGTATACCATTTAAATCTCCATCTTTCTCTTTGAATCGTGTGCGATACGGCGGGCCATCAGTGGCTGCCGCCCGTCAACTCGGCGACGCCGCGGGCATCCGGTAGCGCCATTACGACAGTTCGGGCGCCCGCGCGGTCGTCTGGACGCCAATGCGGTTCAGCGCGCCGATGTACGGCATGACGCCGCGCAGCAGCGCCGGGTTAGGGAAAAACTAGATCTATTACCACAGGAATATGGTCTGAAGCACACGGGGAATCGCTCGACTTTAGTTCTGCGGCGGCACGTTGCTCCGGGCTCATATCCGGCGTCCAGAGAACGAAGTGGTTTCCGGCCGACACTACGCTATCCGTGTAGAGAAAGTAGTCCAACCGGCCTGGCATGTAAGTCGACGAGTTGCTCCTCCATGTGTACACCTCCCGGCCGCCTATGTGCCTGGGAGATGGGTCGGCGATATTCGAGCCGTCCCAGTCGGGAGCGTGGTCGGGACCGAAAGCCGCCTCGTCGACGATATCTCCCGATTGGAGCGACCTGATTTGCTGTTGAAGGCCTACGAGATTCATGTCGCCCGTTATCACGATGGGTGTTCGGGGGGGGATGTCAACCGCTTCGCCCCGCGTGTGGAGGTCTCGAACGAACGCAAGAATGCTATCGACCTCTCGCTGCCGCCCGCCGTCGTTGTCGCAACAAGGAAAATGCACGTCAATCAGGAAGAGATCCGTAGAAAAACGGGCATCGGGCAACTCGGCGAGGACGCCCAGATTCCCGTCAATGGGTCGTGCCTCCGATAGGAAGTAGCGGCTTACGACAACATTGTCTCCGTTTTTTTCCGAGAACCATGTCCCGCCGAATAGCGCCTCGACCTTCGCCTTCACCTGGGCCGCCGAAGACTCTCTAAATTCCTGAAAGCAGAATATATCCGGTCGTAGCGCTCGATAGAGCCGGTCGAATGCCGATTGGCGAGCGTTGTCAAACCATCCGTCCGACAACACGTTGTGGGATACCACGCGAAGATGCGAGGGGTCGCGTTTCGCAAGCGGAATCGGGGTCGGAGGAGGCGTCTTGTCTTCCTGGAACGCGTATACGATCTTGCCGGTATCTGGAACGGTGTCCCGCACCCCGTCTCGCTCGGCTCTCAGGACGATAGCTATTTTCGGATCGCCTAGCAGATTCTCGTCTAGAACCTCGATATATCGACTGAAGGCGATTTCAAACTCCGATGCGCTTGTAGTTGGCTCCTGACGAAAGCCGAAAGGCAGCCAGTTGGTCGAGCCGGCCCTGGAGCCGTCGTTTCGGAAAACCGCCCCCGTGCGTTCGCCAAACCTCCACAAGAACTCCACGCCAATATCGCCTAGAGGCAATCCGGTGCCGGCGAGATTGTCGGAATCCACATAAAGCACAACGCCGTTATTGTCTTGCAGCGCAATCTCGGCGCCCGTATCGAAACGGATAAACAACTGGTCGTCGTCGTTCGCGACATAGAGTTTGCCAAAATCGACTGCTCCTCCCGCTGCGTCGCCCGTGGGATCTTTATGAACGACAGCGGTGGGCGTCCAATCGCCATATTCGCCGTCTGGCTGAATCGCCAGGGATCCGGCGAGCGTCTCACCGGGCCAAAATGCAGCCAACAAGCCTACGCCCAGAACGTAAGAATACGAATTCTGGATTCGCCGCGCACGGCGCTCACGGATTTGGACGAGGCCCTCGTCTGAACCCGAACGTGATAGGTTCGGGCCCTCGTTTGGATTCCCTGTCGCCATCGCGTTCTCCCGTATTTTGCGGTTGAACATAAGTATTGCCGTAGGCGGCCATGGTGTCAAACCGTCACCCGGAAACAAGACACGGGTGTTTTTTTCACGGTTCGCCTTCGGCACGGCGGGGCGCCTATAGTTCGACTTCGATCAGATGCGGTCCCGGCTCCTCGTAAGCGGTCTGGAGTTGGCCGTAGAGTTCTCCCGCGGACGCGGGCTTGAATGAGGGTACGCCGAGGCTTTTCGCCAAGCCTGCCCAATCGATGGGGGGGTTGTTCAATTCCGTTAGCGACGTGGCCATGGGGCCAGGCTTGTCGATGCCCGCGCGACCCAGTTCCACCTGGAGAATTTGGTACTTGCGGTTCGAGAAGACGACGTTCGTTACCTCGAGCCCTTCGCGGGCCTGCGTCCACAAAGCCTGCGGCGTGTACATGCCGCCGCCGTCGCCCTGGAGCGCGAGAACGGGCCGGCCTGGACACGCAACCGCCGCGCCGGTGGCCGCAGGGAGGCCCCAACCGATGCCGCCGCCGGTGAGCGCCATCAAACAGTGCGGCGCGCAGGTTTGGGTCAGATAGTACGTCGATCCGCCTGAGGTGGCCGATTCGTCGGCGATGATGGCGTGTTCCGGGAGGGTCGCGGCGATGGTCTGCCCGCATGTTCTCGAGGTCAACTCGCCCGAGGGTTTTGGCGGCACCTTCAATTCGACCCGGTCGTGTGCGCCGGCTGCCGCGCCGAGGGCTTCCGCCAAGGTCTCGAGGCTGGGCACGGGATTGACCGCCGTCGATGCCAACTCGATAACTTCGCAGCCTTCGGGGACGACCGAACTCGGATATTCCTTGTATTTGAAGAACGAGACCGGTGCCCGTGCGCCCGCCAAGATGAGGTATCGAAAGTCGTTTAGCCTTTTGAGGATCATTTCGGGGAAATAGGGAACGCGTTCGACTGGCGGAAGGCCCGCGCCACGGTCGAGCCGCCCCGGAAAACAGTCGGACAGAACGCTGCAGCCAGCGGCGTGGGCGACACGGTGCGCCGCCACGAGCCCTTCGGCATGAACAGCTTGGCCACCCAATAGAAGGGCCACGGGTTCATCCCCACGCAGGGCCTCGACGCAACGCTCGACAGCGGCCCCGTCAACTGGTGTGGACGGCGCGCTTGGCAATGCCGCGGGGCCGGTGGCGCAAGGATCGCGCATGACATCGGAAGGCGTAATCAGCGTAGCAATTTTTCCTGGAGGCCCCGTCGTCGTCACGATAGCCTCTGCCATGTCCGCCGCGATGGCGTTCGTCGATTCGCTCGTCCTGACCCAGCGCGAGACGGGCTTAGCCATCGTCGCGATATCCGAAGTGAGCGGCGCGTTGTAGGGAAGATGTTCTCCGGGATGGTCGCCGACCAGGTTGATCATCGCGCTCTGGGCGCGTCGCGCGTTGTGTATGTTCGCGATGCCGTTGCCCAGTCCCACGCCCAGATGCAGCAACGTCATCGCGGGTCGCCCAGTCATCCGGGCATAGCCGTCGGCCATCCCCGTAACAACGCCCTCGAAGAGGCCCAGGATCGTTCGAGCCCCTTCCGTTGTATCCAGAGCGGCGACAAGATCCATCTCCGTCGTCCCCGGATTTGCAAAACATGTATCCACCCCCGCGTCGAGGGCGGTCTGTAAGAGGGATTCCGCTCCGGTCATGATTGCTCGCCTTCCCTATCGTTGATCCGCCGTTGGAATGAGACAAGATTATAGAACGACGCGGCCGGAAAACACACTTGGCGTTTCTTCGCGCTTATCTTGGGTTGTGGGATTGAACGCTATCAGCGCAAATCGCCCAATGGCCATGTGCATTGGGATACACAACAAGGGGTGGAGAGTTGATAGTGAGTCCGCATCGCTTTCGGCGGTGGAATCGAAACAGCACTAGAAGAAAAGACGCCCCCGCTCGAGGGTGCTGTGGAAGGGGAGGTATCGAGCAGGGGCTACGGAGTGAGGAAGGGTTGTTATACCATTGCGTGTCGTTTCCTTGAGCGCCGACCGTGTGTCAATTTTTCGGTCGAAAAACACATTCGCCAAGCTGCAGTAGCGGCCCTTGGCGCCGTCCCTGGCATCAGGACTTTTCTCTGTGAATCCACGCGCGGACGCCTTTTCTAGCTACGAGTTCATCTCACCTACCAGCGAGTACACTTGAAGACTTCGAAAAGGCCGACTGCCCAGGTGTAAAGTTCAGCCGAGAATATCCACGGTTTCCACACGCCATTCTAAGCAATGTCTCATCTCTAGACGTTTTATATGGCAAATCTCGATAAATTACAAGTGTTTTCCGATGTTTGTTTTCAATGTTTTCGTTATATTTTGATTATGCTATGGTGTTGGTCGTGAAATACGATGAGTTGTGGTTGCACAATATTCATAGCTTGAATCGAATCCATCGCGTCACATCCAGTAATCATTGGACGTCTCGTCCTAGCCCGGGCTAGCCAATGGCCTATGGCATCGATTACAGCCCAGAGACGATCTGGAAATGGGGTCGGCGATTCGCATCGCGGGTAACAGTATCGATACTCGACGACCCTTTTTCGCGACACAGGCCCATGTGTTCGCGATGCAGGCCCTTGCTCGCGGTGTCCCTGCTCGGAGTGTTGACGTTGCGTTCGATTTCATGCACTCTCTGCTGCACGGTTCGAGCGGCCGGCGGTCGGAGTCTGCCGCGACCGAACCCTCTTCCCTGAGCGCCGGGAGCCAATTCGCGCATGAATGTGTATTCGCCAGATTATGTCTACGAAGTGGAGATGCTTTACTTGCATGTGTTCAGGGGCCGCGAGCCCATTGTGGGGATTCGCGAGCTCTTGGAGACGCAGGCTCATGTTCTACATGAGCATCACGCGGACTATGATTTCGCGGCGTGCGTACAGATTTGGAAACATTTTGTGCCGCTGATTGGGTCGCCCCGGGATACGATTATGGCGTCGCCATTTTCGTTGGAGGACGCGCTGTACACGCTGGCGTGGGAGCATGGCTACGCGGATTGGCCGGCGGTGGAGGCGCTGGGGGATGCGGAACTGGATGGGGATTTCGAGTCCGCTGCGGACGCGGTTGTGACGGGTGAGTTAGGGGCGCTCGGGGATCTGCTTGGGGCGCGGCCGGAATTGGCGATGGCGCGGTCGGCGTTCGGGCATGGCGCCACTTTGCTCCACTATGTGGCGGCGGACGGGGTCGAGATTCGGCGTCAGAAGTGTCCGTACAACGCGGCGGAGGTGGCGCGGCTGCTTCTTGAGGCGGGCGCGGATGTTCACGCGAAAGCTTCCTTTGTGGGCGGAAGTTACGACACGATGGCGATGCTGATGCGTAGCGCGCCACCGGAGAAGGCTGGGCTGGTGGAGGGGTTGGCCGAAGTCTTGAAAGGGGCGGGCGCGAAGTGGGTCGAACCGTAATGCGAATGCTCGCGCTCTCCAAAGGGGGCGACACCCTGAATTCAAGATCTAAGTGCAACACGGTGTTCTCCTCGTTGTTCTAGAAAGACTTCGTATGGTGTCTGGTATCCGAGTATTTTTCTTGG
>CAYNZS010000221.1:0-7051 GCA_964401695.1 uncultured Nitrospirales bacterium
CGCGAGGATTTTTTGGTGCCGCTTCGTATCTATAATTTCTTAAAACGCTCTAGAACAAAATCACACACTTCCGACAAGCTGTCAACAATCGCGTCTGCTTCTTCCTCCTCGAGCTGAGATTCGGGCGCGGTAGCCGGTCGTTACGGCAACATACTTCACCCCAGCGGCTTTGGCCTCGCGGAGATCAAACTCGGTGTCACCTACGAAAAGGAAGTCTTCGACCGTTGCACGCAGTTCCTCGATCGACTTGAGGACGGCCTCAGGATGCGGTTTGGGGAACTCTACACCGCCAGGGCCCAGACACGATTCGAAGTGGTGGATGGCGCCGAGATAGCGCAGGAGCATCTCAGACATGGCGCGCTGTTTCGATGTGACGACGCCAAGACGCAGCCCCTCCTCTTCCAACGCTTGAAGGCAATCGCGCGCTCCCGGAAGAAGAGTCGTTTTCTTCGCCCCGATCTCCGCGTAGAACTCTCGATAGAGACTCGCGCAGTGGTCTGGATCCAAGTCAGTCCACAGCGAAATCTGCTGTTCCAGTGGAATGCTGTTCGAGCCGACTACCGCCTCCCGAGTCGGAAGCAGTTCTCCAAGGCGCTCGAAGGCGAGCATGACACAATCGACGATGGCTTCGGTCGAATCGAGGAGCGTGCTGTCAAGGCCAAAGGTTACAGCGGTGACATTTGGGTTCCTTCAGGTCAACTCGAAAAAAAATTCCTAGGGCCGGGTATCGTTTACGGCGCGACTCGAACGCGCCCATCGACCACCTTTAGCCGCCCTTCGGCGTAGAGTTGAATCGCTTCGGGATAGGCCTCGCGCTCTTCGGCCTGTACGCGCGCCGCGAGGGTATCGGGGGTATCGTCCTCGGCAACTGCCACGGGACGCTGCAAAATGATCGGGCCGTGGTCGTATTCGGCATCGACGAAATGAACCGTCACGCCAGTTACCTTAACGCCCGCGTCCAAGACGGCCTCGTAAACGTGGGCGCCGTACATCCCCTTTCCGCAAAAGGCCGGGATGAGCGCCGCGTGAACGTTCATGATTCGGTTCTCGAATTCCGCGGGCACGTCAAGCATGCTCATGAAGCCCGCTAGGACAACCAGGTCGACTGGATATTTGTTGATCTCCGCCCAGACAGTCTCGCTAAAGGGCCCGGTGGCGTCAAAGGACTTGCGCGGAACCGCCGCCGCCGGTACGCCGGCTTTCCGTGCGCGCTCAAGTCCGAAGGCCTTCTCTCGCGTCGAAATGACGCACGAGACGCGGGCGTCTAGTGTGCCCGCGGCCGACCTATCAAGAATGTTCTGGAGAGTGGTGCCGTTTCCCGAGAGAAGCACCGCGATATTGATAGCCATAGTCTTGGAAAGCGTGCCTCTGCGTGTTGTGTTTCGTCAGTTGCGAGTCCGAACCCGCTGTGCGGGGAATTGGGATAGGGAAGTCAGAAAGCAAAGGGCCCAGGAAAAGGCGAACTGCGACATCCCCTTGGTCCCCCTTCAAAGAGAGACTACTGGCCGTCTTCCAGGGGCGAAAGTCTCTCTTTGAAGGGGGCTCAAGGGGGATGTTGTCGAAGCGTTTCGACATTCTCGGGGATTGCCTCTTTTACAGCGCTCACCCCCGTACCGAGACCAATTTGTGAAAACTCGACCCTCCCCCAGCCCCCCCCTAAACCAGGGAGGGGGGTCAGGCTTGCCGCTTTCGCACGGTTACTGGTGCAGACTCGAGCGATCCATCCCCCTCCCTGGTTTAGGGAGGGGTTAGGGGAGGGTCGAACGCGCGAGGAACTTCGCGGTCGCGCGCGCGCCTCAAAAAACATCAATCGAAAGCAATACACAGGTGTTTCCTGGGAGTGAGGCAGATCGAGCACTCCTCCACTGCGAGACTCGGCCCAACTACAGTTCCGCAATGCAATACAAATAGGTCCTGCCCCTCAAATAGAGTTCGTCGCTAATCACGACAGGCGACGCGTCGAACCCGTCATCCAGCCTATTCGTCGCCAGCACCTCGAACTCGCCGCCGTGCTTTACTACGGTGACGGCGCCTTCGCGTCCCGCAATGTATATCTTACCTGAAGCCCCGACCAGCGAAGCGTAGATCACCCCCATCCCCTCAAGGTCCTGCCGTTCGTACTGGGGCTCGCCTGTGCGCGCGTCGTAACATGACAATATCGCTTTGCGATCAGCGAGGACGTAAATGCGGTCGCCGTAAAGAAGCGGCGACGCGACGTAGGGCGTGTTCCTGTCTATTTGCCATGTGATCGCACTCGAACCGGAGAGGTCGCCCGACTCGCCCAATCGGACCGCTTGCAGCGCGTAGCCGCGGAATCCGCTCGTCAGATAGACATGGCCAAAACCCGCTACCGGCGAGGGAATAGTGTTTGCGGTCATGCCTCCGACCTGCCAAACCAGGTCGCCCGTTTCCACATCGTAGGCGCGCGTGAGAGCGGTCGCGGAGGTCACCACCTGTAGCCGGCCATCGACCTCGAGCACGAAGGGCGTGGCCCACGACGTTATTTCGTCGCGGTCAGTTTCCCAAACCTTTTCGCCGGACTTCTTGTTGAACGCAGCAATTTTGGAAGGGCCCTGGTGGTCCATCACCACGATAATCTTGTCGCCCGCCAAAGCAGGAGAGGCGCCCTCGCCGAAGGTCATACGCTTGCGCATTTCTATAAGGTCGGCTTTCCAGAGCAAGGCGCCGTCGAAGTCGTAGCAAAACAATCCGCGCGAACCAAAACTGGCCCAAACAAATTCGCCGTCTGTGATGGGCGAATAAGAGGCGAAACTGGCCGTCGGGTGGTGCCCCTCGTGAGGAGTTGCCTCGGTCGCGGTCTGTTGCCACAGAACCTTGCCCGTCAATCGGTCGAGACAGATAAGCTTGAACGCGTAGGCGCCCGAAACGGACGAAGCGTTGGGACCACGGCGTCTCCCCGAGCTTGGGGCCGCTTCCCGGTGTTTGCCGACGGGTACCGCCGTCGTGAGAAAGATCTTGTCTCCCCAGACTATCGGCGTTGAACTTCCACTTTTAGGGAGTTCCACTTTCCACTTGACATTCTTCGTTTCGCTCCACGATATCGGCGGATCGCCGTTGGGCGCTATGCCGTTGGCGTTCGGACCGCGCCAAGCAGGCCACGAATCCGCGGACGCGTCCATCGCCAATACCGAGGCAAGCAGCAAGCCAAACAGAGCAATCAGAATATTCTTTCGCATGGCCTCGTCCTTTCGTCGAAATCCCGCATTCCCATCCGCCACCTTCAGCGCCATGGTAAAGCGCGCCGCCAAGGATATCAACGCGCCAAGTGCGTTCGCGAATTCCATGCCTGCGGCAAATCTGGAAAGCGAACGACACGCTTTTGCAGCGGATTCCGACCTCAACACGCTATCGTTGCTTCTCCTCCTCCATGCTCTTTCGCATGCGAACGTAGGAGCCGAAGCGTTGGCGTGAAATTCTCCCCTCTTCGAGTGCGGCGAGTACCGCGCAATTGGGTTCATGCGTATGTGTGCAGTCGCGGAATTTGCACCGCTCGCCCAATTCGCCGAACTCCGGGAAGTACAAGGGCAGGTCTTCAGGCGTTACCCGCCACAGGCCCAGTTGGCGAATGCCAGGGGTATCGATAATCCGGATGCCTTGCTCGAGTTCGTAGAGGCGCGCGGCAGTCGTCGTGTGCTTTCCCTTGTTGGTCGAATCGCTGACCTCGCGGGTTGCGAGGTCGAGACCTGGTTCGAGGGAGTTCAACAACGACGACTTTCCGACACCCGAATGTCCGGAAAAAACGCTCAGCTTTCCCTCTAACGCGCCACGCAAATCGTCGAGTCCGACGCCTGTCATGCAACTCGTCTGCATGACCGTTACGTCAAGATCCCGGTACCACTCTATCTCTCCCGGCGCCTCCTCCACGAGATCCATCTTATTGACGCAGAGAATAGGGGTGATCCCGCCCACGTCCGCCGCGATTAGATACCGGTCGACGAGGCCCGCTTTGAAGGCCGGTTTCGCTGCGGCGGCCACGATGACGAGCACATCGATATTCGCCGCATAGATTTGCTCGGCGAGACGTGCCTCCTGGCCGGCCGGACGGCTCAACGTCGAGCGGCGCGGTGCCACGGCCCGAACCCAGGAAGTATCGTCCAGCGTCTCGATAAGCACTTCGTCACCTGGCACAAGAATCGTCGACCGTTTCTCGACAAGATTGTCATCAATACGGCAAAGCTCCTCTCGCCCCTGAATCTGTACGAAAGCCCACTTCTTGGAATGGGAGATAACAAGACCGTTGGGCTGAAAGTCGGACGGAGCCTCAGCGGCCGTCGAACCCGAGGCGACCGCCGTATTCGTGCGCAGGTGTCTTTTCAGATCGTGGCTAAACGCGTCTTCATGCTTCTCGCCCCACTCGCGCTCGCGCACCCGATTCTTTTTCTTGCGTCGTGCCACGTACTCTCCCAAACTGAGACGAGCCTCAAATGCTCGTACAATTCTCATTCTCACGCTGGAGCGTGGGAATGAGGGGGACTGGAGCTCCGTCTTTTCTGTACGGGATTCTCCGCTAATTAAGAGAAATTCTCAACTCCGATGGCCGCTCCGCTAACGTCCAACCGGAAATAACCACCGCATCCCATACCATTGGCCGATCCAGACGTCCATTCTGCGTTACGTCGGCGCGCAGCCGAGCGAGTCCGGCCGCAAATTCCTCATCTTCAATCAGTTCAAGCGTACTGATGTATTTGTTGGCGACCCGATCGACGTAGGGCGAGTCGATGACGCGCGGTGCGCGCTTGGTCACATCGCTCCGGATCCGCGAAAATCCGGCGTGGATCATCGCGGCGCAGACTGCCTCCTCCACCTAAAAGCGCGCCCGGTCTATCATGGCTAAACTAGGAAAATACTCGTTCAGAAAATGATTCTTGATGAAGGAGGGAGGGGCGGTTACGAATGGGGCCACACCATTTTTCAATATCCGTCGTCATTCCTCGAAGAGAGAACCCATGTCTCCGATGAGATGGACACGAGTACACCAAAGACAAAATCAACCGATTACTCCGCGATGGGCAAGCGCGTAGCGTCTGCGCGTATCAGGCACAGGGGGGCCTGCTTCACCTTCGCCTGCCGGAGCATCGGGAGGGGCAGATCGAGGCCGGCGATTTGGCATGGCCATTCCTCGGACAGAGCCTGCGCGCTGTTTCCCGTGCCACAGCCGATCTCCAACGCGCAACTCGTATTTGCCTCTGCTGCCAGGCGCACGAGCGCCGAAACGAAGTGGCGCCCGGACTTCGATACGTGTCGTAAGTCGAGGCCTTCGTGTCAAACGAAAAGGGCTGTGGTTGGCCGCCCGCTATCGAGTCACCGGCTACGCCCGCTCGTTCGAGCAGTGGGCTTGGATGTAGGCCGCGACTTCGGCCATCGGCATTCGTGTCTGCTCCATCGAGTCTCGTTCGCGCACGGTCACCGTGTTGTCTTCTTTGGTGTCGTAGTCCAGGCAGATGCAGAACGGCGTTCCCACTTCGTCCATGCGGCGGTAGCGGCGTCCGACCGCGCCCGCTTGATCGTAGAAGGTGTTGAACTTCTTGCGCAGGGAAGCCTCGAAATCCTGAGCCATTTCCGCAATTCCGTCCTTCTTCACCAAGGGCAACACGGCGGCCTTGATGGGGGCCAACTTCGGGTCGAGTTTCAACAGGGTACGCTTTTCGCCTCGACTTCTTCCTCGTGGTACGCGTCGCAGAGCACCGCCAGCGTGGTTCGATCCGCTCCCGCGGACGGTTCGATAACCGAAGGCGTGAAGCGTTCGTTCGCCTGCTGATCGAAAAACGAGAGATCCTTGCCCGAAGCTTCGGTATGGGCCGTCAAGTCAAAGGTTCCCCGATTAGCCAGGCCCTGAAGTTCGCCCCAGCCGAAGGGAAAATCGTACTCGACATCCTCGGTTCGCGACGAATAGTGGGACAGGGCTTCCTTCGGATGGGCGTACCAGCGCAGTTTCGACTCGGTCAGACCGATATCGAGATACCACTTCCAGATCTCTTTCTTCCACTGTTCGAAAACAAATTCCTCGTCTTCCGACTTACAGAAGAATTCAATTTCCATCTGCTCGAATTCGCGGCTGCGGAATATGAAGTTGCGCGGATTGACCTCGTTCCGAAAGCTCTTGCCAATCTGCGCGATGCCGAAGGGAACCTTCATGCGCGAGGAAGAGTAGACCTCCTTGAAGTCCACGAAGATCGCTTGGCAGGTTTCCGGACGCAAGTAGGTATTCACGGCCGACTCGGTGCTCACGCCGAGGCTGGTTTTCAGCATGCTGTTGAAAGCTTTCGGCTCGGTCAGCTCGCCGCCGCAATCGGGGCAGACCTCGCCCTTGAGGTGGTCCTCGCGGAAACGGTGCCTACATTCTTTGCAGTCCACGACAATATCGTGAAACTGTTCGACATGGCCGCTCGCCTCCCATACCTTGGGGTGCATGATGATGCTCGCGTCCAGCCCGACAATATCGCTCCGCTGCTGAACGAAGTTGTACCACCAGTCGTCTTTCAAGTTGCGCTTGAGTTCCACGCCCAAAGGACCAAAATCCCAACAGCCATTAATGCCGCCGTAAATTCCGCTGGACTGAAAAATAAACCCTCTGCGGGTGCATAGGCTCACGAGTTCTTTCATGGAGGGCTCCGCTGCGTAGAAATAAAAAGAAACCCTTTTCACCAGGGGCAAAAAGGGGGACGAGATTCCTGCAAATACTACAGTCTTTAGCGAGCAAAGTCAAAGAAGACACCACCGAAGCGTGGCGTCCCGGATTCATATACTAAGTGCAACAGGCATGGATTTTTGGTTTAGGGCCGGCGGGTAAGGGCGTCCCCTTTTCTTGTTGGTGATTCCCGAGCGATTGTGGGAAAAAGAAAGGACATCGCAGCGTGTTTTGGTATCTTGGTTTTGGCAAACTAAGAACCGGAAGGAAACCGCTACGATGCCCTACACCCATCTTACACCAACCGAACGGGGCCAACTCCACGCGCTATGCAAAGAGGGGAAATTCCAAACCCACATGGCGGACTGCCTGGGGCGCCACCGCTCGACAATCTCGCGTGAA
>CAYNZS010000222.1:0-7037 GCA_964401695.1 uncultured Nitrospirales bacterium
TTCATGTCGCCATAGACACGTCGCCACCGGTAGAAAGTAGCTTCGGAGACCTCATGAACCCGGTGCACGGGAAATTGGAATAAGAACGCGGAGCAACGTGGCATGGGCTTCCAGCCCATAAAACACGGGCAGAATGCCCGTGCCACGGGATTGACATGAAATCAGATAAAGCACGCAGAAATAAGGCCCTACAGAAATCTACAAGAAAATGTGTCTTTAATGCTCAGAACCCGCTTCGCGGGAAATTGGGAGAGGAAGATTGCGTTCCCGAGCATACAGCTGGCAGGTCGCAGCGAGGCATCGATGTGGGACCGCCCTCAAAGAGGGGGGCGTAGAACACCGACATACGAGATGTTACAGCTTCCGAACAGTCACCAGGGCCCCTTCGTCGAGGGAGGCTACGCCTGCCGGCATGGTGGCCAGGGCGTCGGCTTCGCACAGGGCACTTACGTGGGCGGATCCATGGAACTCGCAAGGCATGACGGCGCCGTCGGCAGTGACCGTGGCGAGGAACCACGATTCGCGGACGGCGCGTTTTCGGGTATGTCTTCTCGCCATGGGGAGGCGAAAGTCGATAGGACGGTGGTCGTGCCCCATGAGACGGTAGACGAGGGGCTTCACGAGGTGCTCGAATTGAGTGAACGCGGCTACGGGATTTCCGGGCAGCCCAACGCAGTAGATATCGTCCGAGACCGCAAAGGTGGTGGGCTTGCCGGGCTGAACGGCTATTTCATCGAAGAGGATTTCGAGTCCATTGGCCTTCATGATGCCGGGCACGAGATCCAAATCGCCCATGGATACGCCGCCGGAGAGCAAGACAACGTCGCTTTCAGAAATGGCATTTTTCAACGTTGCATCGAGAGACTCGACTGTGTCTCTGGCTATGCCGTAGTACGTGGGAATCGCGCCGGTCCTGCGAACCTGGGCCGTCAGTTGATGGCTGTTGCTTGTGCGGATTTGAGAGAGGTCCGGTTTGATATCGGGTTCGACCAGTTCGTCTCCGGTCGAGATGATACCGACTCTGGGACGGCGCACGACTTGAGGGGTTACGCAGCCGACCGAAGCCAGCAAGGCGACATGCTGGGGTTCGAGCAGGGCACCAGCGTTCAGGACTACCTCGCCGAGCTGGATATCCTCGCCCTTGAGGCATATGTTGTCGCGGGTGGAGTCGGCAGAAAAACGAACGGTGTCCGCGCCGACTTTTTCGGTGTGCTCGACCATGAACACGCAGTCCGCGCCTTCGGGCACCATGCTTCCGGTCATGATCTTGGAGCACTGGCCGGGTCCGATGGCTTTTTCGGGCGCCTGTCCGGCTTTAATAACCTCGACGACATTCAGGTCGTTCTTGAGATCCACCCGGCGACATGCATAGCCGTCCATAGCCGATTTGATGAATGGCGGCATGTCAATGTCGGAGCGCACATCCTCGGCGAGGACTCGCCCCAACGATTCGCTGAGGCCCACTTGCTCCGAATCAAGCGTACGCGCCCTGGCCATCATAATTTCGTACGCTTCGTTTTGTGTAATCACTTCTCGATGTACCGTGCCGCGGTGGCTTTGAGACTCACCCAAACGTCTTTTCCGAATTCTACCCCTAAGCGCTCGACGGAATCGGAGGTCACCAAGGCGACCACTTTGACGCCGATATCGATGGTTAATTCAGCGCCCAGTCGAGCGGGCGCCATGTCGACTACGGTACCCTGGAAACAGTTCTGCGCGCCCTGACCGTCCGACGACTGGGAAACGACTAGGTCTTCGCTTCGGAATGCCAGAAATCCCGTCCCGGAAGGGGCTTCGCTGAACACTTCAAACGCTAGTTCTCCGGTGACAAACTGCGATAACGAACCGTTGCTCGACGCTTCGAGCCGACCCTCGAGAGAGTTGCGGATTCCAACGAAACGGGCCACAAATTCCGACTTGGGATGGTGGAACACATCTTCGGGCGTTCCGACTTGCGTGACGGTTCCGTTTTCCATGATTGCAACGCGAGAAGCCAGGGCCATGGCCTCCTTGTTTTCGTGGGTCACGTGGACGACGGTGTGCCCCTTGCGATGCAGCTTCCGCAAGAGCGCCTGAAGGTCCGAGCGGGATTGCGTGTCCATCGAGGAGAGGGGCTCGTCGAGCAGGAGGCACTTTGGCTCTGTGGCCAGTGTGCGCGCGAGGGCAACGCGTTGGGATTCGCCGCCCGAGAGAGTGCCGGGGTAGCGGTGGAGAAGATCGCTCACGCTGACGTCCGCGGCCAACTCCTCGACGCGCGCGCGCAACGCGGCCGGACGCATCTTCCTGGGCCGAAGCCCGAAGGCGATGTTCTGGTGTACGGTCATGTGGGGAAACAACGCTTGGTCTTGATAGACCAAGCCCATGCGGCGGCGGTGGATGCGTTCGTAGGTGATGTCCTGGCCGTCCCAGGCGATCTGGCCCTCGTCCGGCATGGTCAGGCCCGCCAGCAACTCGAGCAAGACAGTCTTGCCGACGCCGGAAGGTCCGAGCAGGACGAAGTAGTCGCCGTCTTCCACGTCAAAAGAGACATCACGCACCGCGAAACCGCGCAGGTCTTTCCCCAAATCCCTAACGCACAGCATCTTTGGGTTCCCTTGCCAGTAGCCGGATCACGATAAAGAAGACTAGGCAGACGGCGATGAACACGACCGAAATGGGCCGTGCGGACTGCAGCCCGAAGGCGCCGAATCGTTCGTAGATTAGCACGGGGGTGACGATGGGATGGTATGCCACGACGATCACCGCGCCGAATTCGCTGAGCCCCCGCGCCCACATCAGGACAAATCCCGAGAGGATCGCCCGCCAGGCCAAGGGTACGGATATGGCGAAGAAGACGCGTGTGGGCGAGGCGCCCAGGCTCAGGGCGGCCTTCTCGAGGCGCTCGGGGACCGCGGCGAAACCGTCGCGGGCGGCGTTGATAAGAAAGGGGATGCTGACGAAGGCCATGGCGACCATGATTCCCGCCGCGCCGCCGACGAAGTGGAATCCCAGGCGTTCGGCCGCGCTCCCAATCGGAGAATTGCGAGAGATGATGCCGAGGATGGCGATGCCCGCGGCGGAGTGAGGTATCACGATGGGTATATCGACAAGCGCCAGAACCAGCCTCTTAAATGGAAAATTCTTCCGGGCCAACAGGTACGCGAAAGGCACCGCTATGACGCCAAGAATGAGCGTGGCCGCCATCGAGGTCCAGAGGGTGAGCCAAATGCTCTTGCGCACTTCGGGCTCGATAGCCGTTTTACCCACCTCGGCGATCGAGGTCTGAAAGACCATGTTCGCCAGGGGCGCGAGGATGAACAGAAGCACGAGTCCGCCAAGAAACATGAAGAAGAGATACAGGGGCTCGATTTTCTCCTTGGGGCGTAATGCGTTTATCATGGCGCTGTCGCGAACCTCTTCAGCGAATCCGGGATCTCGCCGTACGTGTCCGAAAGCGTGGGCACGAGCGAAGGCTGGCCGTTTCTTTCCATAACCGCCATGCCTTTGTCGCGTTCGAGCAGGAACCTCACGAACGCCATGGCGGCCTCCGGGTTGCGCGCGCTCTTAGGTATGGTAACGCCGTACACCATCGGGGCGCCCTGTTTGGTTATCGTCGAGCCGGGGGTCTGGCCGGATATTTCGACTGTGGCTTGCCGGTAAAACTCCGCCATGTCCGGGCTCTTCAGATTTATCTCGTCCGGAAGCTCCACCCATTTTAGTCCATGCTGCTTTGCCACCGACCTGTATATGAAGACATAATCGATTTCTCCTACCTCTAGCAGGGCCAACAGGTCGGTCTCCTTGGGGCGGATGTGACGCCGGTCCTTATCCTGAAGACGTTTGGCCAGGCTGAGATCGCCATAGTGGATCGCCGCGAGCTTCGAGGTAAGAACGGTGCGGTACCCGCATGGGTCGGCGTTAGGGTCCGAGCGACCATACGCGATCTTCTTCTCCAAGAGAATCCGGTGCCAGTTGTCGCCATTGATTTCACCCGCGCCCCTCGAGTGTTCCGTATAGGCGATAACCATTTCGTTGGCGGCGAAACGGATATTCCATTTCGTGTGTTCGGGTATCAAGAGCGCGTCGATGACGGTGTAGTCCGCCGATCCGAACACATCGCAATCCCGATTTAAATCGGAAATTTTTCGGGCGCACGCACGGCTCCCCGCCGCTTCAAGCAGGACGCGCACATTCGGGTATTCCTTGTTGAAGGCCTCGGCAACTTCCTTGAAGGGAACCGCGAGACTCCCCGCGTGAAAGACCACGAGTTCCCCGCCGATACCGGATCGCGCGACGGCCACATGCGCCCAAGTGAGCGTCGGCACGGTCGCAAGAATCGCGAGCGCCCACCGCGCTAGACCTGACTTCCTAGCGACAAATTCCAGTTTCATTCTTCTTTCCGAACTCCGGCGTGCTGCGTCTTTGACGCGTTTCCAACAATCCAATTTACATTAATCGGCAAGCTCTTTTCAATGAGTTGCTTAGGCGTCAGAATCCGCTGCGCAGGAAATTCGAACCAGACACGGGGCAAGGTGGCATGGGCAGGATAGCCGTGCCACTAAGCCAATCCAGAAGTAGATAATACAGACAGTAATACTGGTTTTATTGTGTAGTAATTCATGCCGTTTCGCTTTTTCGTCATGCTGGGCGAAGCGAAGTATCTCCATTCCATTGGGCTTCTGGCGCATCGAGACCTTTCGGCGTTGGTCAAGAGCAGACGCAACCGGGGCCCAACATCCCCCTTGATCCCCCTTCAAAGGGGGGCTATCAGCCCCTCGGACCTCCCGAAGTCCTCTTTGAAGGGGGATCAAGGGGATGTCATTGGAAGAGGGCCAACGCTATTTGCGGAAGTCCCTGTCGAACCGACAAAGGCGCGACGCCGGAACGGCAGAGCCGGTGGTTGAATGATGAGTCAGCTCGCCGGGACTGCGTTCGTTTCGGGGGCCTTTAGTCGGCGTTCCATTTCACGAAGCGGCATGAGATCGCCTTTTCGGTTCGCGGCTTCGATACCTTGGCGGCTTGTTCGATCTGCCCCAGGAAATCGAAGCATTTCCCCAGTTCGAGATAGGCGGCGGAGTAGTCCTTCTGGACTTGCGCGGCCTTTTCCAGGTGGGCGACCGCTTCGGCGTATTCACTTAGCTGCATGTACGCCTTGCCCAACCCGAACGTGGCCACGGCGTCTTCCGGGTCAATCTCCAAAACCTCGAAGAACATATCGATGCGATTCGCCACTTCTTGCGCCAGGCGCTGGCGTTCGGCCTAAGCCATTTCGACGGCCCGCGCGTCATCCGAAAGTTTTTGGACTTCGAGCAATACCGCTTTCACTTTTTCCTCTTCCGCTTCCCGAATCATGTCTTTGGCCACGCAGAACACAGACAGGTTCGTGTGGGCCATAATGCAATCGGGGCTCATGCTGGCGAGCTTGGGCATGTAACGAATCGCTTCATCCACCCGCTGATGGCAATTGAGAATCACGCCGACGCCTCGTAGGCGGGGTCGAGCAGAATGGCCTCCTCAAGCAACGGAATGGCCGAGGCCTCTTCGTCCTCAAGACCTTTATCGAAAAGGGCAATCGCATTTTCGTACAGCGCCTCGGCCCTCTCTCGGCGCGAAGCAGCCCGGACAAACGGCAGCACCTTCACAATGACTTCATAGGATTGCGCCTCGCCAGACTCCGAATCCGCTAGGAACGCGAGGCGCGAATCCGGTGCGCGATGATCCCGGTCGATGTAGGCCAGCGCGATATGGGAATCCAGCGTTGGAATGAACACGCTGCTCACGATCCGGTCGGCCTTCTCGCCATCTACGAGCATGGGTGTGCCTATATCCGGCAGAGGAGTCGGCTCCCCAACAAATTGGAGTCCCATCAAGGCGTGCTTGACCGAACCGTAAGCCCTGGGCCTGGCCGCCACTTCCTGGCCCAGATAACCGCCCTTTTCATAGATGAATGCGTTACGTTCGAGTGTGGTTTCCGGAATCAGGCAGGACGGATCCACATCGACTCCGAAGCGTGGAAGGCCCGACTCGACGCGCATGATCTCGTGAACATCGGGCTCGATCTCCGGGCAACCATCCGGCAGCCCGGCGAGTACTAATTTGTCGGCAAGCATGCGGCCCTCGCCCGCCTCCAGCACGAGGACATAGCCGTCTTCTCCCGTAAGGCTCATGCGAAACGCCAAGGCTTCGTGTCCCATCAGTTCCACGGAATGACAACCGAATTCCGCGAATGGAAAGAGGTGGGGAGCCGCGGCCGATTCAAGCTTTAGCGAGCGAACGAGATAGGGCAAAGCGAAAGGCCCTTGAACGAGAAGCTGTTCGAATTCCCCTTCGTCCCGATGAATGGTTACGTCTTCGATGAACAGATGCTCATCGAGAAGAGTCAACAGATCTTCCTGCTGAACCTTCTCGACGATCATCCAGTACTCGCCCTCCCACCGGTGCGGCGTGAAATGAGCTTGAAGGCGGCCCTGGCGGTTAAGCAACGCGTTGGCATGTCCTTCTCCGGATTCGAGCGCCTCTACGTCATTCGTCGTCTGGCTATAAAGCCGGGAGGCGGCATCGACGCCGGTGAAGCGGACAAAGGTGTGAGTGTCGCGCAACCAGAGGCCAACGGCTTCGCGAACGGCCTGGACCTTGCTAGCGGTAGCCAGATTGAGTGATTGCTCATAAAAGAAGGTTGCCCCGGCCACAGACTTGTACTGCAACACCATATTCTGACCCTCGAACATCCTCCTTGATCCCCCCTTTCAGAGGGGGACTTCATGCAATGTTCGAGGGATTATCGCGTCTTCCGGGACTGCCCCCGTTGCTAGTGTATTTGACTCACAAATTCTCATTCCCACGTAGGACCGTGGAAACGAGAACCCGATGCAGGCCCGCCGCGCAGCGCACTACTACACGCTAAACGACTCGCCGCATCCGCAAGTGCTCGACGCGTTCGGGTTGGTAAACGCGAAGCCTTTTCCCTTGAGGCCCTCTTTGTAGTCGAGCAGAATCCCCTTAACCCGGATTTCCCATTTGGAAGAGTCATCTTCAGATCCGCCGGCATCGTTTAACCC
>CAYNZS010000223.1:0-7026 GCA_964401695.1 uncultured Nitrospirales bacterium
TATGGCCGCGCTACCTCGAAGGGAATGGCCGGCAACATGCCGAGGAGTTCAACCATCGCTCAACTCTATATTGCGGACGCGAAAAGTTCAATGCTTCCAGCGTGGGTGAATATTTATCCGGTTATCTCCCCGGCTAATCGTCAAGATCGTCTGGAAGTTACGCACTCTATCGCGCAGAAATCGAGACGCTTCGCTCAGCATGACGGATAAGATGGAAAGAGCATGAATCCATGCACCAGTAACCACGCGAAAGTGCTGAACCTAACCCCCCTCCGCGAAGGTGGGTCTGCATACGATCACATATCTGGAACTTTGTGCGCCAATTGTGGATTTCATGGACAACGTTCTTGCAGAAGAACCACAACCCATGGCAGATTTGGCAGGTATTATGCTACCATATGTTGGAATGTGACAGGTTCGACATTTGCCGTATTGAACTTCGGATGCCGGGTTTCAGGGTTTCTCTCACTGGTTATGGAACATAGTTACGACCATTATTGGCGCTCCTTGTGGAAGCGCAGTCCTCTTCGGATCGCGGTTTGCGCCTCTGTTATCGCACACGCGGCTGCGTTCGGGGCGCTGCTGTTCCGTCAACACGAGGAACGCCTCCCGCCCATTTCCGTGACGTATGCCGTCGAGCTTGTCGCCCCTCCCGAACTCCAGGAAAAAATTCCGGAGTCTCCGCCACCTCCCGAGCCCGAACCCGAACCAGAGTCTGAACCGCCGAAGCCGAAAGTCGAGAAGAAACCCGAGCCTCCGAAGGAAGTGAAACCGAAGCCTCCCGAGCCGAAGCCAAAGCCACCGAAGCCCAAGCCAGAACCGAAGAAGAAGCCGCCTCCGCCTCCGAAGAAGCCCGATCTCGAACCAAAGCCACCGGTGAAGAAGCCAGTGCCTCGAAAGGCGGGGGTCCAATCAGAGGAGTTGCCCTCGGTGTTGAATGCGTGGGGGCGGCTGGTCCAGCGGAAGGTGGCGAAATTCTGGGTAGTGCCGGGCGGTGTGCGTTTGGAGGAAGGCAACACCCGGGCCATGGTTTCATTCTGGGTTAACCGGGAAGGCCAGGTCGTCGCCGGACCCAATATAACCGAGGTCGGACCGGACCCCGCGCTCGGCGAATCCGGGATGCGCGCCGTGTTGGCAGCCGCGCCGTTTCCGCAGCTGCCAAGGGATTTCAAGGGGGACCGCCAGGAAGTCCTCTACCTGTTTAATCTTGAGTGACGACTGGAACAAGTGAGCGTTCAGGGAGCCCCAATCCTGAAGACACGCGGGAAGGACACTGACAAGGGAGCGCGGAGGTCTCGCCCGCGGCAAATGGCGGGCAAGATGCCCGCCCTCCTCTTCTCGATATACTTGAGGATGCAGGAAGGCTTGGGCATCGGTCTTTGATCGACCTGAACGAGAAAACCAAGGAGAAATCTGTGCTCGAATTGCGTAACGTGTTGAAGTGTCGGCGACTCTTGGCGGTCCTGTTGGCTGCTTGTGTGGAATGGAACGCCGCGTACGCGCAGCAGCGCGCCCTAACAATGGGAACCACGGGGAGGGTGGACACCCGCTTCGTTATCGCGGCGCCGCCTTTCGCGTCCGATCCATCCACCGACCAATACGCGCGCGGCCTATCCAACGTGATCGCGCGCGATTTGGATTTCTCCGGCTTGTTCAAGATGGTGCCGGTGCCGGAATACCCTTCGCGCTTTCGCGGTTTCACGAGCGACGTCCGTTCGATTAAGTTCAACGATTGGCGCGAGACCTCGGCCGAGTACCTGATCCATGCATATGTCTTCGAGCGCGACGGGCAGCTCTTCGCGGAATGCCGGCTCTTCGACGTGCTCGTCGCCACCCAGGTGGTCGGAAAGGTGTTGAACGTCGAGCCTAAGGCCTGGCGGCACCTCGGCCATAATTTCGCCGACGAGGTCGTTCGCCATCTTACCGGCGTACGTGGGGTCGGCTCGACGGAGATCATCTTCAGCGCGGGGCGGCCCGGCAACAAAGAGATTTATGTAGCGGATTACGATGGCGAGAATCTCACGCAAATCACGAAGCACAATTCTATCTCGGTCAGCCCGCAGCTTTCCCCCGACAGCAGTCGAATCGCGTATATGTCGTTCAAGGACCGCTATCCGTTTCTCTACATTCTCGACAGGGGTGCCGGCCGGCTCACGCCTTTTTCCAAACGGGTCGGGCTGAACCATGCGCCCGCATGGGCGCCGGACGGGCAGGCCCTGGCCCTATGCCTCAGCAAAGACGGCAACACGGAGATTTATACGAAGAGGATGGATGGCGCGAACGAACGGCGCATCACGAACGATCGCTCAAGCGACACCTCGCCCACCTACGCGCCGAACGGTCGCCGCATTGCTTTCGTCAGCGACCGGGTTGGACGGCCCAACATTTTCGCCATGGACATCAACGGCGGAAACATCCAACGCCTTTCGTTCCAAGGCGGAAACGCGTATGACCCGGCCTGGTCGCCGAACGGGAAATCCATCGCCTATGTTGTCGAGAAGTCGGGTGACGGCCTCGAGATCTGGGTCATGAATCACGACGGTGGGAACGCGCGCCGGGTCACGAACTCGCCGGGTGGCAACGAATCGCCCAGTTGGTCGCCCGATTCACGGCATCTGGTTTTCGCGTCGAGCCGCAACGGGAACTGGCAGTTGTACACGGCCACGCTCGAGACGGGCGCGATAAGAATAGTCCCAGGCCTCTCGCGATTCCGCACCGAGGGGCCTTCGTGGGGTGTAAGGCGCGGCACTCCCTGACAACAGATTTAGCCCGCAAGAAAAGAGATAGACACGTCTTCGTTCGTGCCTCGTTGCGCTTGCGAGGTCCCTTTTCGGCTTCTCTTCTGAGCAAGAATGGCCTGAACGCTCACGATGTTTTCTTCCGGCGTATTTCCGCGATTTGTTCCGAAGCCAACTCGTCGCACCGCTCGTTCTCAGGCACTCCCGCATGGCCTTTGACCCACCGCCACTGAATGGTGTGCCGCTCTACCGCCTCGTCTAGGCGACGCCATAGATCCTCGTTCTTCACCGACCCCCCTCTGCGCTTCCAATTGCGCCGCTTCCAATTCGGAAGCCACTGGGTAATCCCCTTGCGCACATATTCCGAATCGGTGTTCAACTCGACACGGCAGGCCCGTTTCAGAGTGTTAAGGGCCTCAATTGCCGCGGTAAGCTCCATGCGGTTATTGGTAGACTCCGCTTCACCTCCCGAGATCTCCTTGCACCGACCCTTGTACTTCAGCACCGCTCCCCAGCCGCCTATGCCCGGATTCGGCACGCATCCACCGTCTGTATAGACTACAACTGTTTTTTTGCTCGAACTCACTACTCAGTATCCTCCCCCCCCCCTCGATAACGAAACAATACTCCCCTGCGGGGGCCAAATTATCGACCTCCATCTTCGTTCAGCGGCTTGAAGATACCAGACTGCCGCCACCCTTTTCCCCCCGCGCAAGAGTTGGTACGAACGAGAAAGACGCTGTCATGAAATCCCACGCCATAGTCGAGTCGACTTGCTTTTCACGCGCCCGCGAACGATACCAAAGAACAGTACACGAGAATATCGCCCGCATGGTTCCGGGCAGATGTATGAATCGCGAGGCGGGGAGCGCGCTCATGGGTGGGTTCTTCTGTTTCTTCGGCGTCGGTTTTCGATCAACCCAGGAACCCATGATCAAGCTAGTCCAACACCTTCTCGCGCTGCCGGTCCAGGAAATACGCCTCATCGCGACCCAGGATAGGGCTCTGCGCAGCCTCTGGCACGACTTCGTAGCGCTCGGAGACGAAGCCGTTGAGGGAATCGAGCATTTTCCGCGCCACCTCGAAATGTGGATCGCAAACGCCCCTAGCGACCGCCCCCCAACCGAAGGCCGAAGGCATCAAACGTTGTTGAGGGAGCTCGTCGAGCAAATCCAAGATGCGCGAATTACCGGCTTGGCCTTCGGCGAACTCGACTTTCTCGCGTGAACCCATGAACTTGTGTGCGGCACGACAGATCCGAACGCCTTCGAACGCGTCAAGGAATTGCTCGTACCGCACATCAAGACAATCGAGAGTCGGCGAGAGACCCGCCCTCCGATCCCACGCTGGAGACGCTCGCTCAACGCCTGCAAGTCGTATCCAGTCAGGATATTCGATCGGCGCGGCCCGGCGAAACCAAGACCCTCGCAGGCGTTTCCCTGCCCGGCCGCGGACCCGTATTCCGCCGCGAGGGTCAACTCCGCATATTGGGCGACGTGCCTGAGGGTTGTACCGTTGTGGTGGGCAACGGCGACTGCGTCGTCGATGGCTTTGTGCTTGGGCGCGTCGCCGCCACAAGATCCTGCGAAGTTCGCGACAATATCGCTGGCGTCGTCGTCCGAGATGGCGACATTCGCGCGCGGGCCATCATCGATAACGCGAAGGCGATCGCGAAGGCGGGGCGCATTTTCTGCCGCAACGCGCAGTCGCCGAGGCTCGTGTTTGCCGGAAGCGCTTTCGAGATAAGAGGGAGCACACTGCAAGGCGCCTATGTTGCCCCCTCGATTAGCATCGCAGGCGACGCCTTCGGCGGCAGGTAGATATCACCCGTCACCTCGAATCGGCCCATTTTATGCAATCGGACGCGCGCCCGCTCACCATTATTTTTCGTGAGAACCTTTCGTGCCGGGAGTATGGAGAAGAGCCGGACAAAGAGATGTCGCGAGGCATGTCCAAAGCCCTGCGGCTGCGGCGCAATCTCGCGCACGGACGCCGCACGACCCAATTGGCCGTTTGCGAGGCGGAACAATTTGCGTCCAGCGCGCTCATGTACATCCTTGGCGGTGACTGGACCAAGAAATACCTAGCGGACTCGCTTGCGGCCCAGCAGTGCTTGGACGTGCTCAACCGAATCATATCGAGCATGCGGTTTCCCTACACCACCGCCCAAGAGCAACTCGAAGATCGCATGAGTAATGCCGGAAACGCGCACGAACGCGGCAAGGACTTCGCTTCATCTCTCTCCGAACTTTTGAACGATACGCCCGATCTTCAAGGAGAGAATGCCTCAGACTCGGACCTCGTCGAGCGGGAGGCCCACGTGCGGCAACTGAAGAACGAACTCTCGGGAGCGATTCAGGACCCGGCATTTGTCTCCAAGATCCTCGTGGAACTCGTAGACGACCTCAGGCGCTGGGTCGAAGAAGCCACCACCCTCGCCAATTTCATCAAATCCAACGAGAAGGCTCTGCACGAATCCATCGACTGGAAGAACCTCAAGGCCCTCGAACGCGAGAATGTGGCCAAAGTCAGCGCGCTGCGGCAGGTCGTGAAAGCCGCGAAAAACCTTCCCAGGGGAGACGCCGTCGCCATCCGATCCCAGTCCGCGTTCGTCCGACTCATGCACCGAAATGTTCGCGCCCGCCTCAGCCTTGCGCAAAGCGCACGCGAGATCATGCGAGAAACTCAGGTCAAATTCGAGAAGGCGCGGGACGAGGTCTGGGAAAACTTTCAAGTTCGTATCTAGGAGGACGAGGGAGAGTCTTCGCAGCTGCAAAAAGGGATCGCAAAGGGGCGCTACGATTCCGACATAAGGATATGCGCCGGCACCTCCTTTTTGGAGAGCCCTTCCGTTCCGGAAGGGCGCCAGCTAGTCACAGCCGGCTACGGCGAACAGGAAGTCACATACGCCTGCGAAGCGGGCGTCATCACCGAACTTCAATAGCGCTTCGCGCCCCCCCCCGCAAAGAATACCGCTCACTCGCCAGCGGTCAATTCCTTGAGCCTGTTCGCGGCTTCCGTCTTACGTTCTCTCACCGCCAGGTCGTACGGAACAAGCCCCTCCGAGTTCAGGATACCGGTGTGCGCCTTTGCCTCTTCGATAAGAAACCCGATCATCCGCGTTCGGCCATGGATAGCGGCCGCGTGAAGTGGCCGGTCGCCGAAAATGTCCATGGCCTCGACATTCGCCTGGCCCCGTACCAGCGCCTTCGCTTCATCCAACCGACCTAGAGTCGAGGCTATGTGCAGCGGCGACATGCCTGTGCGGTCGGTGAGATTCACGTCGGCCTCGTGGTCGATCAGGAACTTAACGACGTCGAGTTTGCCGTAGGTTACCGCATGATGGAGGGGAGTCTTGCCCTTCGTGTTGCTTTTCCTGCTCTGATAATTGAGGACCGATGGATCCTCCTCCACCATCGCCGCAAGCAACTCCAACTCCCCACGCGCCGCCACATCCAGCGGGCTGGGCGAACAAGAGCAGAGCAGCAATCCGAGGATCGACAACACGGCTATCCCGGCCATACGCGCCACAGAGTTTCGCATCACGCGCCACCTCCCTTTACGAGCATCCAGATCACCACAGTACGGGCGGAGAACATCTGCGCGTAGAGCGCTAACCCTCCATTTCAGGCTCGGCCATTGGCCCTTCCAGCTCCCACGCCTCACGGAGAATCAAGGGCGTCGCGGAATCGACCTGCGTACGCGGCGAACGGAGTTCCACAGAATACCATATCGCTTCTTCGTCAATCGACAAGACAAGCGACGTCTCGTCGGCATGCGCGGGCTCGTCCGGCAACGCGCCATCGATCTTGCGAACCCAAGTGTCCGTGCTGTTCTCGATGGCCGCTCCGCCCCCTCAGAGCGGCCGCGCGGGGAGATAAGGTTACCCTCGAAAGCCCGCCTCCTCCGTCGTTGACCGGCAATGCGCCGAGCCCATCCTCCAAGGCCCAGATCGAGGCGCTTCCGGATTCGCCAATCGAAACCACAGTGCCCATCGGCAGCCATGCCGAATCCACTAGAGACAATTCCACGGCATCTTTCGTCAAAGCAATACGGTTACGGTGAACCAAGCCTTGGGTTCCCTCGGGTCGATCCGAATTTCTTTTCGCAGGCGGAGGCCGCTTTCCTCCGCGACCGGACCGATCAGAACAAGATGATACCACCCCGAATCGATAGTCCGCGTCGGCCCCCTGCTGAGCTCCGCAGCCTGTGGTCCCGCCGGGTCGAGGGAGGTTGTAAGGCCGCCAGATTCCAGCGGCCCCTCGCTTGCCCGGACGGAATCGCGAAC
>CAYNZS010000224.1:0-5447 GCA_964401695.1 uncultured Nitrospirales bacterium
CCCCCCATGCCCATTCCCATGCCTCCTGGCCCCCCCATGCCCATGCCTCTCGGCCCCAGCTGCATGCCCCCACCAGCCAGCAGCCCCGCGTCGCCATCCTCAGCCGGTTTCGGCACGATACCACGCGCGGCGTCGCCGGTGTTCTCCTCCCCGCCGATAACCGCCGTCTCGATAGAACTGATGGCAATGCCGCCTTCCAGGGGCCGCGCGTCGTTGACCGCCTTTAGGTACTCCGGCCAGTAGTTGCGCGTCACATGGGCGTAATCCAGGGCCTCCACATCCTCCGCCGCCATGGTTACGCTCTCCTTGATAGCATCGAACTCGTTTTCGTACTGCGACCGAAAGTTCAAGTCGGTGAGAAACTGCGGATCGTACTGAACCAGTATGCGCTCAAGATAATCTATCCGCTCCTTAACCAAGTCGTCCTTGGCCGCGGTAACCGGGATAATCGAGGCCATGATCAGCAGCGTGGTTACCAGGGAGAGCAACCAATAAAAAACCTGCTCCCGTTGCCGCGCGGCCTCGATAATGCGAGGCGGAATCAGATTGATTTGTATCGGCACGTTCGCGCAACAGCGCAACGCCAGACCCAGCACGACGCAAGCCTGCTCGGGGTGTTCGCTCGCCTGGTTGGCCGCCGGGCTGACGGCGATGCCCGCCAAAGGTTGAGCGACGCGCACTTCAACGCCCAGATGATTCTGCAGATAGGGGACAATATTCCGTAGGCAGGCGCAGCCGCCCGCGATAAGAATCCGATTTGTGGGGCCACCACCGGGCTGCGAACGGAAGTACGCCAGCGACCGATTAATCTCCCCGAGTATCCGGCTGAGCGCATCGCCTACCAGTTGGCCGCCTTTGCCATCTCGCTCGGGATTGCCCGTGGGCGCAAAAGCCTTATCGCGCTTCAGTCTTTCGGCTTCTGCGAAACTGATGTTGAAACCATCGGCCAAAGACTGCGTAATGTCATTTCCACCCACCGTCAGACTGCGCGTGAAGCGGAATTGATTGTCCTTCTGAATCACAATGTCGGTGGTCGAGGCCCCGATGTCGATGAGCGCAACGCATTCGCCCGCATCGCCGAACTCGCCCGTTTGCCGAACCCAGTTGTACGCGGCCAAAGGCGCCACGTCAACGATATCGATGCTGCGCCTGGGCCGCGCGTTCAGAAGAATCTCTACTTGCTTATCAACTACGTCGCCCTTGATCGCGGCCATCATCACTTCGTAACCGCCGACCTCCGTGCGTTCGAGCACTTGGTAGTCCAGGGCAATCTGATCAAGCGAGAAAGGAATCTGCTGTTGGATTTCGTAGCGCACGATTTGTGTAACTTTATATTCGGGAACGGGCGGCAGCGGCCGATTGCGCGTAAACACCGACTGTCCCGGCACCGCCAAGATCGCCTTTCTCGTTCGGATCTTGGATTCCTTGAGAAGTTCGTCCAACGCTTGCTGACGCAGGGCGGCTTTCTCCTCCTCGTCCAGCGCTGGATCCAGGATCAACTCTTTTTGAAAATACTTGCTGAGTTGAAAGCCCGCTTTCGTCTGCGTCAGCTCGCACAGCCGAATCGCGCTCGAACCGATATCGAGAACCAAGCGCTTCGTACGGCCACGTTTCTTAACCGCCATAACAGACCACTCCCGCGTTGACCAAGCCCAGGCCAATAGCCCGAGTCAAGGCTTGCACATGACATCCCGCCGCCCGCGCACAGGCGAATTGGCCGCCCGCATCACATCGTGAATACTGACACCCTAAAAGGAGCCGTACCGACCGTAAGCCGTTGTCCCTTATTGTAATAAAGGATTAGATCCTTGTCAAGACATTCCGCGATCTGACAACAATTTTCTTGCGAACCAACGAAGGACCGCGGCACACCCCGTGCCGACGAGGATAAGTACGTACAGCCAAACGGCTTGAATGGTTGAGCGGGACCGCGACACTAATGCAGAAAATCGATTTGAACAGATAAAAACCGTTCTCGACTACAAACAATCTCCGCGGTAAATTTTCGTCGATTTCCATTTCTTGTTCACCACGGAGGTGCTTCTATGTTGAATCAATCAGAAAACACGATCCTAATTGCTCTCGATTACCTTAATCGGCTGGTCGTCCGCCGATTGCTTGTTCTCGATGAAGCCCTCCACCGTCGGCGCCACGGTGAAAGCATAATTGGCCGGCGTCGAGTCACCGATAATACGATTGCCCAAAGGGTCCACGTCGTATCCCGTCGCTCGGAGTACGTAATTGCGCGGCACCCGACGCTGCGGGTCGCCAACAAGAGCGCTGAGACCGTGTCTAACTTGTTCATTATCAAGAGCCAGCCAAACATCCACACTGTCTCGTCCGGCAGGCAGCAGGACCGTATTACTTTCCAGTATATTGCTCGCCTCAAATAGTTCTACATCCACTTCCCGCGCCGCTGTAGTGCCGATCACCTCAATCCGGAATTTCGCCTCAATGCGCGCCCCCAAGTTGTTCGGGTAGAGCTTGGCGTTGAACAGATCAACGGGAGGAAGCGGAATGATCTTGCCATCGGGGAAGAAGGCCTCGTCGGGGCCTAGCTCTCCGTCCATATCGATGTCCCACCAGAAGTCCGCGTCGACCGTCGTTTCGATCTGCTGGCCGAGGCCCGGAATCATGAAGCGCTGCCAATTGAGCCCGGCGCTAACGCCTTCGGGGACCGTGAAGGGGGTGACTAAGGGGTCCGATTCCACATTCCCGGCCTCGTCCGCTCCCGCCACCACAAGAATCAACCAAGTATGCGGCAGATTGGTTATCACGCCGCTCTGCTTGAACCACTCGAAAGGCAAACCTTTCGCGCTCGAGTAGTACGGCGACCAGCCGTCGTAGTTAAGATAACTTACGGTAGGCGCTGGCAAATTCACGGACTGATAAGGACCAAGCTTGGGATCACCATCGACCGACACGCTCTTCAGCAGGCGGTACCGGAAGCGCGGGTCGCAGGGCTCCGGTCGGACGGGATCCAAGGGCCGCGACAGATCCCATTTGAAGCTTGGATTCGTGACCTCTCTGTCGTAGCGGGGGGACAGAGAGGTCTGCGCGTTATCCATGTACCAAATGTGAAGCGGGTCCAGCAACTCGCTGTCCTTCGTCAAGTTGCCTGCTTGGTCCTGGCCCTGGAAGCGTATGGCCAGGTGATAATGAAAGTCGTTGGCGGACAAGTACAATTTGGAGAACGCGATCTCCCACACCACGCGCATGTTGGTGTAGATGAATTCGTCCGGCTTTACCTCCACAGCTCCGCCCACCGTAAACGTCGCGGTCACCTCAGCGTCGATAGGCAGCAAGCCCTCGTCGAGAATCCAGCGCGGCATGTTGAACGGGGGCAACCTGTCGCCCGTCAACTCGTCGGTCCGCAACTGAAACGGGCCGCTGATCTCCAATTCCTTGTCAAAACCGCCGCCAGCGGGCGTAAGCCCATCAAGTTCACTGGGCGCCATATCGCTAAAATTAGCTGTGACCGTCAGGGTGAGAGGGGCGGGGCCGTTGAAGAAAATCTGCGCCGCCTGCCCGCCCACTGGCGGATTCAGCTCGTCGAGCCCATAAATCCTGCCATCGCTATAGGGCTGAGAGGTACCGGCGGGACGCCAGTGGACGTCCAAGGGATCCAAGGGTATCCCCGCCGGCGCGAGAGTGGCGTCACCGCTCGTTACGAAGAAGTTCGCGGTAAGGCCGCCGGACGTCACGGTCATCACCGGCGCGATCGTGTCGATAATGAAGTTTCTTCCGGTCTCGGCTTGGGAATCCGGCACTGGAAACCTCGGTTCGTCGCCTATCTTAACCTCAATAAACGCGAGGCCGTCGTGGCTCGGCGACTCATTCGACAGGATAGGCTCCACGTTCTTGCCCACGAAGTAGCCGTCGGTCAATTCAATCACGTCGAGCAGCAGCTTGTTTCCCAATTCCGTCACGGCGAAGATTTCGGTGTCGGTATCCGGCACAAACTCAAGGCCGGGAGATGGCATTCGTAGCCGCACACTCAATTGGCCCGCCCCGAGCGCGGGCACCGGGTCGGGAATCACCTCGGCGAAAACCCACCCCGCATCGACGCCACTGGCTACCAATTCGTCCGCGCCAATATCGCGAAAGGAGGCATCGTCGTCATTCGGCAGCAGGATTATAGGTACGGTAGGCGCAGTTCTTACCTCTCCGTCAAGGTCAAGAATCGTATATGGCGAGTCCTCGATCTCGTTCCCGCTGTCAAGCAGCGGACTGCTATCGAAACTCACGATCTTTCCCTTCCAACTGTCCGCAAGGAGTTCAGGGTCTCCAAGGTCTACGAGGGGATCGTCGAACAACGGATTGGTTGTATCAACGTCGTTAGTTCCAAGCGGAAAAGCGGGTGGCGCATTGTCCAGGATGTAGTTGTAGCCGGTAGTGATCGTGCCCGTGCCGGAGATGTCCACACCGGTGTTGCGGTAAATGAGCGTGTTCGTGATATCCGCGTCAGCGCCCTCTGGCAGTGCTATCGCGTCGCCGTTGTCGATCAGCGTACAGCCAAGGACAGTGAGAAGGCCCTCGGCCGCCTCGACCAGTACGCCGCCACCCGAATTATCCGTGATGGCCGAGTTGTAGATGGCCTGATCGCGCACGAGAATCTCTGGGGGATCTTCAGGATCGGGCGCGGGCTCATTGATCTTCACGCCGTACTCGTCATTGTCGCGGATGATGCAGCGGTTGACGATCAGGGTCGAGTTCTCCATCGCGTGGACCCCATTGGATCCGCCCGTGAGCGTCAGCGATTCGACGATCAATTCTGCCGTGCCAGACACGGTAAGAACGGGGTCGGAGGTTGACCCTTGGAGAATGACATCTTTGGGATGGCCCAGCCCCTCTATCTTGAGTGATACGGTAATTTCAGGCAGCGCCCCGGCGGCCCACGCGTCAATTTCAGAGGTCGAAGGGTCGGCGTCCTCGTCGATTTGAATCGTGTCGATGCGGTTTCTCGGCTCGTTCGCGAAGGCAATCGCATCGAACACATTATCGAAAACGGTCGACGTCTCGAAGAAATCAAGGAGGATCTGATCGGTCGTCACCAGCACCACATTACTTTGCGCGTGGGCGAAGGGACCTATGAAGAGGACGGCCAGGATGACGCAGGCGGCTAGGAATCGCATGCCCATGGTTTGGGTACTCCTCTTCGCGCGGGGATGCCGTTGACACTCTCTACGAAAGTCTCGCGACCCATCGTCACGAAAAGAGGAGGCGAGAACGGACGCAGATAGACACGAGTGTTTTCGCGATTCGTGTCCATTCCTGTCCATTCGTGGTTCCTTTCCTGACGCTACCGCCAAATGCCGGCAATCTCGATAAAAGCGCCACATCGTCATTCTGAACAAAGTGAAGAATCTCTTCTCGCCAACGGCTTTCACACGAAAGAGATCCTTCGCATTCGCTCCGGATGACAGCCCTGGCGACTCTTGCCGGTG
>CAYNZS010000224.1:5547-7024 GCA_964401695.1 uncultured Nitrospirales bacterium
CGGTTGCGCGGCGTGAGGACGACGCGGGAGAAGCGGTTGAGGACGCCCGGCAGGGCCCGGTTGCCGATGCGCAACGCGAGGTAGTTGTCTGAAACCCGCACCATGCCGTAGTGGATGACGCCGTCGTCGTTGGGGAGCAACCCAACTTGCAAGCCGAAGGTGTCATCCATTTCGTCGTCGCGGACCCGGAGCAAGTCGCCGTCACGGTTGCTGAAGAACTCGATATCGACCGGCACGTTGGCCATTTGCAGATGGTCGTAGTCTTCCATCTTTTCGAGCAACTCTGCGCCAAAGGAGGACAAATACTGGTTAGACCCCAGCGAATCGATATTCTCGACGGTAACGACATAGACGTCATACTCGCCATTCTCGAGCCCATCGCCGCCGTCCCACTCGAATAGGCCTCGAACGGGGGGAACGACGCTCCCGATCTCGCTTGAATCGATGCCCCGGTTGGCGGAGGCGTACATGACGAGCCGTTGCTCCGCGGGCCAGCGCGCCGCAAGTTCACTCTCTGAGAGAGACCCGAAGAGCCCGGAACTCTGCGGATCGTCCAGGATGTCGCGGATATCAAAGAGATACCTGGGCTCTGGAGTCCAGAACTGGGGCAGCCCTTGGTGCGCGACCGGTGGATTCGTTTCATAGCTGTCTACGAGGTCGTTGCCGTCGTCCGGCAGCTCGAAGAGATACACCGGCGACCAAGCAACCGGAAAGACAAACGGATCGTCTGGTGGGCCCCACGCGATCATTTCCGGCATGCTAAAGCCCGGTCCCGATGGCACATCGAACGAAGCGTCCGCCTGTGCCACCGTCAGGACCAAGGGATCGAAGGCCGCCGTATCCATCACCGCGGCGAAATCGGCGGTAAAGCCGGCCGACTGATTGATCAATTCGCCCAGAGCGCCGCTCGCCGGATTGGCCCCGCCCGCGAGCACTTGGGCGTACGTCGAGTCCTGCTGCATCTGGCTCGCGAGGGCTACATTCAGTTCGGAGCTGCCCTGTCCCATCCCGTCCAAGAAACGGTAATCGGAGAATCGGGTCAATGTAAGCAGGTCGCCCGGCGAAACGTAGTTTCGACCCCGAATCCGCGCCACATCGAATTTGAACCGGTCATCGACCAAACTGGGTGGAAATTGGAAGCCTGGGCCTTCTGATCCGGGAGGTATGTTTAACTCGGGAGGTATGTTTATCAGGGGATGCTCGGGATTCTCCAGGAGCCGGTGGGTCAGGTTCCATCGTAGGGGCGATCCGTTGAAGGCGTGCTCATACAGAGCGCGGTGGGCCAGGGATGGCGCGTTAATTGAACGGTCGAAAAGACTATCGGGGATTCCATCACCGTCACTATCGATTTTGACGAAGCGGCTCGTGCTGGGTGCCCAGTCGTCGTAGGCGCCGTCCGTCGCTTGCCAGCGGTTCTGCGTGCCGAAACGGTCGCCGTTGTACAGAGGGTGCCGCCGCTCCAACGAACGATAGAAAT
>CAYNZS010000225.1:0-7009 GCA_964401695.1 uncultured Nitrospirales bacterium
CCAACGACACGCGAGGATTTTTTGGTGCCGCTTCGTATCTATAATTTCTTAAAACACTCTAGCCGCCATGCCATTCAGAAAGCTAGCGAGACTCTCCTTCGCCGCAACCATATCCCTCTGGTTTGCCACCAGCGTCATTCTCCCTATGGCAGCGCAGTCTCCAGGGGACACTCTTCCAGAGTGCTTCTTTTGTACGACGGAGCCGGTTGGACTGAACCTCATCGGGAATTGCGAATCGAGGGAACGCCAGATTCTGACGTGCTTCGCAGAAGAATTCCCAAGACGATAACTCTGGTTCCGCCGCACGTCGCGGATGTGCGCCAGAAGCTTGTCGGCCACTGGAAATTCGTTTCCTGCGAAGAGAGGGAGGCCGAAGGGAATCGCACAACGAGAAACATAGCTGGGCGAATCCTCTACGACCAAGCGGGCAACATGTCTACCCACCTCTACCCCATCCGAGAGCACGACAGCAACGTTGCGCCAGGCTACCTCGCCTACTTCGGCACGTTCGAGATCGGCCTGAGCGCGGACGTCATCATTCACAGCGCAGAAGCGTCGAACATCGCCCAGTGGGTCGACACAGACTTGCTCCGCTACTACGAATTCTCTGAAGACAGGTTGACCCTGTCGCTGCGCCGCAACGGCCGAGTTACCAGAGCCCTAACGGGGGAGAGGCTTCGGTAGGAGATACGGCGGAGGATAGACATGTCGGAAGCGACCAAGCCGGCCGGGCCAAGCTCCGGCCCGCTCAGCGTGGAACTGCAGGGTTATTCTGATCGATTCGCGGCCGCCAGGACCACTCTGGCAGGCCTGACCGAAGGAATCACGGACGAGCAATTCAACTGGCGGCCCGGCGATAATAATCAGTGGTCTATCGGCGAGTGCATCGACCACCCCTCCGTCATCGGAACCCTTATCATGCCCAAGCTCGACGAGGGCATCGAAAAGGCTCAGTCCAATGGCTGGCGGAGCGGACGGCCCGTTCAGATTCGGTGCCATCGGAAACTGGTTCGTGCGCATGTCCGGCCCCGACGAAGATCCGCCGAAACGGAAATTCAAGTCCCCGAAAATGTATACACCATCCAGCAATCACACCATCTCCTGCCTCACGAACAGTTTCGATGCGCTGCAAGACGAGTTTTGCTCAAGGGCTGCCAAGGCCAACGGTTTAGACCTAGCCCGTGTCAAAGTCCCCTCCCCCGTAACGCGCCTGATGCGCCTAAGCCTCGGCCAATGGTTCAAGCTCCTTGCCGGCCACCAGGAACGCCATCTGCAACAGGCCCAGCACGTTCGAGAAAGAATGGGAACTTAACCCGGAGTTTGGGCGAGGCCGCCCGCACACCCCGGAAGACTCCACCCTGTGTCCCCGAGTTATCCACAGAAATCCCATGTTTGCTAAGCCGATCTTTTCGATTTAGACGCAAAATGCTGCGGTCAATCGATTTTGCTTGCATGTATCTTGCGATTCTGATAGACTATAGCCCATATGTAGTGCAAACTATTCACAGGCCACAATATTTGGTAGTAAAGGTTCTCGGGAAATGACCCAATATCGCGACTCCGATCATTCCAGGGCGTGCGCTATCATTCACACGCCGACGGTTCCTCTGAAATTTGACGCTCTCATGCCAGACGCGGAACTGGCGACGCTCGCCGGTATCGCGCGAGGATGCGGTCTTCGCGCGAAAATCCTCGACCTCGGTACCGTTGAGGTCTTCGAGCGGATTGGGGAGTCATGCGGGACCCGCAGGACGCTGTTGCACGACAGCATGGACAAACGCATACACACATCGGGAGGCGCGACCGTTCCGTTCGCGTCGGCCGTCGACCAAGACCAATGGCTCCACATGGAAGCGGCGCATGAGTTGTGCTACGAGGTTGCCGAATCCGTCGCGTCACTCGGAGAAACGGGCACCGCTTGGCTGAAGATAGTCGACCTTCCGAACTTGTGCGCATCCGTGCGTATCGCGAAGAATCTGCGCGCCCTTCGGCCCTCGTGGGAGATTCGAGCCTTCGGTGGGGCCCTTGACGCCCTCGCGGCGACCAGCGGGTTCAGGCCAGATCCGTTCGATAATATGCACAGCGGATCTTTCGAGCGCACTGCTCTTGAGTTCGCCAGAGCGATGGACACTGAAGGCGGCCAGAACGAGCTGGCGTCGGCACCCGTGGCCGGAGGCGAGTTCAGAACGGGTCCGCTGGCGGCCCCGTTATACGATGACGATTCGTATCCCGCGCTCCATTATCAGACGAAATTGCGGATGTTCGATGCCGCGCTTCCGCGTGTTGACGGCTATTGGGATCGCGGACGGGCGCGCGATCGTGTCTGGGAAACGGTCGAGTTCATCAATTATCTCGCCAATACCCACGGCACACGCGCCTTTCATCTCGCGGGAGGCGCTTCGTCCTATTTCCTGGAAGCCGTAGGGAAGGCTATATCCCACAGCAATCCAACTGTAAGGTTCACCTGTCAAGCCCCTTTAGCAGACATGTCGGCACTCGCGTTTCAGCGGCTGAAGGCATCCGGCTGTCTCGGCGTTTCGATGCGATTGGAGTCGGGCAGTCAGCGATTGCTAGACGAACTTTACGGGCGGGAGATATCCATCAGCGAAGCGGAAGATATCATGATCTCCGCTCGAATCAACGGATTGCACTGTGGTCTGCGGATGGTATTCCCTCACATCGAAGACGACTACCACACCACCGCGGAGACGTTCCGGTTTGTTCACCGAACCAAGCCCCATTCTGTTTCGCTCGAATTGCCCAGTTCCTTTGCGCCATTTATCAAGCACTCCGGATACTCCTGCCGACCCACATCGCTCGAAGAAGTAGCGCGACTGGGCGACGAAGGATTCGGCCTGCATCCGTCGCCCCGTCTCGAAGCTGAGCGCCGAGACGAACTGGAAGCGCAAATCCGGGCGCTGGGCATCGCGACCAAAGCAAGCCCACGGACCGCGCTGTTCGCTCATGTGGCGGGTTACAGCGGTAGAGAGAGGAAGTTTTCTGGCCTGCTTGAACGGGCCGTCGAGGCACCGCGCGCCGGAGGATTGTTGGCGCTTGTCGAACGAATAAACGGCCTGGCAGCGACGCCGTCGAACGCCATTGCATTCAAGCCATTCGAAACCTACAAATACGTGGTGGGGAACTGAGAACATGGACCCGGCCATAAAACCGATCGTGGTGACTGGCGCGGGCGTGTTGGCCTGCAACGGTATTGGGATCAAGCCCTTCTGGAACGCCATCGCATCCGGCACGTCGGGCATTCGCACAATCTATCGCTTCGACGTCGAGAACTTCCCCTCGAAAATCGCCGGGCAATTGTGGGACTTCGACCCCGCCGACTTTCTGTCGAAGACGACTTTGAAACGATGGTACCGGGCCACTCATCTGGCCTTGGCCGGGGCGATCATGGCGGTGGAGGACACCGAATTCGCGAAGGTAGGCTACGACCCCGAGCGCGTCGCCCCTGGTATTGGAACGAGCTTTGGGTCTACCGACGAGATGTACCACCAGAACCGGCACAATTTCGAGACCAAAGGCTGGAAGAGGATGGAGAAACTTTCGTCGTCGGCCACGTCAGACCATGCCCCCACGGCGACGGTGGGTGCCCACTTCGGGTCCGTGGGCCGGCCATTTCCATCGGAAGCGGCTGCTCGACCGGAATCGAGTCCTAACCGAATCGGCCGGGCGAGCCACTTCACTTCTCGAAAGGAAGCCCATTCATGAGTCTCGCCGTAGTCGGTTCGGTCGCGTTGGACACCGTGGACACCCCCGCCGGGAAAAATGAGGATGGCCTGGGCGGCGCAGCGACTTTCGCGTCGATCGCCGCGTCGAATTACACGGACGTATCGCTCGTTGGCGTCGTGGGGTCGGATTTCCCTGGCGAACACATCGAGCTTCTCGAACAGAAGGGGATCGATCTGGATGGCCTCGAGCGCGCCGAAGGGAAGACGTTTCGCTGGACCGGCCACTACCACAACGACATCAACCTTCGCGATACCCTTGACACGCAGCTCAACGTTTTCGAACATTTTCATCCGAAGCTGCCGGACCATACCCGAAGGGCCGACTACCTATTCCTTGGGAACATCCATCCTTCGCTTCAGATGGAAGTGTTGGAGCAATCTTCCTCGAAATTCGTGGCCTTGGACACGATGAACCTGTGGATCAATATCACTAAAGATGACCTCAAGAAGGTGCTCCGGAAGATCGACGCGCTGATTATCAACGACGAGGAAGTGTACGAATTGACCGGCGAGCGCAATCTCGTAAAAGGCGCGCGCCTCATCCAGAAAATGGGACCCCGCATCGTCGCGCCGAAGAAAGGCGAACACGGGTGCCTGCTGTTCGTAGAGGACGGCCTCTTCTCCGCGCCCGCCTTGCCCATGGAGCTGGTGGTGGATCCCACGGGCGCGGGAGACACCTTCGCCGGGGGTCTAATGGGATACATCGCCCAGCAGAATTCGACGGATTTCGACACGCTGCGCAGGGCGGTCATCCACGGCAGCGTACTCGCCTCGTTCACCTGCGAGAAATTCGGAGTGGATCGCCTCGTCGAAGTAGGGCAAGCCGAGATCGAGGCGCGCTACGCAGAATTCGTGGAACTGGCCCGCTTCTGACCTGTGCGCCAACGTCTGCTCTACTGAACAGGTGGCGATATAGCTGTGGGAGTGGCCACATTTCGTTGACTCAAATGACGCTTGATTCGTTTGAGAAGAAGATCTTGATTCCTGTCACGCCTAGGTTGCTTGGCGTTCCTGTTATCGTGTCACGATATACTCCGTCTTCAGTCCGGCGGGAGATCCAAAAGTTGTATCCGCTCTTTGTGCCGGTCGCCAGTTCATGGTCAACGACGGGACGCGGACCCTCTTCGAGCGCTTGCAGTGCGATCTCGCTCCCGGCCTCTTCGCTCGCGCCTTAATTCGCGACCATGCCGGTCGAGATGGCTCGCATATTGGTCACCGCCGCGCGTTCTCTTCCACATCCGCGTCGCGAGGCCGCTTCTCTTCCGTTTTCGTTGGGAATCGAATCGGCGAGTCGGGTAAAATAGGGGCGTCTGTCGGCGGGGACTCTCGGCGCGACCCCATGCATTAGGGAACGCGAGCCTTGAGACAGGCGGAATGGAGGGCGTGTGCCAGAAGCGGTTTAACGAGGCCCCGATAGCCTCTTCAGTAGCGGTCCGGATTGGCAGGAGCGCCTGGATGAGGTCGTCGCGCTTGTGCGCGAATTGAGCAAGGTTAAGGGTCCGCTGGAACTCGTTCGTGTGTTTGGCCAGCGTGTCGGCAATGTGCTGCCGCGCGACCGCTCTATCACGCTGAGCGTTCGAAATTCCTTATTACCCGTTTCTTCGAGTTGAAGAACCCAGCCGATCCCTGGTCCGCGGAGAGGGCCAAGCTTCCCGTGATGGAAAGGGGAATTCTGGGCGACCTCATCTACTACGATGTGTGCCGGAAGACGACTCCGCTTCCCCTTACCTCGATGGAATGGGCTCGCTGATTGCCATGCCCCCCCCCCAATATGACCGAGGCGATGCCATGACGCTGACGGTGATGCTGCGCGCTCAGACGCATGGCTACCAGCGCGAGCTGTTGGGCGAATACGTGTGGACTGCGAATCTGTTCGGCCGCGCCGTCCAACACCTCAAGCTGCCCGGAGAACTTCAGAAAGCGAACGACAAGCTCAATGCGGAATTAAAGACGGTATCGCGCATTCAGCGCTCCCTCCTGCCCAGCGAGATTCCGGACATTCCGGATGTCGACCTGGCCGCGTACTGCCAGACGGCGCACCGCGCCGGCGGAGACTACTACGACTTCTTCCGCATAGACGAGAATCGCTGTGGCATCCTCATCGCGGATGGGTGCTGGCACGGCGCCGACGCCGCAGTTCTCATGGCGATTACGCACGCGGACCCTGAATCTGCAAGTAGTCCGGGGAAACTGCCGGGCTACATCAACGCCAATCTCTACGAGAATTACACGAAGCGGTCCAGAGCTTTGTTACGGCATTCTATGGCGTGTACGAGAGCGATGGCGCGATTAACCTATGCGAGCGCAGGACACGACTCCCCGAAAATCGTCAACGGTTCTGGCGGAGCCGCTCAGAAACTGGTGACAGGCATCAACCTGCCACTGGGAATCTTCGGCACGTTACACAGTCACCGTCTCTTCAGAGATGCTAAAGACAAACTTCTCATCCACTTCTGCATCGAGCCAATCGTGGATCGCATCGCGGATATTCTCAAGCGCCTCGGCCTTCGTCTTGCCTTGAGAATGACATCCTCGCAACACCGGACAACTTACGGCGCCCCCATCCTCGCTTTCGATCAAGACCACTCGGTAGTCCATTTATCCATCTCCATCAGAGAAGGCTTGGTAAAGTGAAAGCAATCTGAGAAGCTCCGTCCTCGGTTCAATAACGATTATCGGACCATTCGCCACGCCAGCCCTGGTTAGTCTCGACTTGCCGAGCGCGGCATGCGCCTTCCTTTACAGGGGCAGATCTACCCTGCACAAGACTCTACAGGGCCGCTGCGGCCAGAGTCAAAAGACTCTTGAAGAGGCCTTGTCACGTATCCGGCCTTGGCCTCGACCTTTGTTCTGTTTTTGCCCTAGCCGCATTTCGTGATACCGTATTGTATTGATTCATGCTGTCTCCATCTTATCTGTCATGTTGAGCGAAGCGAAGTATCTTTATTTCATTGGGCTTCTGGCGCATCGAGAGACGAAAGTACCCCTTTTGAGAACGCTACTGGCAGAAGTCGCCAAGGCTGTCATCCTGAGCGAACGCGAAGGATCTCTTTCGTGCCTAAGTCGTTGGTGGAGAAGAGATTCTTCACTTCGTTTAGAATGGCGATGACGCGTCTCTATCGAGATTGCCGACTTTTGCCGTTGGCTTAACGTTAAGTTAATCATATCAGAAGAAGAAGCAGACCGAGGTCGGCATCCCACCAATTGCTGGCTTAGCAGCCCGTGGTAAAAGTCCGATTTTGTCTCATCGAAAGTATTGACAGATC
>CAYNZS010000226.1:0-6996 GCA_964401695.1 uncultured Nitrospirales bacterium
CGCGAGGATTTTTTGGTGCCGCTTCGTATCTATAATTTCTTAAAACGCTCTAGCGGGTGGGGCCACCCCTCCACCACCCCCGAAGCCGACGCCATCGCCAAAGGATTCCCAGAAACCCACCCACCCGCAAAGCGGAGTAATTCGTGGAACCGTTAAGGAAGTAATTGTCGAGACGGACGCGGAAAAGTGGAGAGGGTATTCTGTTCGCGGCTTAGTGCCAGTTCATACCGGCTCCTGTCACCGCTTACGGCACACCTTTGCGGAGCGGCGCTTATTTTCGCACCCGTTCTCCCTTTGCGCCGGACCATGCCCCCCCGCTGCTAAAACGGTAGCGGTACGTCTCCCGCTCTCTGACGTCGGTAGCGACATTGGCTGGTTCCGCCGCGGCCAGCGTTCGATTGGCCACTCGCTGGCTTTGATAGATCCGGTATTCGTACTCGAGGTATCCGATGAAACCGCGCGTACGGTTCGCGTCTATCCGGCCCGAAGGCATGGCTTCGAGAGGATAGTAATTCTCATAAATCTTTATTTCTTTGTAGTACCACCCGACGAGACCGCCCGTGTCGTCGAACTTGATTTCGCCATGGCGGTTCTCGGCGTTGAGCCGTTTGAGTTCCGTGCGCGCCACGCTGCCCAGCTTCGCGAACACCCGGTCCGAGCCGGAGACATATCCTTCGGGCCGCTCCTGCAACCCAAAGTCCTGCAGGACCTTCTCCACCACGGTCGTATCGGAATCCGACGCGCATCCTGCAATCAACAAGCACAGTCCGACCAGTCCTAACGTTCTCACGGGGCGTTCCTCTCGCGATTCATGGATTCGGTATTGCCAGCGGTCCCGAGTATAGCATCGAATCGAACGCTGTGCCACGGGTAGGGGAAGCCGGACGAACAGAGGCTAGGCTGGACAATCCGCGCGGTGGCCCGGCCGTGTTACCGAGCGACGGAACGGAATAGCAATGGGATAGCATCCCCGCGCCAGACCAACCACTCACGGAGTGGACTTGTATGGGGGCAAGTCCACTCAGCGCAAACAATTCGTGTGTCACCTTGTGAATTAGGCTAAACTCTCCATAAAGTCGAGTTTCGAGCTCAGGCGGTCCTGCGCGGCGCGGAACCGGCTAGGATTTTCCTGCCGCAAGCGGAACAAAGTGCTTCCCTCGGCATTGGAACCGCTAAGTCTCTTATACTTTGTCCATGCAATCTAAGAGAGAAATGCGCAAGGAACTTGGTGCGCGGCGCGATGCCCTCGCTCCCGAGCAAGTGGAGGAGTGGAGCCAAGCGATTCGTGAACACCTCTTTACCGCTCCACTCATCGTGGACGCGGACGCTGTCCTAGGATACGCCTCCAAAGGCAATGAGGTCGCTACGCTCGCGCTGATCCAGGAGCTGATCGATAGGGGGCTCAGCGTTCTGCTCCCGGCGATACGGGGGGCAACCGCGAACCGCGTCATGGATTGGCTGCCCATCGAAGACATCGCGGAACTCAGCGAAGGAGCGTTCGGAATCCTGGAGCCTCGAGCAGGCAAAGCCTCGCCGCCCCCATCCGCTGCTCCAGTCCTCGTCCCCGGCCTGGCCTTTACTGCCTCCGGCCTGCGCCTCGGCCATGGCGGGGGCTTCTACGACCGATTCCTGGCAAGCCATAGCGGCCCAAGAATCGCCTTGGCCTATGAAGTCCAAATTGTGCCCGAACTCCCCCCAAAAGCCCATGACGTTCGAATGGACTCGATTGTGACCGAGAGAAGATGGTTAACCCAGGGGAGGCGGGCTTAGTCCGCATCGCTCACCGGATTTCTACTGCGGCGGCGGAAAAGGCTCTGGGCTTCCCCTACGCGCTCAGCAATTGGTTCAGATTCATCGCATCGTCATGCCAGGCGGTCGCTTTGGCGTAGTCGGGATAGGCGCGTTCCAGACGGTTGAATTCCGGGGTGTGTACGCGGCGGCGTCCGCCAGGACCGCGTTCGACTCCCAGATGGGCGTGGAGCATTTCGTGGAATACGATGTAGCGGATGAAGTATTCCGGCACGAATTCCTGGTTGAGCAGGGGATGGATGCGCACGAGGTTGTCTTCGAGCGTGAAACTTCCCAGGCGTATCGAGCGGCGGCGTTGGGGGCGGCCGGGCATGCGGCCCCAGGTGATAGCCGCCTGTACGCTGTTGTCGAAATGCTCCGCGTTTACATCGTCAAAGACGCGTTGGAGATCGACGAAGGCCCCTCGTGTCCGGACCCGGACGCGCCGCCCGCCATTTTCGCGGATCAAGTGCTCGTTGTTCTTGATGAAATCGTCGAGAACCGCGGCCGATTTCGCGCTGCGACGGCGGGTCAACCAGACGGATAGGGCCTCTATCACGCTGGAATTCGCGGCGAGAAACATCCGGTGAATCCGCAGTCGCGCCGGTGTGCCGCCTCTCGCGGACTTGAAGGACATGATGCTTGACGAATTATCGGTTAAGACGATTTCAATGGGCTCGCCAGCGCGCTGCTCGAGTTCCGATTGAAAGATAGTTTCGTCTCGCCACAAGAATTCAAGCTGCATGGACGCTACCCAATTCTCCACAACTCCGACTGCAATGGCCTAGACCGTAGAAACAAACGACGCTTTTGTCAACGATAAATTTTGATAGACTTCTTGACGCTCAGCCCCTGGCTACAACCCCTCGCCCGCGTCATTAGCCCGCGCATCGCACCGGGGGAGCCTACCTTGGGCTATGCGCGAATTGGTATAATCCAACAATTCGGAGCGTTCAGCGGGAGGATCCATATGCGTGTTGTTGTTACGGGGGGCGCGGGGTATCTGGGGTGCTTACTGGTGCCCGCGCTACTCGAGAAGGGGCATGAAGTGCGCCTGTTCGACCGATTCTGCTACGGCGACGGCGCCATCGAGAGCTTCATTTCGCATCCGAAGTGCGAGATAGTGCGCGGTGACATTCGGCGGCTACAGGAGTTTCCCGAGTTGCTCGATGGTGTCGAGGGCACCATCCATCTCGCGGGCCTCTCGAATGACCCTTCCTGCGATCTCGACCCTGAGGTCACGCTCGACGTCAACGTGGAAAGCGCGCGCGAACTTGCGAGCCGCGCAGTGCAAGCGGGCGTACGCCGTTTCGTATTCGCGTCGTCCTGCTCGATATACGGTGGCGGCGTGTTCAATTTTCTAGATGAAGAAAGCCCTGCCAATCCCGTTTCCGCCTACTCCTCGAGCATGCTCAAGAACGAGCGCGAGTTCTTCGCCATGAAATCGGAGACGTTCGAGCCGGTCGCGCTGCGCATGGGGACACTCTTCGGGGTGTCGCCGCGGATGCGCTTCGATCTTGCCGTGAATCAGATGGCGGCGACCGCGATGCGCAGGGGAGTGATCAATGTGCTTGGCGGCGGCAACCAGTGGCGGCCTTTCCTGCATGTCCGAGACGCCGCTCGCGCGTTTATCGAGTTTCTTGAGGCCCCGGCGGATATCGTGAGTGGCGAGGCCTATAACTTGGGATCGGACGACGCGAATCTCCAAATCATCCATCTGGCCAAACGCGTTGCCGCCCGTTGCGATGGCGCCAATCTCGATGTCGCGCCGGACGACGCCGACCGCCGCGACTACCGCGTCAGCTTTGCCAAGATGCGCGACGCCGTCGATTTCGAGTGCGAGGTGACCGTCGACGAGGGGATCGATGAAATCAAAACCTTGCTGGCTGACGATTCGTTCGACCCTTTCTCGAACGCCTATTTCAATGTGCTCCGGGTGAAGGAACTCCGCGAGACTCCCGTGGATGAGGGCGGAGAGCCCATAGCGCCCCGATTCATAGCGTTAGCCAAGCCCGTCTTGGGCATGGAGGAAGAGGATGCGGTACTGAGCACGTTCCGCAGCGGATGGCTAACATCGGGCCCGCACATTCAGGCCTTCGAGGACGCCTTCAAGGCCACGGTCGAGGCGGAACATGTGATTGCCGTGGCTTCATGCACGGCCGCGTTGCACTTGTGCCTCGTTCAGGCCGGCGTCGGCGCGGGCGACGAGGTGATCACCTCGCCAATTACGTGGGCATCACCCGCTAACACAATTCTAAACATGGGCGCGCGTGTGGTATTCGCCGACATCGACCCGGCCACGCTCAATATTTCGCCGCGGGCCGTCGAAGCGGCTATTACGGACAGAACCCGGGTCATTATGCCGGTCCACATGGCCGGACAGCCCTGTGATTTGGACGCTATCTATGCCATCGGCAGAAAGCATGGCATCTCTATCGTCGAGGACGCCGCCCATGGACTCGGGGCCAGTTACCGTGGCAAGCCGATTGGAAGCATGGGCGAATTCGCGTGTTTCAGCTTCTACGCGATCAAGAATATCACGACGATGGAAGGCGGCACGATTGCCGTGAGAGACTCCGAAGCGGCGGCGCGTCTGCGCGCGTTGGCGGCCAACGGCATGACGGCTAACGCTTGGGATCGCTACGGCCGCAGCGCCGTGCCCGCGCCTCCCGAAGTGGTGGAACCCGGCTTTAAGTACCTGATGGGCAACGTCAGCGCGGCCATGGGCCTCGAGCAGCTAAAGAAATTCCCCAAGTTCAAAGCGGCGCGCCGCCGCTTGGCGCGCATGTACCGGTCGGCGCTGTCGGAGATCGAGGAACTCTCGTTGCTCGATATTGCGGAGGATGTAGAGCATTCCTGGCACCTGATGATTGTCCGCCTCGATCTAGATAGGTTGAGTAAGAACCGCGATGAAGTCGCTTTTGCGTTGCGACAGGAAAACGTGGGGACGGGCGTTCACTTCTTAGGGCTTCATCTGCACAAGTATTACCGCGAAACGCTCGGCCTGAAACCGGAAGATTTTCCGCAGGCGACCTCAGCCTCGCGCCAGGTCCTCTCGCTTCCCCTCTACCCGGGCCTCAGCGACAAGAACGTCCATGAAGTTGTCGCCGCGCTCAAGAAGGTCATCGCGCACGCCCGATAGTACCTAAGGTGGCATGGCTTTCAGCCCATGAGTCACGGGCAGGATGCCCGCGCCGCTATTTGTAGCGAGACGACGGAGATCGCGCGCGGTTGCAGCTTGCTGAAGCGCCATTGACGGTCGATACAAGTCTTTAAAGCTTAAAAGATCTCCACCGTCGCCGAACCGTCTCTCACCGTGATCGGCACGCTTGCTCGTCAAGCGTTTCGTGCCAGGCAATCAGATCATGGCTCCCATCGGGCAGGCCCTCTATCGCGAAGCCGCCGTCTTCAGCCGTGACAGCGAAGAAGGGGATGGTCGAGTATGAAAATAAAGGCTTGCATCAACGGATGGATATAGCACTTGATCCGAACCTCCTTCTCTTCTTAGGCCGGCGATTTGATGATGTTCGGCATTCCGGTCTCGGCATCCTTGCCATAGGGCTGGGCGTAGCTGATAGAACGGTTCTTTCTAGCAAAACTACGCGCATAGTGTGTGGATGGATCCTTGTTCGCCGCGAGCACGCGTTGTCTGGCTCGCACCCAAAGGACATGCGGGTCATATCTGCCGTTGAGTTGATCTATCACAGCAAGTTCTTCCGGCACAGGGTAATCCCCCTCGGGGGGATTGGCAATGTAGGCGAAGACCCATTGGAATCCGCCGTTTTCCTCAACGACAAACTCGTCGCTCAATACGGGTACCCCCTTCATGTCCGCCTGGCTCTCTTCGCCAGTCGGAAACTCGTCAGTCGGAAACTCTTTGCGCTCGGGCGGCGTGCCTGCGAACGTGACCTTCCCCGTGATAACGGCCGGCGTGGCCGCAGTATCGCTGAGTCCTGATGCCCCCGCTTCCCCCCCCGCCTTCCGCTTTTCCGCCCTGTTCATCCGAAGGCGCGCATCCGCCCAAAGTGACGGCCGCGGCGAACAGAATGCATAGCACGGTCAACCGCGTCCAGCCAAAAACTCTCATTTGTCTGCGGTTCATCATGTTGCCTCACGTATTCGCTAGTTTTCCCACATGATGGGGCAAGGCGGCGCCGCATGTCTCGTGTGTTCCCGCCCCCGGTCAAACAACGGATTAGCGCTCCACATTCTCACGAAACGACAGGAAGATGCCGCCAAGAAAGACGGCTATCCGAAGCCTTCAGACTAGCTTAATCAACGTGGCGGATTGTTCCGACTCGCGGTCCAAGAATTCGATTACTGGAGCGAGGCTGTCGCTATCCAATCCGAGCATGGGAGAAGTCAACCCGTCGCGGAGTTCTCCCTTGTCGGAATTTAGCGACCCGTCCTCGTGGGCAGCGCACAACGCGTCAGCAAGGCGAAGCGTTTCGGGGGCGGCCCGGCTATCAAGTGGACAAATCTCGACCTGAAACCGCCAGGTCACGGCGTCGGAAATATGCGTAGGCAAGTTCCAGCGCTCCAAGAGATAGCCGCCTATCTCCCCGTGGTCAACGCCAAGCGCCGCCTCCCCCGCTTCGACGATCGAGCAAGCGTTTTTGACCAAATCGCCGGTCACGCGCGTGTACTCGTCGGAGAAGAATTGGTCGAGCACGAGGTGGCCGATGTCCTGAATCAGACCCGCGACGAGCGCTTGCTCGAGCGATAGCAGTGGCACCTCTCCCGCGGCCCGCGCAATGTAGCGGGACATGAAACCCAGAAACACGCTTCGTTGCCAGAACACGCGGTAGTTGAGATGGATCACGAATTTCGTATACGTGCGCAACGTATGGAGCGCGGTGGTTGGTCTTCCAATCTCGCCAAAACCGACGCGCGCCACCGCCGTCTGAACCGTGCCGATATCCGTCGCGCCGCGGTAGAAGGCGCTGTTGGCGAGGCGCAACTCGTTCGCGGTCAGGCCGGGATACCGCTCCATGATGGCGGCAATCTGCGCCGCGTCGGAGTCGTCGCTGCTAAGAGCTTCTTCCAACTCCAAAATCACGGTCGGAAAAGTGGGGAGCGACTCCACCCAAAAGAGGTCGTCGACGAGCCGATCCCAAAATGTGGCCCAGGTATATCCTCCCTCCGTTTCCCCCTAAGCCCGGATTTCCCATTTGGAAGAGTCATCTTGAGATCCGCCGGCATCGTTTA
>CAYNZS010000227.1:0-6971 GCA_964401695.1 uncultured Nitrospirales bacterium
TAAACGATGCCGGCGGATCTGAAGATGACTCTTCCAAATGGGAAATCCGGGTTCATGTAAGCGGCCGCATCCTTCACATCCCCAACTCAGTCCCGCGTAGAGCGGGACGGGATCTTAACGATAACGCGGCGCATAAACAACATCCCGAAAGACCTGCCCGGTCGCGATTGGCGCTGGAATCGCCTCAGGCGTATACTTGGTATCCTCGAATGACTTGGCCAGAGCCGTATCGCCAGCGCGGCGGGCCCTGAACCCGATAGGACGCCCACGCGTTTGGAAGCCTCGACCCCACCCCCGTATCAATACATCGACACCACCGCCGACCTCGGAGAACTCGTCCCCGCTATCCGTGGCGCGGAACGGGTCGGAGTGGATATGGAAGCGAACAGCCTCCACCACTATTTCGAGAAGGTCTGCCTGCTCCAGATGACCGTCAGCGGAAAGAACTATATTGTAGATCCGCTGGGCGATATTGATTTATCGGATCTGCTGGCCGCGCTGGCCGAGACCGACCTCATCTTCCACGCGGCGGACTACGACATGCGCATGATGCTGTCGTCTTTTGGCTTTCGACCAGAGCGGCCCGTATTCGACACCATGATCGCGGCGCAGCTTGTGGGCGAAGAGGGGCTCGGTCTCGTGACGGCCACCTCGAATTTTCTCGGAGTCGAGCTTACGAAGGACGGCCAGAAATCGAATTGGGCACAACGGCCGCTGACCGAGAGGCAGCTCGAATACGCCAGCGACGATACGCGGTATCTCGAGTCCTTGGCCACGATACTTGGAGCGAAGCTCGTCGAGCTGGGCCGGGAAGCGTGGCACCGCGAGTGGTGCGCCCGGGTCGTCGATCAGGCCGCCCAGCCGCCACGGCGCGATCCGGAAGACGCCTGGCGCATCAAGGGCGCGGGTAAACTTCAGCGCAGAGAGTTGGCGTATCTGCGTGCGATATGGAGGTGGCGCGACGGGCAAGCCCAGGAAATCGACAAGCCGGCCTTCAGGGTTTTGAGCAACCCGCAATTGATAAGCCTCGCCGAATGGGGCGCCGCCAATCCTGGAGTCTCGCTCAAACAAGGCCCCCGCCTCCCAAAGAGTTGCAGCAACGGCCAGCGCTACAGAGCGTTGTGCGACGCCATCGCCTCAGTGAACGCCACGCCCGAAGCCGAATGGCCCGTGCGCCGTAAAGGCAAGGGTCAGCCACCGATGGAGGATCGTCTCAAGGCGAGTGTGCGAAAGCTGCAAGATAGCTGCGCCAAACTCGGCGAAGAACTGGCGTTACGCCCTTCGATTATTGCGCCCCGCGCCGCCCTCATAGGCATCGCGAGGGACGAAGCGAAGACCCCAACCGAAATCGCCGCATCCAGCGGCCTCATGAGCTGGCAAGCTGCATTGATGGCGCCGATTGTGAACGAGGTTTTCCACGCCTGATCGCGCACACGCTCGACCAGCCGTTATCGGGCGCCTTTTTGACAGGATTTACGAGATTAACATGATTCCTGGAATGGGGAATCCCGGAGTGTAAATCCTGTCAAATGACGCTCTCGCGAATTTTTCGGTGCGCGGCCGTGGTGGTCTCCGTCGGATGCAGGACTCCTCAGGCCACGCAGGGGCAGCCAGACGTGGCTCTCGGTCCAGTCAATGTAACCGGCGCCTTTGAATCGGCCGTCAAGCAGTTCGACTCCGAGTTGAAAGAAATCTGGCCGCCCGAAAAACTCTCGGTGAGATATCCGGGTTAGTTCCGCGGGCGTATTTCCGGGCACCGTGGTGCAGGACCACATACCCATATTCGTCAACTGTCTGTTCGGCGATGTTGAGCACACGATCTTTGTGTCTTTGGACACGAACAATCGGGCCAAGAAGTTCTAGTTCGAAGATGTGGCGAGTTCACCGGAAGAACAAGAAATGGTAGATCTTCCGAAGGAAGATTGAGACGCAGCGTGAGCCAAACTGAGAAATCCAGCGTGTCTCCTAAACCTGCACTGCGGTTGCTATTCCATCACCCACGCTGGTTCTCGCGGGCCGAGTTTCTTGAACACGCCGGAGAAATTCAGGATGAGCCGATCGCCGGTGAATACTTTTCCGCGCACGAACAGCATGCTGCTTGTCTCGTGTGTGACTTCCCCTTCTGCCTCCACGAATTCCCCCAACTCGCCCACGGAAACGAATTCCGACTTGAAGCTGACCGTGACCGCGCGGATCTTGTCGAGCGGCGGCATCCCAATGAGGATCATGGCATAGTCGGCGAAGGTCATCATCATGCCGCCGTGGAGCCGGCCTTGGCCGTTCGAGTGTTGTTTCCCGACGATCATGGCGCAACGGTAGTGGCCGTCTTCGCCCAGGCGGTAGTAGAGGGGGCCGCAGTGATCCTCGAAGGGATCTTCCCCATGCCAGAGTTTGTATCCCTCCAGACGAGGGTCGTCCGATGCCATCAGCAAATGGCCAGCGGCGTAATCGGACTACCCATTCCCATGGCGATGTTGAGCGGCGCGACGACGAAGAGAAACTCGTACACCTTGTCCGCCGCGAGCGCTTCGAGATCCAGCAGTTCCATCAGATAGCCGCCCTGCTTCCAGATAAATTCTTGGTGGACCACCTGCCCCACGTCCAAGGGGAAGATCTCGACGGCGCTGTTGTCCGCCGCCATGACAGCCACTTCCTTTTCGCCGGCCCATTCCGCGACGGCAAGGCTCGGACCCGGCTGCGCGGCGTCAAAGAACTCTTCGTTGTCCGGCGACCAGACATTTAGCCAACCCGTGCGGAAAAGGAGGGCGTCGCCGGAGCCGATGGACACGCCTTGCTCCAGAGCAACGGTATCCACTTCCTCGACCGTGATCTCGTGATCCGCCTCCAAATGATCGACGCCATAGTGGCCCGCCACATCCAGCAACACGCCCTTCGTTACGATCGCGCCGACATTTGAGATGGCGTTTTTCTGCGCGCCACGGGGGCCGAGGTTCGTTTTTGCGGCGTGGCCGTTATAGAACTTCCCATCGGAGAACACATGGCACAACGCGTCCACATGCGTCGTGCCGTGCGTGTGCATCATCAGAATATCTTCCCCGCCGCCCGGTCCGGGTCCGTCCACATTATGGGACATGGCGACGTGCCAATTCTTATGGCGCGACGGCCAGATGGGACCCTTGGCCTTCAGAGGAATCGCCAAGGGATAGGTCTTGCCCGTCCTGACGAGCGCCGCCGCCTCCCGAGTCTTCTCCCCGGTGATGTAATTCAGAGTGCCCCGTTCGTCGCCGGCGCCCCATTTGCCCCAGTTGCCTGGCGTGTCGGACATGATGTGGATTCCTTTTGGGGTGTTTGGAAACTAAGTTCTTGGTATGGAGTTGGCGCCGACCTTCGCGGGTTCTCTGCCCAAATGGGAAAAGGCTGATTTCAGCGTCAACCTTAGTATGGACTCTCCGAAATGTCCTTTTGTCAATTTCGACTTCCTTTCGTGATTGTCAGCGGTGTCCCAATACAACAGTCTCCCAGATTCCATGACATCGGCGACAGGAATCTTGGGGTTATTGATATCCTTTTCGCCATCACCGTGCCATTTGGCTTCCCACTTATTGAGGTAAAACTCCAAATCTTTGGGTTCGAGGACGTAGACGGTCTTCAATTCTATGTGATGGTATATGAGGTGAACCCCAATGTTTGGACAGCTTTTGGGGTCGGCTAAAGCAGTCTTGTCTGACTGCACAATATAACTTTCAATATATGCGACAGAAAGGAACGGGCAGAGCGTAGCCCTTGGCTCGCTCCCCTCCATTGGCTTATTGGATGCATCAACGCTAGCATCTTTGTTTTGCACTGTCAACCTAGCCCGGATATTTCACCGGTTTTCTCGCCGATGATACCTGCGCCTCGAACCTCACGAATTCATGCGCGAAAGACTTGACCTGTCAAGAGCCGAGGGAGGACGAGTGGCGGCCTGATGAATTACGAAGGAGAATCCGGTACTCTCAAGTAGAGTGCTTCAACGATAATGTGGGGCGGCTCGTTTCTTGGAACTCGTTTGGATGTGAGTGTCGAATCGCTTTGGTGCACCTCCAGACAAGATTGAAGGCGCTCGCCTGGTCTTCAGTAATTCGTAGGGTTGTGTCGCGGCGGCGCGCCAATTCGCACGCGAGCCCACGATAATCACGACCAGAAGGAGAAGGCTATGCGCGTCGCTATCGCGGGGGCTTCGGGGTTGGTGGGGACGGCTCTGCTTCATGCTCTGGAATCGTCAGAGTGGGAGGTGTCTCGGATGGTGCGTGGGAAAGTGGGCGCGACCGTATCGACGATTCCTTGGGATCCGGCGGCGGGGGCGTTGGAGGGGGTGGACGCGGTGGTTTGCCTGTCTGGAGCGAGTATCGCGGGAGGGCGCTGGACGGCGCGGCGGAAGGCGAAAATCCTGAGTAGCCGGGTGGATACGGTGTCGCTGCTCTGCCAAACCATGGCGACGATGGAATCGCCACCGAAGGTTTTTATTTGCGCTTCGGCTATCGGTTACTACGGCGCGAACCCTGGCGATGAGCCTTGCCCGGAGGATCACGCTCCCGGCGACGATTTCTTGTCGGAGGTCTGCGCCGCGTGGGAAGCGGCGGCACTCCCGGCCAAGGAGAAAGGGATTCGCGTCGTTCACTTGCGCTTCGGCGTTGTCCTCTCCGCGCACGGCGGCGCATTGGGAACGATGTTGCTGCCGTTCCGGTTGGGGCTCGGGGGCGTACTGGGTTCGGGCGGGCAATTCATGAGTTGGATTGGGCGCGATGAAGCCGTAAACCTGATCGAATACGCGCTTGAGTCCGAAGATTTGGCGGGGCCGGTCAACGCGGTGAATCCCTCGATCGCAACAAACCGTGAATTTACGAAGGCTCTGGGCAGTGTCCTCGGCCGGCCCACGTTTCTTCCAGCGCCGGGTTTCATGGTGAGGCTAGTGCTCGGCGAAATGGGCGAGGCGCTTCTTTTGGGGAGTACGAAGGCCGTGCCCGCGGTGTTGACGGAACGGAATTTTCCGTTCCTCTATGGGAATGTGGGAGAAGCGCTGAGTCACTTCGTTCGGTGAGTCAGTAACCATCGGCAGAGCTGGTGACCTGGGGAAGGCCCCCGAAGGGAGGGGAGGCTATGCGCTCTGCTATTTGTCTTGATTCCTCCGAAGCGTTTGCAGGTATACTTGGCGCATCTTGACTATTTCCCAGAACCATTTGCGGAAATGAAAGGTACCTTTATGGCCGACCTCGAAGTAGCTATCGAAGATCATATCGCGACGTTGACGATGAACCGACCGGAAGCGCGCAACGCGTTGAGCGATGAAATGCGCACGCTGTTGTGCGACACGTTTCACGACCTGGAGGTCAATGACGATGTGCGCTGTGTTGTGCTCCGTGGTGCGGGCGATCATTTTGTTGCCGGCGGAGATATAAAGAGTTTCGTCAGTATGCTCGAGGGGCAGTCTCCCGACGAATTGCGCAAGAGCTTCATGTACCGCATCCATAAATTGCACCTTATCATGTTCGCCATGCGGCGCCTCCCCATGCCGATTATCGCTTGCGTTCAGGGTGCGACCGCTGGTGCCGGCGTCAGCTTGGCCCTGTGTTGCGATCTGGTTGTTGCCGCGGACAACGCATTCTTTACCCTCGCCTACAGCCGCATCGGAGTCAGCCCGGACGGATCATCGACGTACCAACTGCCGCGCGCGGTGGGCGTAAAGAGAGCCATGGAAATGGCGCTGCTGGCCGACCGGATTGACGCTTTCACGGCGCTGCAATGGGGACTGATCAACAAGGTCGTGCCTGCCAAGGAGTTGGAGGCCGAAACCCTCGAACTCGCGACGCGCTTGGCCAATGGCCCGACCCACGCATACGGCAATACGAAGGCGCTCCTCTACCGTTCGCTTCAATCGGACCTTGCGGATCAGCTTCAGGCCGAGGCGGAGGCCTTCGCAGACAGCGCCTCGAGGCCCGACTTCAGGGAAGGCGTGACGGCCTTCATCGAGAAACGCGACGCGCGCTTCACGGGGGAATAACGCACCGTTCGGCGTAGCCATCGAAGGAGCCCGGCAAAACTACAACGGCCTATCGTGCAGGGCTATTCGCACAGCGCCCGCGACCTGCTTCACAGCCGTGTAGAAATCTGTGGCCCCCGCATCGGCCGCGTTTTCGCGTTGTCGTCACCGTAAATGATGACGGGCACCGCTTCGCAACCCCGGGGCGTTCGAATGATGCGGCAGATTTCCGTGCCCGATAGATTCGGCAATCGCTGCTTGACGACAACCAGGTCCGGTGTACGCAGACGCATGCGGTAGAAACCGTCCATCACACGCACCACCGAGGCCGTAATGGCTCCGTTCGCCCCCAACGGTGTCCGGATCGTCGAGATGAATTCGAGATCATCGGAGATAATGAGCAGTTGGCCATTGGCGCTGCTTTGATGGTGCATGTGATCCAAAGAGGACGTGACGAAGTATTCCAGATCGAAGGTCTGTTCTTCGGAGAGGCTGGCGAAGCGGCAACCCACAAAGGTGGAATCGTTTGTGGGTCTCACGTTGCAAACAGCCGCGGCCAGGTTGGATAGGCCGTAACCGCCCGGAAGGTCGAATGATATCCGGAATTCGGTTTCCGCCGCCAGAGGCGAATCCATGAACAGGCCGAACCCTCCAAGGCTAATATCTCGGAGTTGCGCTTCCACGCGCGCTCCGCTTTCTTAGGCCAACCGACGGAAAAGTAGTTACGGCCTGCTCGAAGATCGAGGATGGAAGTCAACATGCCAAACGCATGCCTGTCATGGACAAATTCGACCACACAATTACTGTCTGGACGCATCCGGGCGGATTGATCCTTGGTAAGCGTCCGGCCGAGCATAATAGACTCGCCAGTAGACCACCCGCGGATCCTCGAACGCATGCGAAAAATATTCGCGCCCCCGAGATTGACGTTCACAACCACCCGGTTCCCCACGATGAGACATTGCTCGACGGGAATGTCAAGCATGGGTAC
>CAYNZS010000228.1:0-6897 GCA_964401695.1 uncultured Nitrospirales bacterium
GAGCGCTTACCGTGCCAAGGGCGGCCGACCCGGATTCACAACGTACTGGTACGAGGGCAGAAAAGAGGACGGAACGCCCTATATGCCCGAGACGCCCGAGGAACTCAAGGTCGATGGGCTCAGCTTGCCGAGAACCGGAAATCTGGTCATTGGCTCCAAGGGAAAGATGTTAGTCAACGGCGATTACTGGGACAGCACGCAGTTGATCCCGCAGGCCACGCACTCGGAATTCGGTTCCCCCGAGAAACTGCTCGAAGACTCCCCCGGACATCACAAGGAGTTCTTTGTGGCCTGCCGGGGCGAGAAGCCGCGCGAATTCAGCCGGTCCAACTTCAGCTATTCGGGTCCCATGGCCGCAAACATCCAGCTCGGCAACCTCTGCGCCCGCGCAGGCAAGAAGCTGGAGTTGAACGAGGCAGGGAAAATCACCAGCGATCCGAAGATCAACGATCTTGCCTGGCGCGAACCCCGCAAGGGCTGGGGACCACTCGTAATGAAGGTCTAGTTCGGTGTATATCTTCAGCGAAAGTGGGAATTTTTTCGAGTCGAGTTAAGGTAGGGATTGGTTTGTAGTAGCCGCGGAATCCTCGTTGTTTTTGGGTTTTCTGTTTGCGTTTTTTAGGCAAGTCGGCTCGATATCATCGACAATGCCGATTCACTTACCGGAGAAGCCCTGTGAGCGTTAGCGGCAAATCACCCGATTCCTTTGAGAGATCCAGATCCGGCGACTCCGGCGAGCCGAAACGGACTCAGCCGAAACTATCGCGAAGCGAATTCGGAATCCTCACCGGGCCGTGGAATCAGACGTTTAGAGAATATCCGCGGGATCGTTGTGTCCATGAATTGTTCGAAGATTGTGCCGAAGTATTTGCTCGTTCGACCGCCTTGGTCCTGGGGAAGAATCGTCTCAGCTACCATGAACTGAACCTGCGCGCGAATCGGATCGCGCATCGCCTAGACAAGATAGGGGCTGTGCAAGGCGGGCTCGTTGCGATCTGCATGGAACGCAGCGTCGAGATGGTGTCCGGCCTTCTGGGGATACTCAAGGCGGGTGCCGCATACGTGCCTCTGGACGCGTCGTGCCCAAAAGAGCGAATAGCGTTCATGCTTGAAGATACGGGGGCGTCAGCTGTACTGACGATGCCGGAGCACCTCGAACTAGTGGGCGAGTTCGCCAGCAAGGTCATCTGCCTTGATGACCCAAGCCTCGCGCATGAAGACGATTCCAACTTGCCCAACCATAGGCATGGCGGCGATCTCGCGTACATCATGTATACATCCGGCTCGACTGGCAAACCGAAAGGTGTCGAAGTGCCTCATCGAGCGATCTCGCGGCTTGTCATGAACACAGATTACGTGTCGTTAGGGCCGGATGACGCCATTGCCCATGGCTCGAATTGCTCCTTTGACGCCGCAACCTTCGAACTATGGGGCGCGTTGTGCCATGGCGCGCGCTCGGTCGTTCTGCCGCACGATGTCGTCCTCTCGCCCGAAGCCTATGTGGAAACGATTCGACGCGAAAAGATCAGCGTGATGTTTGTCACGACGGCTTGGTTCAATCAGATAGCGGCCCACATGCCTGACGCTTTTTCGACCGTTCAAACAGTCATGTTCGGCGGCGAGGCCGTCGACCCTGGCTCTGTCAGACGTGTACTCGAGGGAGGACCGCCGCAGCGATTGCTGCATGTGTACGGCCCAACGGAAAACACGACGTTCTCGACGTGGCACCAAGTGACCGAAGTCGAGGCTGGCGCATCGACGGTCCCGATAGGGAAACCCATCGCAAACTCCGAGTGTTACGTGCTCGACGACCAGATGGCGCCGGCGCCAATCGGCGCGCCAGGAGAACTCTTCGTCGGCGGCGATGGCCTGGCGAAGGGATACCACAATCGACCTGAGTTGACGGAGGAACGATTCGTTGCCAACCCGTTTTCCGAAGCGAAGGGATCGCGTCTCTACAGGACAGGCGATTTGGTCAAATGGCTGCCAGACGGGAGCATCGAATTCTTGGCGCGCCAGGACAATCAGGTCAAGGTTCGGGGATTTCGAATCGAACTCGAAGAAATCGAAACCGCTCTTGTAAGGCACGAGGCCGTGCGCGAAGCGGTAGCATTGGCGCGCGAAGATATCCCCGGCAAGAAACGATTGGTCGCCTATGTGGTCCCCGAGCTTTCGCGCGTTGGCGGCGGAGTGGAATCCGGCGACCGAGTGGAAGAGTGGGAAGAGCTGTACGATCAGACCTACGCCGAAGAGACAGACAGCACGGATCTCGGCTCCAACTTTCTGGGCTGGAACAGCAGCTACACGCGCGAACCCATTCCCAAAGACGAGATGCTGGAGTGGGTCACGGCGACGACAAAGCGGATAGCCGCGCTCAAACCGCGGCGCGTGTTGGAGATTGGCTGCGGGACGGGTCTGCTGCTTTCGCGTCTCGCGCCCGGCTGCGAACGATATATGGCGGTCGACTTTTCTGAATCGGTATTGCGCCACACGCGCCGTTTGGCTGCGTCGCGGGCGGATTTGACGGCGTTACAACTCGAGCAGCGTCTGGCGGACGATTTTCGGGGCATCGAAGCCGACTCCTTCGATACCGTGATAATGAATTCCGTGGTTCAGTACTTTCCGAGTGTCGAGTATTTCTTGAAGGTCGTGGAAGGCGCGGTGCGAGCCGTGGCACCAGGCGGCCGGATTTACGTCGGCGATGTCCGCAGTAAACCATTACTGGAGGCCTACGCGTCATCGGTACAGATTCTCCGGGCGGAGGACCGCCTGGAACGAGACGCGTTCAGAGAACGGGTGCGGCGCTTGGTGCAGCACGAAGAGGAGTTGGTCCTTGATCCGGCCCTGTTCCATGCGCTCAAAGGCCATTTCGAGAAGATTTCCCATGTGCAAGTTGCACCCAAATGGGGCCGCGCCCACAATGAGTTGACAAAGTTTCGCTATGAGGCGGTTCTCCATTTGCGCGGACCGGACGTTCCCTACGAGGAGCTTTCATGGATAGACTGGGAGGAGGAAGGACTCGACCAGGCGAAATTGCGCTATCAACTCGAAACGGAGCGGCCCGAGACTCTGGCCATTCGCAACGCGCCGAATGCGCGGCTTAGCGCCGAAGCCCAGGTGCGCGCGTGGCTTTCGAGCGAAAATGACGCTCTTACGGCAGGCGAGTTTCGCGACGGACTCCATCCGTCGGGGGTGGAACCGGAGAATCTTCGCGAGGTCGCCGAAACGTCGGGCTATGAAATGGTGTTGGACTGGTCCGCGCCGGGGCCGGACGGCTGTTTTGACATTGTGTTTACCCGAAAAGGTTTCAACGCACTTCGCAATTTTGTTGAGACTGCGGGACCAAAACGACCGTGGGCTTCCTACGCAAACAACCCGCTCGACACTGCCTCGGCCCGGAAGCTTGCCCCCGCGTTGCGCTCGTACATGCTGGAACGATTGCCCGATTATATGAGTCCCAGTGCATACGTCTTCTTGTCTGAGTTGCCTCTGACCCCGAACGGAAAAGTAGACCGGGGCGCTCTGCCGGCGCCGAGCATGGCGGGCGGCGTCCAAGAAGAGGGCGCCGCCGATCCCAGAAACGCCTTAGAAGAGGCGATAGTGACCATGTTGCGCGCCGAGAGGGGTGGCGCTGCCGCGGAGAGTCCCCCGGTGGGGAGCGGGGAGTCGATACGCGAGAGTCTCATGGTTGCCGGGCCGCGCGACCGAGAACGGGCCCTTGAGCTGTACCTCGCGCATCGTATCGCAACGGTGCTCAATGTTGAGGCTTCAGATGTGTCGACCAGAGACGATAGCATCGAACTCGGCCTCGATTCGATCATGATGGCCGAAATCATCGCGAAACTACATTCCGATCTTGGATTTCGCCTTCATCCGCGCGAATTTTTCGAACAACCATCGATACAGAAACTAGCCGCTTACATTGCCGCGCAGTTGGACGGCAACGGAGCGGCCGCGGAAGCCATCGGCTTCGCCGCGCGACCGTCAGTGGCGAGCACTGCCGACATTCGTGTTCGCGCGTTTACGCCTGGGAAGGCGGGCGGAGGCCACGCCCCGGCAGCCGCGTCCGAGAAACCACTGCCAGGCATTGTCTTCGTACTCTCGACTCCGCGATCGGGCTCGACGTTACTGCGGGTGATGCTGGAGGGTCATCCCGACCTTTTTTCACCTCCCGAATTGCACCTCTTGACTTTCAAAACGATGAAGGAACGCGCCGAGACGCTCGACTCGACGTACTTGGACGAGGGGCTCGAGCGCACGATCATGAAGCTCCAGGGGGTGGACGCGGACGCGGCGCAGGATCTAACGGCCTCGTTAGAGGCAAAAGACGCGCCCGTGCGGGAAGTGTACGCGATGCTTCAAGAGCTGGACCCGGAGCGTACGCTCGTGGACAAGTCTCCCTCCTATGGCTACACGCTTGATACGCTACGAAGGGCGGAGGCACTATTCGATAAGCCGAAGTATATCCATCTCGCGCGTCATCCCTTTTCCGTTATCGAGTCGATGTCGCGGAACCGCATGCACCGGCTGCTCGGCGCGCCCGGAGTGAATGCTCATCTCTTTGCCGAACACGTCTGGGCTACGACGAATTCGAATATCCTGGAGTTCTTCCGGGAGACGGAACCCAGACGCTGCCGCGTTGTGATTTACGAAGAGCTTGTGCGGGACCCGGTGAACGTCATGCGGGGAGTCAGCGAGTTCTTGGAAATTCCATTCAACGATGCTCTCGTCAATCCCTACCAAGGCGACCGGATAACTGACGGCCTTCGCCCGGAATCCCTTCCGCTATCGGATCCCGATTTCCATACGCACACGGGGATCGATCCCAAACTGGCGGACAAGTGGAAAGGGATTCAACTGCCGGACGACCTCGGCGATTTCGCCCGGCGGGTCGCGGCGGACTTGGACTATGAACTGCCCCGCCAAGAAGGGGCAGGGGCTTCCCCGGCAACCGAGGCCGAGCAAGGCGCCGTCACGGGGCCCGCTCCGCTTACGCCGGTGCAAAGGTGGTTTTTCGATCACGAGTTTCCGAATCCGCATCACTTTAATCAGTCCGTGCTGCTTGAACTGCCGGGGCCTCTCGAGCCAACGGCCCTGACCGCGGCCTTCGAGGCGCTCCTTGTGCACCACGACATGCTCCGCGCCAGATACGAAAGCGCCGACTCCGGATGGCGCCAGGAAATCGAGAAATCCTCTGGTCCCTTCAGTATTCGCGAGGTGTTCTTGGCAGACGCATCGGAGGCCGAACAGCGAGACGCCATCGAGAATGAATGCGTGGCGGTTCAGACGGGACTGAATATTTTCGAAGGACCCCTCATCGGCGCCGCGCAGTTTAGTCGAGGACCTGGGGCGCCCGCGAAATTGTTTATCGCGGCCAACCATCTTGCCGTAGATGCTGTTTCGTGGCGTATCTTGTTGGCCGACCTCTACACGGCCTATGGCCAATTGAGAACAGGGAAGGCGCTGGCTCTGCCGCCGAAGACAACTTCGTTTAGGCAGTGGGCCCGGCTGTTGGCGGACTACGCGAATTCGGCGCCATTGCGGAACGAACTCGATTACTGGTTGGAGGCGATGCCGGACGGCTGTGAGACGCCGGTGCCGTTCGATGGCGAGGCCGCAAAGAACACCGAACGCTCGATTGAAACCGCGTTCACGACTCTGAGCGCGGAAGAATCCGCCGTATTGCTCCAAGACGTTCCGAAAACACACCGCGCCCAGATGATCGAAGTTCTCTTGACGGGCCTGGTCGAGGCCTTCGCCCGTTGGACGGGACAAAACGCGTTGGCGATCACCCTTGAGGGGCACGGGCGCGAGACGCTTTTCGAAGAGGCAGACGTTTCGCGCTCCGTGGGTTGGTTTACCTCCCTTTTCCCCGTGCTGCTCCGCGCGGTACCCCGGGGGGGGGCCGTCGAAACCCTCGAGGGCGTCTGCGAACAGGTCCGTTCCATCCCTCATCACGGTGTCGGGTTCGGTATCTTGCGGTATATGTGCGGTGACGACGCCGTCCGCGAAAAACTCAAGCAGCTCCAGAAACCGCAAGTGAGCTTCAATTATTTTGGGCGCCTGGACTCGGCGTTTCCCTCGCAGTGGACGGTCGCGTTGGGTTCTCGGGACGTCGGGCCGCATCACGACCCGGACGGGCGGCGCGCGCACCTTATCGATGTCCATACCTCCGTCGTGGGTGGGCGGCTCCAACTCAGATGCATGTTCAATAGCTCCGTCCATCGGATGGAAGCGATTCAGGCGATGCTGGGGTTCTACCGGGACGCGCTTGGGACCATTATCGCCGACGCCCGCTCGGAACGCGTGAAGGGCCGTTTACGAGAGTCTCTGATCGGCCACGGCATGGGCGCGAGCGGGTCGCAAGGGGGCCCTGCCCCAAATGAAAAGTCGCCGCTCGTCGTGGTCATCCAAGAGGGCAAGACCATCCGGCGCTTCTTCTGCGTCGCCCCAGCCGGAGGGGGCACGATGCCGTATTTCGCCCTAGCGCATTACATGGGCCGCGACCAGGCCGTCTGTTGCCTCCAAGCCCCGGCTTTCGACGGCGAGCGAAAGCCCTGCGCTACGATCGAAGAAATGGCGGAGCTTTATGTCGATGCGATTCGATCGGTCCAACAGCGGGGACCTTACCACCTCGGAGGTTGGTCGTTCGGCGGAATGGTGGCGTACGAGGTCGCGCGGCAACTCGACGAGCAACGCGAAGAGGTGGGCGTAGTCGCAATGTTCGACACGCCGGCGTATCGCGAACGGCCCCGGGTCCGTTTGCGGAACCTAAGGGGAAACGCGCGCTCTATAGTTTCCTTAGTTTTCGCGTGCCTCCCGATAGTCCGCGACGGGATATATCTCGATGTGGCCTCGTTGATGAACAAGGACGCCAAGAAAATCAAGAATGAATCC
>CAYNZS010000229.1:0-6892 GCA_964401695.1 uncultured Nitrospirales bacterium
GTGAAATACCCGGGTTAGCTGGAATCTTGAACATACGCAGCCGGATCTTGGCGATAGAACTGCGAGAGGATTCGGTAGAGACCCGAACGCTTCCTCTCCAACTGGATTGGCCGCTCGAAGAATGCTTCGGTCGCCACCGCGAAGAACTCCGCCGGATCGCCCGCTCCGTAAGCGTCGAGGAAGGTCTTCTTGTTCATGCGCACGTCTCTTCGCAATCGCTTGAAATGGCGCGAGCATACCTCGGCCCACTCTTCATACGCCTCGTCATCCTCAAGAACGGGCAGGCCTTCGGCGAGAGGGTTTTCATCGTCAAGTTGGTGGGCGAATTCGTGAAGGACCACATTGTATCCGTCGCAAGAATTGGTAAATCCGAGTTGCGCCTCCTCCCACGCGAGAATCACGACCCCCTGCTCCCATGACTCGCCGGAGAAGACATCGCCCCATTCCGTGACTAGCCCATCGTCGCCGACCTCTTCGCCTTCAACCATGAATGCCTTTTCATAAACCAAAATCGAGCGCAAGCCCCGGAAGTAATCCGACTCCCGGTTCAGGAGAAGAATGGCAGCCGTCGCCGCGATGGTCACGCGAACCTCATCGGTAATCTCGAAACCGCCGCAGCCTTCGATATGTTTCTCGTGCAGGAGGATTTGGACGTTGCCTTGCAACTCCCTCTTCAAGGGTTCGGGGAGGCATTCATAGTAAGAGACCTTTGCCGAAACGATTTGCGCCCAGACAGAAGGAAACGGTTTCTGACGAAGGGAAGCGCGTTTTCGTTTCCTCCACATGCCAAACATTTCTTCTCTCCATGAGATCGACTTGTCCGATTGTGTCATCTATCGAGGTCCGCGGCAAAACGGGAACTCTTTTAGCGCATCCTGTATTCTTGATACATGAACGCCGTTCCCTTCGATTTCGCCAAAGAGAATTATCCTCTCGCCCCGCTCACCGTCTATTGCGTAGGCGGCCCCGCGAAGCTTGCCCTCATCCCGAGGAATCGCACAGAAGCTATAGACGCCTACGCATGGATGCTGGACCAAGACTTGCCGAAACTCGTATTGGGCGGCGGCTCGAACGTCCTCATCGCCGACGAAGGCTTCCCGGGCATCGCCTTGTTCACGTCGAACCTGACTGGATTGGAAGACCTCGGCGGCGACCGCTACTTCGCCGAAGGAGGAGTGGTCCTCAATACGCTGGTACAGGATGTGATCCTCAAGCACAACTACTCGGGCGCGGGCGGGCTAACCGGCATCCCAGGAAGCGTCGGCGGGGCGATCTATATGAACGCGGGCACGGTCAACGGTTCCATCTGTCAGTTGATGGAATCGGTGGAGGTACTGGGTTCGGGCGGTGTCTCAACTGTCCCCATGGACGAATCGCTGTACAGCTACCGTGGACAGACGTTTTGCCAACCCGGCGTGTTGATCCTGAGCGGACGCTTCCGCTTCCGACGGGACGAAGAAGATCAGAGGGCCATCTACGATCACTACATCCAACGCCGCAAGGAGAAACAACCGGAAGGCAATTCCTGCGGCAGCGTATTCAAGAATCCAGAAGGCGAACACGCCGGACGCCTGATCGAGGCATGCGGACTGAAGGGCGCGCGGCGCGGCGGAGCGGTAGTCAGCGACTTGCACGCCAACTTCATCTTGAACGAAGGATCGGCAACAGCAAGCGATATACTCGGGCTGATAAACTTGGTCAAGTCAACCGTGCGCGAACGCTGCGGGGTCGAGCTCAGGGAAGAGGTCAAGATAATTCGGGTGTAGTCCGTGGCCGGGAAGAGACGTTTGCTTAACGATGGAGTACGAGAGCGTGGATTGCGGCTGGGAATTCTGGGTCGATCGAGGCGGAACGTTTACGGATGTGGTTGCGCGAGATCCCCGCGGGCGCATCCGCATCCACAAATTGCTCAGCGACAATCCGGATCGCTACGCGGACGCCCCCCTTCACGCGATCCGGGAGCTCCTGGGTATCGGGGCGGAAGCGCGCCTGCCGAACGCGCGCATCCATTCGGTAAAGATGGGCACGACCCTGGCCACGAACGCGCTCCTCGAACGCAAAGGCGCGCGAGTAGGGCTTCTGATTACGAAAGGCTTTGCGGACCTCCTTGAGATCGGCTACCAGGATCGCCCGGATATTTTCGCGCTTCGTATCGAAAAACCAGAAACGCTTTATGCAGAAGTTCGAGAAATCGAGGAGCGTGTGCTCGCGAACGGTACGGTGCGGCAAGCGCTACGCGAAGAATCTGTAAATGAAGCCCTGTCCGCATTTCGAGAAGCGGGCGTCGAGGCGGTCGCCATTCTGTTTTTTCACAGTTACGCCTTTCCCGCGCACGAGCTCCGCGCGGGAGAGTTGGCGCGGGACGCGGGATTCAGCGAGGTCAGCCTCAGCCATAAAATAGCCAGGGAAATCAAAGCCGTCGGGCGCGGAGATACCGCGACGACGAATGCCTATCTCAACCCGCTGCTCCGACGCCACGTGGAAGACGTACGGAGTGACCTCGGCGCGGCCATACCGTTGCGATTCATGCAGTCCAACGGAGGCCTGACCGACGCGGATCGGTTCATCGGAAAGAACGCCGTGCTGTCGGGGCCCGCGGGTGGGGTCGTCGCCTACGCCCACGTATGCCAACTCGCGGGATTTCCCCGCGCCATCGGATTCGACATGGGCGGCACCTCGACTGACGTAAGCCGGCACGACGGCCGCTTCGAGCGCGTCTTCGAAAAACGCGTCGCTGGGGTGCGCCTCAAGGCACCCATGCTCCACATCGAAACCGTCGCCGCCGGCGGAGGCTCCATCCTCCGCTTCGACGGCCAACGCTTTGCTGTCGGCCCCGAGAGCGCGGGTGCGCGACCCGGCCCCGCTTGCTACCGCTTGGGCGGCCCCGCCACGGTCACCGACGCCAATCTCGTGTTAGGGCGCATCCAGCCCGGTTACTTCCCGAAGTGTTTCGGCGCATCCGGCGATAGCCCTCTGGACGCCGCCGCAGCGTGGGCCGCGCTCGAAGCCCTGACCGCGCGCGTGAACGAGACGACTGCGTCCCCGTGGCCTGTCGAGGCGGTAGCGGCGGGATTCATCCGAGTCGCCAACGAAAACATGGTTCAGCCCATCAAGAAGATTAGCGTCGCGCGTGGGTACGACGTTCGCGAATACGCGTTGGCGTGTTTCGGCGGGGCGGGAGCGCAACATGCCTGCGCCATCGCCGGCGCCCTGGGCATCGCGACGGTGATGTTGCATCCTTATGCAGGCGTCCTCAGCGCGTATGGAATGGGCTTGGCCGACATGGTCCACACCGAAGTGGAAGCGGTGCTTGAGCCGCTTGGACCCGAGGCCATGTCACCCTTCGAGGCTCGCTTCGCCACGCTCGAAGCGGTGGGCCGGGAGGCGCTGGACGCGGAAGGATTCCCGGACGGGCGCATCGAACACGCACGTTCGGCGGACCTGCGATACGCCGGTGCCGATACCTTTCTGAATGTCCCGTGCGGCCCGGTCGACAATATACTCGCTTCTTTCGAACCGCGCCATGCCGGTTTGTACGGGTTCGCCAAAGCGGGCCATCCTGTCGAGGTCGTCAACATTCGCACGGAGACGATCGGCCACACGGACAAAACCGAGGAGCCCCACGTGGATTGTGAGCCGCGCGAACTTTCCGAGAGTATTCGCATCGACAGTGTGCCCGTCTTTTTCGCGACCGGCGCGGGGGAGGTCAAGGCTACGGATACGCCCGTCTATCACCGCTCCGACCTGAAGCCCGGCCACCGCTTGCGGGGACCGGCCCTCATCGTCGAAGAGGTCTCGACCATCGTGGTCGATCCGGGCTGGGATGCCGAAGTAAACGGATACAACCATCTCGTTCTGACGGTCGCCAAGATACCGTCCACGGAACGGCTCGCGACGGATTGCGATCCGGTCATGCTCGAAGTGTTCAACAGCCTTTTCATGTCCATCGCCGAGCAGATGGGAAAGATCCTCGAGCGCGTCAGCCATTCGGCGAACATCAAAGAGCGCCTCGATTTTTCGTGCGCCGTGTTTAGCCCCGATGGCGAACTGGTCGCCAACGCGCCCCACATGCCCGTTCATCTCGGGGCCATGGGCGAAAGTGTAAAGGCGATTCTCGGCGAACGCGCGGGCAGCGTCAAAGCGGGCGATGTCTTCATGACAAACGACCCCTACCACGGCGGTTCGCATCTCCCGGACATTACGCTTGTTACCCCGGTGATGGGCGCGAACGGCGCGCCGGCCTTCTTTGTCGCAAACCGCGGCCACCATGCCGATATCGGCGGAATTACGCCCGGCTCTATGCCTCCCTTCTCGACACGCATCGAGGAAGAAGGGGTAGTCGTCCACAATTTCAGGCTGGTTTCCGAAGGCGTTCTTCACGAAGAAGGCATCGTTCGCCTCCTCACGAAACATCCCTATCCCGCACGCAACGTGGACGAACGCCTAAGCGATCTTCGCGCACAGATCGCGTCGAACAACGCTGGCGTACGCCTGCTCGAAGAGCTGAGCGCACAATACGGCGCAGAAGTGGTTCATGCCTATATGCGACACGTTCGGGAAAACGCCGCATCGGCCATGCGCGACCGGCTAGCGCGCTTGCCCGATGGCGAATACTCCGCCGAAGACAGCCTCGACAACGGCGCGAAGATCGTCTGCCGAATTGCCATCGCTGGCGGCTCGGCCTCGGTTGATTTTTCGGGTACCAGCCCGCAACTCGAAGGCAATCTCAATGCTCCTCCCGCCGTAGCCATTGCGGCCGTGTTGTATGTCTTTCGAACGCTCATCAAATACCCCATCCCGCTAAACGCCGGCTGCTTGGATCCCATCTCTATCCTCATCCCCGAGGGATCGCTTCTTGCCCCGCGCAGTCCTGCCGCCGTTGTGGGCGGAAATGTGGAAACCTCCGCGCGCATCGTGGACACGCTCTACGCCGCGCTTGAAACCATCGCCGGAGGCCAGGGCACCATGAACAATCTGACTTTTGGCACGGACGAGTGGGGCTACTACGAAACCATCTGCGGCGGGTCTGGCGCGGGGCCCGAATTCGATGGTGCTTCCGCCGTGCATACCCACATGACGAACACGAGAATTACTGATTCGGAAGTATTGGAGCGCCGCTACCCCGTATTGCTTCGAGAATTCTCGATCCGAAAGGGTAGCGGAGGCCGCGGCGAACACCGGGGCGGCGACGGCGCCGTTCGCGCCATCGAATTTCTGAAACCGATGGCCGCCGGCGTACTCTCCGAACGCCGCATCACGGCGCCCTACGGACTCGGCGGAGGAAAGCCGGGCGCGAAGGGCCGCAATCTTCTCGTGAGGAACGGCGAAACGACGGAACTTGAGGGCCACGCGCGAGTCGATATGCGCACGGGTGATGTGTTGGTTATCGAGACGCCGGGTGGAGGGGGCTACGGAACGATTGATCGATAGTGGGTGCGGGGATGTTGAGCGTCGCTGGCGATGTTTTCGGCGCGCGCATCGCACGGCAACACGTGGCTTCTGATAGAATGAATGCTATTCAGAGCCCCGTTACCGGGACCCGTCAGCCTGGGAGAAGAACCATGAACCAAACAATCAGATTCTCCATCTTCATCGCCCTTTTCGCGTTCCTCGGTACTGGCACGGCGCAGGCCCAGAAATCGCCTGACACCGCCATGCTTCACGAATTGCTGGAGCAAATCGAAATCCTGGGCGAGCGTATCAACCGTTCGCCAGAGCGTGAACATCTCCGAAAACTGGAAGAGCACATCGAAATGCCCGAGCGCAAGTTGCGCGAACGGTCCGGGCCTCCGAATCAATTCTTTAGCGAACAGGGTCGCCTAGAACAGAGCGTGACGCTGGAGTTCAGCGGGGGCGGCGCAAACGCGTCGGTTACTACAGCGATGGCTCGCTTGAGGATCTGCTGGAACGTCTCATCGATCCACAAACGCACCCGCATCTGGAGCGCTACTTCGAGGCGGACGACTGATGGATTGGATGAGGAGAATCTACTTATTCCGTCCGCACGCTCTGGTCTCGTTTCTCGTTGTGTTTATCGACCTAGCCGTGATCCTAGAGCCGCTTCGCGCGGTCGATGAGGAGGTCCCCTACGCCAAAGGCGAGCCAAGCATTACATCCGTCATCGGACATGTCTACACGCTCTCCCTTGGCTGCTCCTCACTGCTCTACGGCATCTGCCGAGGCCTCTCATTCCATCCAGTATATGACTCCGCCTACGCCACGCCCACGGAACACATGCCGTGGCACCCCGGCAAGCCGTTCCTCAAGGCCCCCCCCCACATCGTTCGGCAGGACATTCTCGCGTTAACGGTGATGACTGGTTTGGCGTTCTTCCTCGCCGGGACGCGTTGGTTTCTCGTTCCCTGGCTGTTCGCCACATTCTATGCCCTGTTCCTCATCGCCACTTTCTTCCGGGCCCGTCTGAAGTTGATTTCCTTCGCTCTCCTCACGGTTACGTCTTTTCCACTTGCATCGCCGGGGGAGCCGGTGCTGTGCGTGACCGTCACCATCGTAACGCTCGGAATATCGCTGGTCGGTTTGCGCCAATCCTTTGGATTAAGAGGCTGCTCTTCAGAGAGATCGCTAGACTTCACACGGTCCGATTTCGAAATCCTTCCTATCCCCAAGCCATGGCCGCTAGACCGTCTTTCCGACCCGAAACAGGGTACGCCAAGCTTTGGAGCGAAAGCGTTTCTTGCGACTTACCCGCCGTTTGTGTTAATGCTCAGCCCGAACGGGTTGGACCAGGACTCAAGCGCATGGGACCTCATCGGTGCCGCGGTCGTGGTCTGGGCCATCGCCATGTCGGTCCGAATCACACGCTATCGAACAGAGGTAGACCCCGAATCTTGGACAGTGCGTTAAGTGGATCTCCTTGAGTATTCTTTGGGAA
>CAYNZS010000230.1:0-6853 GCA_964401695.1 uncultured Nitrospirales bacterium
ATCTGACCGACCGGGAAGCGGATGAAGCCCGTATGTTCATCAAGCAAGCCGCCGCTAAGGACCAACCGTTCTTCTTGCATGTGAACCACCACTCGCCGCACTATCCGCTTGAAGCGAAAAAGGAGTTGATCGAGTATTACGAGAATAAGGCCATGCCTGAAGGCAGAGATTATCATGCTGTTCATGCGGCAATGGTGCATAGCGTCGACGATGCAGTCGGCACGGTTATGGCAACGCTGAAGGAACTGGGTATTGAGGATGAGACCGTTATCTTTTTCACTTCTGACAATGGCGGTCAGAAGACGCCGTGGCCCGTTGGGTCAGGGCCGGCGGATAATACGCCGCTGCGCGACGGAAAAGGATATCCCTATGAAGGCGGTACCCGGGTGCCATATATCGTTAAATGGCCGGGAGTGACCAAGGCGGGATCGGCCTCGGACGAAATGGTGTCCGGTATCGATATATTGCCCACCATCTGCGAAATGGCCGGACAACCCATTCCTTCGGAACGGCCCGTGGACGGCGTCAGCTTGGTACCCTTGTTGAAAGGAGCGGAAAAGCTGGGCAGGGATGCCCTCTACTGGCATTTGCCTCACTATTGGGGGCCGAACCTCGTTGTCCATCCCAACAGCGCCATGCGACAAGGGGATTGGAAACTGATTCACTATTATGAAGACGACAAAATCGAACTGTACAATCTCAAAGACGATCTCTCTGAGCAGAACGACTTGGCCGGCGATATGCCTGAGAAAGCAAAGGAACTGGATAACAAGCTAATGCAGTGGCTCAAAGACAATGGCGCTAAACTGCCTATTCCCAATCCGGACTACCAGAAAAATGCCGATTCGGGTACCGTTTCTCGGCACTGAGGGACTGCGAACCAAATCAACGGGTTCAGAACTGCCCGCACAGAGTGAGGAACCCACATGAGAACTCGCGACTTCCCGGCTCGGCTTGCGCGGACCCGCGCTGTTGCCGTGGCGAGTCTACTGTTTCTGTTGTTGAATTGCGCCGCGACGGCGGTCGACTCGGACCGGCCCAACATCGTGGTCTTCCTGGCAGATGATTTGGGATACGGCAGTGTGTCGTGGTACGGCAGCAGTATTTCGACGCCAAACATCGATTCGATTGCCGAACGTGGCATCGGATTTACATCCGGCTACATGACCGCGCCGGTCTGCAATCCCTCGCGTAAGGCGCTCATGACAGGCCGCTATCAACAGCGGTGGGGCTCGGAGCTTAATTCGCAGACCGTCCCGCCGGTCGGGGCGCCTAGCAGTCGCCTGCCGATGAGCGAAACGACATTCGCGAAGCCGTTGAAGAATTTGGGCTACGCCACAGCGGCCATCGGCAAGTGGCAACAGGGGATGGAAAAGGGCTATCACGCCCTTGACCGTGGGTTCGACTACTTCTTCGGCCTGCCGTCGGGGTGCCGCTTTGTCGAGGTCGGATGGCCCAACGCCCGCATCGCTCCCGGCTACGAGGATGACGGAAACCCCGGCACGTGGCCCGGCTTTCCGAGGGCAGTCTTTCGGGGACGCGAGCAGGTTCCGTTTGACGAATACCTGACCGACCGCTTCGGTGGTGAGGCCGTCGCGTTCATCGAGCGAAGCAAGGACGAGCCGTTCCTGTTGTATCTGGCGTTCCACGCGCCGCACTTGCCGATCCAGACGATCGACAAGTACTACGACCGATTCCCTCATATCGAGGACGAGGCCGAGCGGATCTATGCAGGGATGATCAGCGCCGTCGACGAACAGGTCGGAGCCGTCCTGGCGAAACTGCGTGAACACGGCCTTGAGCAGAACACACTGATCATCTTCACCAGCGACAATGGCGCGCAGAAGTCCAGCGACATCGATGGCAAGCGCAACAGCCCACTCATCGGCCACAAAAGCAATCTGTATGAGGGGGGCATCCGGGTGCCTTACGTGATGCAGTGGCCTAGCCGGCTGAAAGGGGATCGGCGATTCACAGCCCCCGTCAGTTCTCTGGATATTTTCCCGACGGCGTTGAGCGCTGCCGGCCTCACCGGCCTGAGCCAATATCACCTGGACGGGGTCGACCTTCTGCCTTATTTGCGGGATAACGCAGAAGGTGTTCCGCACCCGTGGTTGGTTTGGCGCTCTGGTCCGAACGCCGCGGTACGCCAAGGCCCGTGGAAGCTGTTGACCTCGATCAACGGGTTTACGCGGTTGTACAATGTCGACGAGGACCCTGGAGAATCGAAGGACCAGTCATCGGCACAGCAGAGCGTGGTCGGGGAGATGAAAGAGGTCTTTCGTGTTTGGGGCGAGGACAAGGTGGAGCCGCGCGTGGGCCGCGAACAGGTAAGAAGAAAGACGAAGTATAACGGCGACGTGATCGAATGGCATAACTAGCCGGTTCGCAAACGGACGCGACCCGCAAACAACCGCAGATTGAATCAACTGCTCGAAACTGGTCTAATTCGCCGGGATTGGTGAAGAGGGCCGAGAGTCTTTACCCCGGCAAACATCAGGAGTCCACACCGTGATAACACCCATGCACTTCCGTTTCGCGCGCATACTCTGCGTATGCATTTGCTTTGCCCTGTCGGCGACGGCCTTCGCTGCCCAGAGCCGCCCCAACGTTGTGGTAATGTACGTTGACGACTTGGGCTGGAGGGACATCGGCTGCTACGGTGGCCCCGTGAAGACCCCGGCGCTTGACCGCCTCGCTACCGAAGGAGCTCGCTTTACGGATTTTCATTCGGGCTGCGCCGTCTGCTCGCCGTCGCGCGCTACTGTGATGACGGGCCGCCATCATATTCGCGCCGGTGTCTATCACGTGGTCAGCGACCACAGCCACAACATGCACCTGTTGGAACGCGAAGTCACGATCGCCGAGGTCTTGAAGGACGCCGGCTACGATACCGCTCACATCGGCAAGTGGCATATGGGCCTGCCTCAGGGAAACCGCGACAAACCAACGCCGGACAAACACGGCTTTAATTACACGTTCATGACCGAGAACACTGCCCATCCAAGCCACAAAGATCCGACCAACTTCTACCGCAATGGCAAAGCTCTCGGAAAGATCGAGGGCTACGCCAGCCAGATCGTCGTCGATGACGCTATCTCGTGGCTGGACAACGTTCGAGATAGGGAGTCGCCATTCTTTCTCAATATCTGGTTTCACGAACCACACGCCCCGATCGCCGCCCCCGATGAAATCGTTTCGCAGTACGGTGAGCTCGATGATCCAGCGGCGATCTACTCAGGCACGATCGACAATACCGACCGCGCCATCAAACGGTTGGTGGAAAAACTGCATGAAGTCGACTTGCCGGAGAACACGATCATCGTCTACGCGTCCGACAATGGCAGCTACCGGGCAGAACGAAACGGGGAATTGCGAGAAGGAAAAGGCTCGAACTTTGAAGGCGGCATCCGAGTGCCGGGTATTTTCTACTGGCCCGGCACAATCACGAAAGGGCTTGTCGAAAAGGAGCCGGCCGGAATGGTCGACCTGCTACCAACCATTTGCGGGCTTGCCGGGATCGATAAGCCTAGCGGCGTTCACCTGGACGGATCCGATCTCGCGCCGCTTCTGACCGGCCGGAGCGAAGAGTTCGCGCGCCACCAACCGCTGTTCTTCATGCTGCCTACGTCGAGCCCGTCGGCAACGATCCGCGAAGGAAAATTCGCGCTCGTGGCCTATCGCAACTACGAGTTGCCGAAGGATATGGAGGCGATGCGCGATCTAATGAACCGAGTCGAAGTGATCCTCAAGGCGGAGAACAGCCCCGACCTCCGCGATGGCAACCTATGGAGCAAGATGTTCAACGTCAAGTTCGCCAATAAAGAGGCGGAACGGCTTCGGATAGAATTCCTCAAGCTCAACCGGTTTCAGGAAGAATGGATCCCAACGATCAAAGCGGGCAGCTATGGGCGCTACGAATTGTACGATCTGGATACGGATCTCGGACAGAAGACGGATATATCGAAGGACCATCCAGACGTTGTCGGTCGGTTGAAGGAGCAGCTGCTGGACATTCGCGCCAGCGTCATGGCCGACGGACCGCTCTGGGACTAGTCTGGAAGCGGGACGACTCCCAGCAGTCCGAATCTGGGTACGGAAATGGTCGATATCTCGAGTGTCGAGACGCCGTGTGGATGTGCGGTGGGGGCTGAAGGTCCGGGATGTCTGACACGTAATGGGAGGCGCTCGACACTGGGGTCGAAGTGGGTACCCCAATCGCTGCCGGATATCCGCGGCCTCAGATGGAGAACAAGAAAAGAATGCGATAATGTCGATTTTTGGTATGCTAGGCTGATTTTCAAAATCATACAAAGTCGTGGGGTCGAATTCCGCCCCCGCAAGCATGTTGGGCTTCTAACAAGAAAGGCGAAAGTAATGGCTACAGTTGATGGCGGTGAACTAATTGGCAGGGCGCTAGCAAACGAAGGCGTAGAAAAGGCATTCGTCCTGTGCGGCGGACACATCATGCCGATCTTCTACGGGATGCGGAACAACGGAATCGAAATCATCGATATGCGCCATGAGTGCTCCGCCGTGTATGCGGCCATCGCCTACGCGAGGTCGTCCGGGAAGCCGGCGGCGGTGGTCACCACAGCAGGGCCAGGCGTGGGCAACACACTGGCCGGAATGATGGAGGCCCAATCGATAGGCATTCCCCTCATTCAGCTCGGCGGCGCGGTGACGATGGCGAAACGGGACATCGGTGACCTTCAGGATATGGACACGCTCAAGGTAATGAAGACCTGCACCAAATGGGCCAAGAGGCCTACGTACACGAGCCGTTTGCCCGAGTACGTGTCGATGGCGTTTCGCCACGCCATGGAGGCCACGCCGGGGCCGGTCTACCTCGAGATCCCGACGAATCTGTTGTGGGGGAAGGAAGAGGAGGACGAAGTCAAGTTCCCGGTCAACTACCGCACCGATGCCATCCCCTTCGGCGATCCGGCATTGATCGAGGAGGCAGCCGACCTGCTGGTCAACGCAAAGCGCCCCGCAGTCCTGATGGACGATGGCGCGCGCTTCAACATTGGCGACCACACCGACTCCATCTCAGAGCTCCTCGATCATCTTAAGATGCCGATGTGGTCTTCTAACCATTGCTGCCGGGGGCTGTTTGGCGATGAGCAAAAGAATCCGTTGCTCAGATTGAATGCAACGGATAAGGCGGACGTGGTCTTGACTTTGGGCGTTCGTTTCGATTTCAGACTCGGGTCGGGAGCGTCGATCCCCGAGGACGCGAAGGTCATTCAGGCTCACGCCGACAGCCAGATGATTGGCTACAACGTTCGGGCCGACATCGGCATCGTTGGAGGCGCTGGTCCGGTTGCGAGCCAGTTACTCGAAGCGGTCAAGAAGAAACAGGCTACGCCGACCGAGACTACATGGGCCGAGCTGCCCGAAGGCGAATGGCCCGCGAGCCTGGAGGGTGCCTATCACTCGGAAGGTACGCCTGTCCATCCCGCCCGAGTCGCGGGCGAAGTGCAGAAATTCCTCGCCGAGGATGGCCGGGACTGGAACGTCATCGCCGATGGCGGCGAGGCGTCGGTCTGGCTGAACCGCTCAACCCGCGCGACGCGCCCGGGCCAGATGCATGGGACAGGCCCCAATGGCACGATCGGCACGGGGCCGTGCCTGACCGTCGGAACATGGGCCGCAAACCGCAAGCCGGTGCTTTGGTACACCGGCGACGGAAGCTTCGGGTTCTACGCGATGGAACTGGACACGATGGCGAGAAAAGGAATTCCGGTGGTCTGCGTGATTTCCAATGACTCGGCCTGGGGCATGATTCGGTTGGAGCAGAGATGGGTGCGCCCCGAAGAGATCGAAGCAAGAGGGCAGGCCAATACAGAGCTTCACGAAATGCGGGCCTACGAGAAGATGGTGGCGATGTGGGGCGGGCACGGTGAGCTGGTTACGGACCCCAACGAGATCGTGCCGGCCATCAAGCGCGCCGCGGCCAATGGGAAACCGTCCATCATCAATGTCGAGGTAGACCACGTCAGCCCATCGCCATTCATCGGTGGATACGCCGCCATGACCAAGACGGACAAGTAGATTCTCAATGAGAGCGCCGTTTGCCTAAACGGAGCAAGATGCCAGGGGCCGAGTCGAAAGTGGACTCGGCCCTTGTCATTTCGTGAAAGGAATCAACCTCTCCCTCCCGAAAACCCATACCGCTTGGAATGTGACAGGTTAGGGCGGCGGCCTCTGCCACCACGAATGCCGTTGGAACCGATATGACAGAGGCTAACGATTTACGCGTCAGCGGCAACGTCCACTGCATGCGCTGGTTAGGCACTCAACATTCAAATGCTTGGGTACGGTAGCACCGCCGATCGAGAACTGGAGTACCCTTGGCGGACCCCCTGCTCTTTGCGGCATGGGCCTTTCTTGAGATCTGCATAGTGTCTGCTGCTGGCTGTATCTGCCGAGCATTGCTCAATTCGAATACAGTGCTCATCCGCGCGACTGCAAGATCTTCTCTGCCAGGCATTTCTGAGGAAATTGGAGCAATTCTGTCTTTCTCGGAACTCTCTACAGAAGGCGAAAACCTTATGATAGGAGGGTCAGCAACGCAATCCTTAACCGTTTAGGACAGCAGTGAGCGAAGCCATTTCTATCACAGTAGCAATGCTCTTGTGACCGGTTGAGTGTCAGCCGCTCGCGCCCAGCTTCCCGTGCGCCTCAAGCTCATCGGCTATATTGTCCAGGCCCATGTCCGCGAGTGTGCTTCTTGTCGGAAATCCTGACGCCGTGTCCCAGCCTTGCACCTTGTAGAATTCGGTCTTGAAGTCCTCGAAGCGATCTTTGTCGAACTGCCTTCCCTTTATCCTGACGCGTTCCCATTTTC
>CAYNZS010000231.1:0-6801 GCA_964401695.1 uncultured Nitrospirales bacterium
GCTTCCCCGTCTTTGGCCGAGACGAATATGACGGGGATATGGGTGGTCGCCTCGTTGGAGTTGAGGTTCTCGAAAACTTCATAGCCGTCCATGACAGGCATCAGGATATCGAGGAGTACCAGATCGATTCCCCCCTCGGCGCACACTTTGAGGGCGTCGGCCCCCGAGTAGACCCCGACCGCCTCATAACCGTTCAACCTGAGGCCATCGCATAGCACGGTTGTCGCCCCGATGTCGTCATCAACGACACAAACCTTCATCTTGCGGCCCATTCTGTCTCCAGGTGGCATTACGCGCGAATTAAGTTCCAACCCTCTAGCAAAGTGTACCCCACTTCCCCCGATTTTGGCAAGTCTGCCGGATCGTTGCTTTTGGCCGCCATCAAGGGTAGTATTGATGCGTCTTTTCGAGTAGTTGACATGTTTAAGGAAATTCCGCTTCGACTCTCATGGACGGCGCATTCAATACGAGCCGCGACAAACGCCGCCCGACCATCAACATCACGTCGCTCATCGACGTGATGTTCCTGCTGCTTATCTTCTTCATGGTCTCCTCGACCTTCAAGGAGGAATTGGGTATCGATATCAGCCTGCCGGAAGCAGAAAGCGCGGCGAGTCAGGAAATGGCCCCCCACGACATCACCGTGGATGGCGACGGGAACTTCTTTTTCGCTCAGCGGTCGGTAGACGACCAGGGCTTGCGCGAGTCGCTGACCGCCCTGCTGGCGGAGGAATCCGATGCCTTGTTGGTCCTTCGGGCCGACAGGGCGGCGAATTTCGGGAGAGTGGCGCGGGCTATAGATATCGCGCGCGCCGTCGGCGGCGAACGCTTGGTTATTCCGACGGAGTTTCTCGGGTCGGTGCCGGCGACGCGAGAGGCACACCCGGGGGAGCAGTAGGGGATACGGCTCTGGCTTCAGCGCTTTCGGACAGCCGCGCAATACGTTTTTTCACGGTTTCCGCCCGCTCGGAATCGGGATGGTTCGCCAGGTATTCCTCCAAGACCCTCCGCGCGTCGCCGGTACGCTCGAGCCGGTGGTTGTAGATTTCCGCGAGCCGATTCGAGACGCGCAGGCTCTTGGTCGGATCGTTCATCAGCGCCAAGGCCGCTTCGAACCACTGGGTGGACTCCTCGTAGCGGTCCAGTTCCGTCATGTTCTGCGCGACCCGAAGCAGCGTGTCCGGATCCTTCGGAAAGATTTGGGCTATCACCAAGCACTCTTGCAGCGCTCCGTCGTAATCGCCGACTCGCTCGAGGGCCTCGACGGGCACAAAGTTTGGGGCGTGGACTTCGTCGTGCCGCGCTGGAATAAAGAAATCTACAAGCAACTGTGACGCCAAAGAGACCAGCATGGAACCGTAGAGCGCTGCTCCCGAGACGAGGAGTCCCAACACGGTGAACACGAACATCAGCGGCGTGTCCAGCATCCACGCGCGTAGCAGAGACAATTCCACGACAAAGAAGATCGTGACAGCGGTCAGCGTGATGGCTTCTGTTGCCGGGGAGAATTCTTCGTGGTAGCGGTACTTGATGCGCAGTGCGTAGACGCCCCACGCGAGGTAGGGAATCGTGAGTATGACGAAGACGGCGGGGAGCAAGAAAGACATAGGGTAGCGAAAAACCTCGACGCGCCACGGGTTCGATTACGGAACGCTTGGTTACAGTAACGGGTTTTGCCGCTTGAATCCAACTCGTCGCGACAGAAATACGTGTTGGTCTCGATGTGGCTCATGACTCATGATACTTCTCCCTATCGAAGCACTAATGGACAAAAATGTACACGGATTGCGAGCGCATTCGTGCGCATTGGTGTCCATTAGTAGTTCCTTCTCGTGACGACAAGAAGGGCTTGTTTTCGGCGTTTTCCGCCGGCCTCTTCTCGGTTGTTCAGGATTGATTCGTTCTGGGAAAGGAATCGATGGTTGACATTCGGAGAAACGGCACGTATTATCCGCGCCATTGGTTGCGGCTGCGAATGAGGGCAGAGGATTTCCATGGGTACTGTCGATGTTATCCTTTGGGGCGCAGGGGTTTACGTTGCCTTTTGTCTTGACGTTTCGTTCGGGGCTGGTCGCGGGGGAACATCATGGCGATTGGGGGAAAGAGTTCCTGGGCGTCTGAGTTGCTCGATGGTCCGTTTGAACGAATGGAGGCGCTCCCTGTCATCTTCTTCGTCGGCCACGTCATAGTTCGATGAGAATGGCGCGCAGGCGTTTTTGGACGATGCGCGTCTAACCAACCGAAGGTCTTCGGCAGGAGGCTTTTATCAAGGGACGGCAAAGGCAATCATGGGCAATGGAGCAATTTGCGAGACTCAACTGCCGAGCCGGGCGCCGACGATGCGGGGCAAGGTGCGCGACATCTATGATATCGGCGACCGGCTGGTTCTGGTGGCAACGGACCGCATTTCGGCTTTCGATGTGGTTAACCCAGTCGGAATTCCCGATAAGGGCAAGATACTGACCGCGCTTTCCAAGTTTTGGTTCGAACTGATGCCTGATGTGGTTAAGAACCATCTGATTTCTACAGACCTAGCCGATTTCCCTGAGGAGTTCCAAGATCAGGCCGACATGTTCGCGGGCCGCTCCATGCTCGTGCACAAATGCGAAATGTTTCCTGTCGAGTTTGTTATGCGGGGGTATCTGGCGGGGAGCGGCTGGAAGGAGTATAAGGAGCAGGGGACTGTCTGTGGCGTGCAGTTGCCGCCAGGGCTCGTCGAATCGGATATCCTGGAAAAGCCTCTCTTTACGCCGGCGACGAAAGCAACCGATGGCCACGACATCAACATCAGCCCCGAAGAATCGGAGAAGATTATCGGCGAGAAGTGGAACGCGGCCGGGTCGGACGCGGCGTTGGCTTTCTATGAGCGGGGCCGGGAGTACGCGGCGACGAAAGGGATTATTCTCGCCGATACCAAGTTCGAGTTTGGTATACTTGACGGTGAGTTAGTTCTAGCGGACGAAGTGTTGACGCCGGATTCGTCCCGCTTCTGGCCGGCCGATGTTTATTCGCCGGGGACAGGCCAACCGAGTTTTGACAAGCAGTTCGTGCGCGACTGGCTTGAGGAGCGGGCCTGGGACAAGAATCCCCCCCAACCGCCCTTGCCCGATGCGATTGTATCGAAGACACGCGAAAAATACGTGGAAGCGTACAGGCGACTAACTGGCGGCGAGGAATTCTGACCATGGAATCGCTTGACGGAGGCCACGGTTTCGATCCTCTACCCATTTCGCTATCGGGGGGCAAAGTTATTTTCTCGAGAGAACCTGCGCCCATCGTGTTAAGGGAGCATTCTGATGACCATGTGCGCGATGAGTGCGGTGTCTTCGGCGTCTTTGGGCATGAGGAATCGGCCGCGCTCACCTATCTGGGCCTGCGGGCGCTCCAACATCGCGGGCAAGAGGGCGCGGGGATCGTGTGCAGCGACGAAGGTCAGCTCCACATGCATCGCGGCACGGGTTTGGTCGAAGAGGTGATGAGGCCGCACAAACTGGCCCGTTTGCAGGGCGATCTCGCCATAGGCCACGTGCGGTACTCGACGTTTGGAACCAGCGAGTTGAAGAACGTCCAACCGCTGGCCGTCGATTACAAGCGGGGCTCCATGGCCTTGGGGCATAACGGAAATCTGGTCAACGCAAAATTCTTGCGCGAGCGTTTGGAAGAAAACGGCTCGATTTTCCAATCCACGACCGACAGCGAAGTAATCATCCAACTCATCGCGCACTCGAAAGAGGAACGCTTCCGCGACTGTTGCATCGAAGCCCTCAAACAGGTTATCGGCGCGTACACCGTACTCGCCACCAACGGCGACTATATCGTGGCAGCGCGCGATCCGCTCGGGATGCGCCCGCTGTGGCTGGGCCGTCTGGGCGACGCGTACATCGTGTCCAGTGAAACCTGTGGACTCGACATTATCAATGCCGACTGGTTGCGCGAAGTCGAACCGGGCGAAGTCGTGTGTATCTCCCGCGATGGCCTCGAATCGGTGAAGCCCCTCGCGAAGCTGACCCCGCGCTCCTGTATTTTCGAGTTCGTGTACGTTGCCCGGCCTGACAGCCACATTTTTGGCGTGAGCGTAGACGTGGTGCGCAAGCAGCTAGGGCGCAACCTAGCCAAAGTCAGGCCGGTGGATGCGGACGTCGTAATGGCGGTTCCGGATTCATCGAACCCCGCCGCGCTTGGCTATTCCCATGAATCGGGGATTCCCTTTGACATGGGGTTTATTCGCAACCACTATGTGGGTCGGACGTTCATCGAGCCGGACCAGACGATCCGCGACTTCGGTGTGCGCGTCAAGCTCAACCCCGCGCGAAGCGCCATCGAAGGGAAGCGCATCGTCCTTATCGATGACAGCATCGTGCGCGGAACTACGGCCATGAAGATCATCACCATGCTTCGCAAATGCGGGGCCAAGGAAATTCATTTTCGCATAAGCTGTCCCCGCATCATCAGTTCGTGCCACTATGGGATCGACACGCCCGACTCTGATCAACTGATCGCGCACCAAATGACCAACGAAGAGATGGAGACCCACTTCGGCGTGGACACACTTGCCTATCAATCTATTGAAGGCTTGGTAGGGGCCACGGGCATTCCGCACTCCGACTTCTGCTTGGCGTGCTTCAATCAAGAATATCCCACGCTCTTGCCCAGGGACTTCGACTCGGGCAAAACCCACCGCCGCGTCATCGACCGCAGCGCGGACTCCTACGACGAGGACACGAACCGGCGATCCGCCTGAGGAAAGCGCTCCGGCGCCGAACGTGTCCGCGGCGATCACGGTCCCACAGCACCGCGCACCCGATGAAGCGCTCAGATATCGGGGTCAAGGAATACTTGTCCGGTCCGTTTTGTTTGCTCAGACAAGAATTACTCACAGCGTTAGCCTGTCAGTTCCTAAGTTGTTCCTGTTGTCGCATCTGTGAAATAGCGAGGGATCCGCTAACCTGACGCGTTTGAATCCATACCCAATGACGGCGGAAACAGCCGCACATAACACGAAGGAGCAGACATAGGTGGAACCGGGCTCTGTCATGTCGGTGGAGCGCCATTGCGGTTTCGAGGATTGGGCGCTTTGCCGGAAGTTACGGAGCGGGGCGAACGGGAGACGCTAGAATGTCAAGATCAATTCAGGGAGGTGCGGACCAGATCTTGAGGAACGGACTGGTTAAGACCTCGTCCAAACTGTACATGGCGTGGCTTTCCAATTTCCGTGGCTACAAAGTCGAGGCGCGCAAGCATATGCCCACAGGCTATTTCCTGGGGCGGCTGCAGTACAAGACAAGCTGGGTGCTCAGGCCCAAGGAGAATAAGTAGGAAAAGCCCCTGGCGGGATATGGGTCGGCTATGTTCACTTTTCAAGGGCTTACTTCATGCTATTTATGAGTCATGTAAGCGGGCCTGTCGCGAGGTTGAATTTCGCATCAATGCCATCGATAACTTGGTCAAGGTGCTTAAAGCAGTTGGTTCTATATAAACTTTTCCCTGCATTGACCTGGCATGGACAAAACCAAGCAAAATCGATGCGAAGAGTGCCGCGCTCATCTGTGAGAGGGAATGAATGTGTATCGCCTTGAAGAAGGCGTGATGGGTTTCCGGGGGTTTGTACCGCTCGAATAATCGAAGCTGTTTTGCAGCCTCAAATACGTGAAAACCTACTGCGACGATGATAATCACACGCAGTACACGTTGGAGCCGCGAATTACCTGAGTGATTGCGCAACGGTTTCGGGGAACCATTCCAAAAAGCAAACCTTTATAGGGACATCGCGATTTACCACTCTCGAGCGACGAATTGGTCGAGTCAATACGATGATCGCTATTCGCGCCCACGCGCAATCGGGATGAGTATGCTCGAAGCGCGTAAACACAGTGCGGCGATATCTCATCGGCAATACAGTGGGGATTGGCCAGAAATGAGGGGGCCTCATCCGCGACAGCTTTCTGAGCGGTTTCGACCTTTCGTCTCAAATTTATGAACGACGCCGACACCATCGAGAAGGCATTTTCGGATTACTACCGCACTACGGTGTTGGCCGAGTAGACTGACCCGAACAAGCTCTACGACCACCAATCGGATATGGACGCTTATCAGGTTTATGCGCCCAATCAGATCGACGAATTCGACCCAATCCTTGACGCTTGCGTCGCCGTGTACAAAGACAACCTGGACGAAGACGGCCAGGTGGACTTCAAGAGCAAGGCGAAAACCTTCCTGCGAACCTATGGCTTCCTGGCCTCCATCTTGCCGTACACAAACGCGGAATGGGAGAAGCGCTCCATCTTCCTGAACTTCCTCGTGCCGAAGTTGCCCGCGCCAATCGACGAAGACCTTGCCAAGGGTATCCTCGATACCATCGACATGGACAGCTATCGCGTCGAGAAGCAGTCCGTGGCGGATATTCAACTGCCCGATTCGGACGCGGAAATCGACTCGGCGTTGAGTGCGGAAGGCCTCGAAGCGCGGCGTGGTTTTCGGGTAAAGTCCTTTTGGTAGGGGTTGGAGTACCCCTGGAGCGAGTTGATCACGGAATAGGGCTGAGGTAGGCTGATTCAGAGCAGGAACGCAAGACACGGGACCCCTAACCCAGAAATTTCACCGATCCGAGATTCTCCATGCTTTTGAGTTCGTTAAGTAGTTATATTTTAATAACTTATGCACTCTTTAAGGAGCAAGATAATGAAAACAGAGTGTCCGGTAGACAAGATGAACTTCCAGGATATTGGCCGGCGGAAAGTGGAGGCGGCTTTCGATGAACGGACCCGTATTCATTGCCGATACCTGCCAGCCCCACCAAAACAA
>CAYNZS010000232.1:0-6787 GCA_964401695.1 uncultured Nitrospirales bacterium
CAAGTACCGGCCCCAAGGCCACACGACTAACAAACAGGAGATTTTCTCATTGCCGGTGGCTCAAAGAATGGGGGATTGACATGCCCAACATCGAAATTGACTGAATCCAGCGATATGCTTATGATAGACAGCAAGTCGCGAGTATGTCCGAATCATAAAGTGCGATGTGGGACAGGAGTACGACATGGGACGTGAAGTTCGTTTGGGAGCCTTGCTGGGAGCAGCTCTTTGGGTACTGAGCGCGTTGCCGGCTCACGCGGGGTCCGTAAAGTGGGAGGAGGGGAAATGGCGCTTGGAGCTTTCCGGCTACTCCGACATTCATCAGGGCAGCCGCGATCGTAGTGGGGACCTCAATGTCAACGCCGTGGCGGAATACGAATCGCCCATGGGTGATCGCTGGGCGCTTGGGCTTCGGTTGCAGCCGCTATTTTACTATGCCGATGACTTGAACGACGAGGATGTGTACGGAATTGGCTTCGGTCCGGCGCTTCGCATTTATCAAGAGAAGGAGAAACGCCGGGGGTGGTTTGCGGAACTCAGCGTGACCGCGCTGCTCCACACGCCGCAGATCGAGGGCAACAGTTCAAGCCTGAATTTCAGCAGCGATTTCGGCGTTGGCTACAAATTCAAGAACAAGTGGCACGTCTCAGGCCACTTGCGGCATATATCAAACGCGAGCCTCGGGGACAAGAATGCCGGCGCGAACGGCGTCGGAATAGGAATCGGGTTCAGCTTCTGATAAATCAAGTCCGCATCGGGTAAACTCGGTGTATGAAGCACCTAGCCATCTGCATCGCGCTCGCCCTGTTGTGCTGGCTTGTCTACGGGTCAGTCGCTCAGTACGATTTCGTTGATTACGACGACAACGTCTACCTCCTCGAAAACGAGCGCATCCACGAGGGCCTGACCGCCGAAAATGTCGCGTGGGCATTCACGACCATCCACCATTCGAACTGGCATCCCCTCACTTGGCTCTCTTGGATGCTCGACGTAAGCCTTTTCGGATTCTCACCGGGTGTGTTTCACGCGATCAACGCGATCCTGCACCTCACCAACGCATGCCTTGTTTACGCGTTGTTCGCTGCGTTGACCGGAGCGCGAAAACCCAGCTTCGTCGTCGCGGCGCTCTTCGCAGTTCATCCGATTCACGTCGAATCTGTCGCGTGGATATCGGAACGCAAAGATGTCCTCAGCGCCTTTTTTTGGTTGCTCACGACACTGGCTTACGTTCGCTGGACCAGACGGCCGAGCCGCGGGCGCAACGGGCTTGTGGCCACTCTCTTCATTGTTGGCCTCATGGCGAAACCCATGCTGGTTACCCTTCCCTTCACGCTGGTTCTTCTTGATTTTTGGCCTCTCAATCGATTGAAAAAATGGGGCGATCTGCCGCAGCGGTTCCGGGAGAAGTGGCTTCTTTTCGCTGCCGCCTCAGTCTCAATGGTCGTTACGTACGCAGCGCAACAGGCCGGAGGCGCCATTCGCAGCGTTTCGACTGTCCCTACGCTCACACGCCTGCAAAACGCCGTGGCCGCGTACGGCGATTACCTGCTTCACACCGTCTGGCCCACTAACCTGTCCCCTTTTTACCCGTACCCGAACGCAGACTCGCTTGGAATCCAGGCTGGCGCCGCGTTGTTGCCGCTCGCGGCGATCTCCGCTTTGGCGGTCGCGCAGGTCCGGCGACGTCCCTACATTCTTTTCGGATGGCTCTGGTATCTGGGAACGCTTTTGCCCGTTATCGGCATAGTACAAGTCGGCGAACAAGGCATGGCGGACCGTTACACCTACGTGTCCCTGCTCGGAGTCTTCGTGGCGATAACATGGACTCTCTGGGAATGGTCCGAGAAATCCCCCCGCCGGCTTAGCGTTCTTCTTGCTTCTTTGGCCGTCGCCTGCGGCGCATTGACCGCGGCTGCGGCAACCCAGGCCGGCCACTGGACAAACTCAATCTGCCTGTTTGAACACGCCTTGACCGTAACGGAAGACAACTATGTGGCGCATAACAACCTCGGATTTGCGTTGCGCAAAGCGGGTAGGCCCGGAGCGGAATCCCACTTCCGCCGGGCGTTGGAGATCAAACCTGACAACGCCGACGCCCACTTGAACTTGGGCAGCGCCCTTCTCGAAAGTGGCGCCTTCGGAGAGGCCACCGACCACTACCTCGAGGCGTTACGGCTACGGCCGGGCGACGCAACCGCCCACGCCAATCTGGGGGCCTCCCTATTCGCTCAAGGCCAGCACGAGGAAGCGCGGGGCGCCTATGCGCAGGCCGCAATTCTGAAGCCCAAGGACACGGAAATCCGAATTGGCTTGGGGAACACCTACCTGCAACTGGGCGGCTACAGCGACGCCAAACGCGAATACGCGCTTGTTTTACAGACCCAGCCCGGTTCCGCCGAGATCCGCTGCAACATGGCCGTTGCCCTCATCGAGCAAGGAAGGCCGGGCGAAGCGTTCCTCCACACCGGCCATGTGTTGGTCGCGGATCCTGAGAATGTGAACGCGCTTTACAATCAAGGCGTCGCCCTCGCGAAGCTCAATGACTTAGCAGCCGCCGCTGCGGCCTTCTCACGGATAATCGAGGTCGATCCTGCTCATGCGATGGCCGCGAAAAACTTGCGCCGTCTTGACAACGAGTAAGCCCACGGGGCTTGCGGTCGCGAAGAATGCCCCGTGCGACCCGACAAATTCGGTGAGGCGAGTTGCATCAGATCAGTAACCAACAGCAGAGCTGGTGGCCTGTTGATCCTATTGGAAGAGGCCGACGCTGTTTGCGGAAGACTCTGTGGAACCGGCGGAGCCTGATGAATTCTCACCGGCAAAGCCGGTACTTTAATGATGCGTTAGTAGGAAAGAAACAGAATAGGAATGGCAGGGATGAAATCTATTGACACCGTAGAAGGAATGCGGTACATTGGATCCTTTGCCCCCAGAACATGGGGTTTTCGGAGTAAACGAGGTCCCTTTGGGTACATCCATGGCCTGAAAATCGGAGTCTTCAGTGACAATTTTTGTCGTGATATGACAGAAATCGATCCTGATCGGTCCGAGGCCTATGGGGTATTTTGCCTCACTATGTATGTAAATCCCCTAGTCGTACCTACTTATGAAACCGATCGGTTCTTGGGACCTTTGTTGCCCAGTCTGGGAGTGGGATTCTATTGAGTCTGTTGTTTGGTTGGCCTTCGATTGACTGAAGGCTGTTGGTTGCGTTGCAGGAAACATGTTAGAGGAGAAAGAGTTTATGAAGAGAAATTCAGGTTTTACGCTCATCGAGTTGATGATCGTGGTGGCGATTATCGCCATCATCGCGGCCATCGCTATTCCGAACTTGCTCCGTTCGCGCATGAGCGCTAACGAAGCGGGCGCGACCGGCGCGACCCGCACAATCTCCACCGGCGAAGTCGGCTACCAAGCTGCCGGAATCGATTCACTGACCAATGGTATCGGCCAGTACGCTACGATTACCGCGCTGGGAACGGGCACGACTCCTTTCATCGATAGTGCTCTCGCCAGCGGCAGCAAGCAAGGTTATGCCTTCCAGGCGACCCCTTCGCTGGACAACGGCGTGCCCCGCTACACAGCGACCGCGACGCCCGCAGCCGTCGGAAAAACCGGAATTAAGGCTTTCTTCGTAGACGAATCCGGCGTGATTCGCTTCACGGGTAACGGCACCGCGCCCGCGAGCACCTCGCCTCCGGTTAACTGAGCGTCCGTCACTCAGTTCTATTGCAGTACCGGTGGCGGGGCAGGGTTATCCTCCCCGCCACTGTTTTTGGAGTACTGTGTTTGGAATGCAGCACTGGCGAACCGCCGAATACAGGTTAGAGCTTCAACTGGGACCTGCCAGCGGAGTCGTCGATTTGCTGGGAATAACTGAAAATGAGAACGGCTTTACCTTGATCGAACTCATGATCGTGATTGCTATCATTTCGATCATCGCCGGCATCGCCATCCCAAATCTTCTTCGCTCGCGCATGAGCGCGAATGAGGTAGGCGCAACCGGCGGGATGAGAACGATTTCGAGCGGCCAGACTTCCTGCTAAGCCAGCGGAGTCGATTCTGCTACGAACGGAACCGGCAAGTTTGGCACGCTGACAGCGCTGGGGACTGGGGTCACGCCCTTCATCGACAATGCGCTTGCCACCGGGGTTAAGTCAGGCTACTCGTTCCAGGCAACTCCGAGTTTCGAGGGCCCGCCCCCACTACACCGCCACGGCGATCCCACTCCAGGCAGGCCGAACGGGCCTGCGCACTTGCCTCGTGGACGAGTCCAGTGTGATTCGATTCAATGGCCTGAGCGGTACCCCCGCAAGCACCTCTCCCCCCTCAATTAGCCTCATCGCTCGTTAACTCGCGGGCTTCCAGGCCCCTGCCAAGGTTAAGGGCATCGGCATGTCGTTGCCGACCTACTTCACGGGCTTGAGTTCCGCCGTCGCCAACTATAGAATCGGATGAGCGGTGCGAGATAACCGGGATAATTGCATTGGGGAGATTAGCAGGGGTAGGAGTTTGTATCCCCCTAGGGAGGCATTCCGTTGGACCTTTCATTTGGCGCTGAATACGACGCGTTTCGCCTGGACGTGCGGAAGTTCATCGAGGACAACCGCCACCTCGCGCCGACCGCCGAAGACGGCGGAATCGCAAAGCACCGCGCTTGGCAGAGTACGCTCATCGAGCATAGCTACGCCGCGCGCACGATCCCCAAGACATATGGAGGCGCCGGTCAGGAGCCGGATATTCTGAAAGCGCGCATCATCGCCGAAGAATTCGCACGGGCTCAAGTGGCCTCCGGAATGGGCGGCGGCGGGATTTCGTTTCTCGTGCCCGTTTTGCTCGACAGGGGGAGCGAAGAGATGAAGCAACGCTTCATCCCTCCAACGATTCGTGGGGAGATGCTGTGGTGCCAAGGGTACTCGGAACCGAATGCCGGAAGCGATCTGGCCAGCCTTACCACACGCGCGGCTCTTGACGGCGACGAGTGGATCATCAATGGCCAGAAGATCTGGACAAGCGGGGCGAAGACTTCGGACTGGATGTTTGCCCTCGTCAGAACGGAGCCCGATGAGCCGAAGCACCATGGGATAAGCTTTCTGCTGCTCCCAACGGACACGCCGGGAGTCGACATTCGCCCCCTGAAAACGATGACGGGCGAATCTTTCTTCAACGAGGTCTTCTTCACCGACGCGCGCGTTCCGAAGGGTCAGATTCTCGGTCAACGCGGCGAAGGCTGGGCCATTGCGAACGCGATTCTCCGTCACGAGCGCGATTCCCTGGGCGATCCGGACGTGTCGCTGAGGCGGCTCAACGCGCTTACCGAGTTAATGCAGAATGAATCCGTGGATGGGGAACGACTCATCGACAATGCCGCGTACCGCGACCGGTTGATGCAGATTCAGGGGCGGATCATGGCGTTGCGGTTCAACGACCTGCGCCTGCTGAGCGCGACCCTAAACAAACGGGACGTCCCGCTCGCGACCATAATAGTCAAGGTACTGGGCACTCGGCTGCGCCACGACCTCGAAGCGCTCGCCATCGACGCGCTCGGCGAACTCGGCCTTCTGTACGAGGAAGCGCCTTACGTGCGGGACCACGGCTCCTGGCAGCACAATTTCATGGAATTCCTTGGTCTCATGATTGGTGGTGGCACTACGCAGATCCAGAAAAACATCATCAGCGAACGCGGCCTAGGCATGCCCCGGGAGCCTCGGCACGCCTAGCCCGTTTCACCACGAAAGACGCGAACAGCGCTCTATACCGACCGAAGCGCTTCGTCCAACGGCGCATCGCCTTCGAGCAGACTGAAGCTCTTGCGCACCGTATTGTCGAGGTCGAGGCACGCCACGAGCGCCGCGGCGAGGCTTTCTCGCGACGTCATGCCCTTCCCGTGCAACTCGGCGCTGACGGCTGCGTTTCCGGTGGCGGGCTCATCCGTCAGGCGGCCAGGGCATACGATCGTGTAATCGAGGTCGGTTTCCCGCAGATGATTGTCCGCGTGGGCTTTGGCTTTGTGATAGTGGGCGATGGGTGACTGGCTGTTGATGTTGTTGTTGATCGAGCTGAGCATGATGTAACGCTTCGCCCCATGCACCTGCGCTGACACCATCGAACGAATCGCGCCGATGTGGTCGACCAGTACGGTCTTATCCTTGCCCGTCTTCCCGCCGGAGCCGGCCGCGAAAATGATCGCGTCGCAGCCTTTTACGGCATCGTCGATAGGGTACTCGAGGTCCGCCACTACTGTCCGTACGCCCAAGGCGTCGAATTTAGCCGCTTGCGCCTGATTTCGGATCATGGCGACGGGTTCGTGAGGCCCCGCCGCGAGCATCCGCACGACGTGGGTCCCCGTCTGGCCGTTGGCTCCAAAAACTAGCACCTTCATGGTTGCGACTCCTTTTCCTATCCCAAGGTCACACGCCCGTCTCGAATCGCCTTTCCTCCATCCGGATTGAGCACCTGGAAGAAAAGTTCCTTTTGCCCGTCAGCGTCGCGCGAACCGAGCACTTGCAGTTCGACCTCGGTGCCCAAGAACACCATTCCAGTGAACGAGCTATACAGCCCTTTGACTCGATTGGGGTCTCCCCCACCCTCAATGTTCGTGATGTTCTTGACGGCAAACGCGAGCGTGGCCGTGCCGTGGAGAATGATGTCGGACAACCCGACACTCTGCGCGAAGGCCTTGGACGTGTGTATCGGGTTATGGATGTCGGCGCATCCGTCGTAAATGTGCGCGGCGAGCGGATGGATGGGGATCTTGACGGTGCGTTCGGGGCCCCGCGAGGTGTCG
>CAYNZS010000233.1:0-6770 GCA_964401695.1 uncultured Nitrospirales bacterium
AGAACACATACGATAAAAGATAAATTCCCTCAACTATAAATCAAACCACTAGATGACGTCTGAGAGAGTCCATGACACGGACGCCGCAGCCCGCGATGCGTCTGGCCGGACCGCGTCGCTGTCTTCGCGTTTTTCGCGCGCTATCTGAACGACCACGGAGAAGGAAGCGCGGGACGCTTTTTCACGAACGAACCACGCCTAGGAATGGAGGAGAAGCCCGATCTCGACAATGACGGCGGCTACATCCCCACGATCGTCTCAACGATCTGGCTGAAACCCTTCGACCTCGGCGTTTCGCAGCAGATGGATATTCTGCTGCCCCTGGACCCGGAGACTGAGGAATTCAAAGCGCAGATCGTGCTGACCCGGCTTTCCGGAACACGCGAGGCATGGTTGCGTCTCAACAAGAGCTTCGTAGCCTTGGTGCGCCGCCATTTCCTGCATTGGTGCGCCGTCAGCGACGAAGAAAGAACCGAAATGTTCCACAAGGCAAAACAACTAATGGACGCGTCCGTACTCCCGGACTTCCGTCAAACGGGTTGAGCCACTTCACTTCGAGGATTCCCGCATGGACCGGCAGAAGATGAAAGAAGACACCAAGCAATCCGCTTGGCCGTTCTCCTTGTTAACCCGGATATCTCATCGCTTTTCTACTGCGATGGCGGATAAGGCCACGCTGACGAGACTTTTCTCGCCTTTCGACTTCGACTTGACCCGCCACGCTGTCGGTCGAAAGGTTTCGAATAAGTCTCGCCATAGCAACCTTTTCCACCGTCTCGCTATGAAAACCGGTGAGATATCCGGGTCAAGTTTCCGAGTACATATGGCATGCCCGCTTGTCTGGCACATATCGGAAATTGGAAGTCAGGAAGAAGAGATGCAAAAAAATGGCTAAAGCTGTCAGTTTAGACAAAGAAGTCCAGCTCTACCGCTCGCTCCTCGAGCCGCCTGAAGAGTTTAGCGACGGTTTTGGCTGGTCTACGGTGATCGGCATTTTCTTCTGCGGCCTGATCATGATGCCCGGCGGAATATACCTCGGCCTCATGACCGGAGTCAGCGTGGGCGCGGCCACCTCATGGGTCACCGTCATCCTGTTCATGGAGGTCGCGCGCCGCGCCATGAAACCGATGTCCAAGCAGAACCTCGTCGTTTTGCTCCACGCCGCCACCATCATGATGGCCGGCCACCTGTTCTTTCCCGGCGGCCCCATGGGCTGGCTCGTGTACCGTGCCTACATCGTCGGCAGTGAAGCCGCGCGCGACGCCGGCCTGACCTTCGCTTTTCCCGAGTGGTTCTGTCCGGCGCCCGACAGCCCCGCCGTCACCGAGCGCAACCTCCTCCATCGGGCATGGCTGATCCCTATCGCGCTCACCGGTTTCATGAGCCTTATCGGCTTGGTCAAACGCTACAGCCTGGGATATCTTTTCTTCCGGCTGACCTCCGACATCGAGAACCTTCCATTCCCCATGGCGCCCGTCGCCGCGCAGGGGGCCCTCGCGCTCGCCGAGGCCGACAACACCACGACGGCCGAAGAGACGGAGGAAGACGAAATTGGCCTGATAAAGGGGGTAAAGAGGAAGAAGAAGACAACGCGATGGCGAGTCTTCTCCCTTGGTGCCACGATTGGCGTTGTCTTCGGAATGTTCCAGGTCGGAATACCGGCCATTACCAGCCTATTTCTCTCAAAGCCCTTCTATTTAATCCCGCAGCCTTTCGTCGACACGACCACCCTGACCGAGAGCGTTCTGCCGGCCTCGCCGACCGGCGTCGTCGTCGACATCGGCGTCATCTTCCTGGGCTTTGTGCTGCCCTTCTGGTCGGTCATTGGGACATTCTGCGCCATCGTGATTTCCACGCTGCTCAACCCCATCCTGCACTATCAAGGGATTCTAACCACATGGCAGCCGGGTATGGACACCGTCAACGCCACCTACTCGAACGGCATCGACTTCTGGATGAGTTTCACCATTGGGAGCGGTCTCGGGATCGCGCTCGTGTGTATCTTCTCGATGCTGCGCGACGTGCGCGCCAGGTTCCGCGAGTTCGCCAAAACCCGGAGCGAACAGAGCGTGCGGACAGATTTGTGGACGCCGCCAAGAAAAGGCCGCGGCGACTACCCGTTGTGGATCGCGGCGGCCCTATACTCTGTTTCGGCCTTGGCCTTGATCTTCGTCTGCTACAAGCTCATCCCTTACTCGCCGGGGATTGTGCCGTTCCTGCTCATCTTCTCGTTCGTATACAACCCATTTATCTCCTACGTCAACGCGCGTTTGATGGGTATTTCCGGACAGAACGTCGATATCCCTTTTGTCAAAGAAGGCGCGTTCTTCTTGTCCGGCGCAAAAGGAATCGAGATCTGGCTCGCGCCGATACCCGTCGAGAACTATGGCTACATGGCCCAGTCCTTTAGGACAAACGAGTTGACCGGCGTACGGTTCTGGTCGCTCATCAAGACCGACATCGTCGCCCTCCCGGTTCTGTTTTTCCTATCGCTAATCTTCTGGGCCTTCATGTGGCATTCCGACGCCATACCCTCAAACATATTCCCGGCCGCGCAGGTGAACTGGGAGCTCATGGCGAAGAACAACGTGCTGTTGTTCTCATCAACCTACGTGGCCCCGGACGAAGATCCCAACGAAAAGAGTGTGATGGACAGCGAACTGATGCAACGCGCCATTCATCCGAAGGTCATCGTCAGCGGCTTCATAGCCTGCGTGACGGTGTACGGAGTCCTGGCCATATTGGGATTCCCGATAATGCTGATATACGGGATGATACGCGGGCTTGGCGCCCTACCCCACACCATGGTGCTCGAAATCGTCGGCGCCATGCTGGGCCGCTATTACTTCCAGAAGAGATACGGCCCCATCAACTTCCTCAGGAACGCTCCTGCCCTCCTAGCTGGCTACTTCACCGGCGTGGGCCTCATCAGCATGGCCACCATCGCGATAAAACTCATCAAACCCGCCATCTCCGGAGACCCATTTTAGTGTAGTGAGCGTTCAGGCCATTCTTGCGTCTTTTCTAGGCAAGAATGGCCTGAACGCTTACAGATTTGCTAAACTTCCCGTCTGACATCATGCCGATGATCGGGCGTGTACTGCCTCTCTATACGATGGGCGGTTCCCAGCAATTGGCTGGTGGCAAGGCAAGATCGCTCGCGAAGATGGCGGCGGCGGCGAGTCCGATGCATTTCGGAGGCGCCCAAGCGCGAATCAGCGCATTCGTCATGTGCCCGTCAAGCCCCACATCAAGGATGACCTTTCGTCATGTCCGATGACCAATTCAAAGACCCCAAGAACGCCGATTCCGGCAAGAAGGATTCTGCTTCGCCAGGGCCTCCGCAGTGGCCCGAATCCGGGAAAGACCGGCGGCAAGATACGGCGAAACGCGGCTCGATGCTCTCGGGCTGGTGGGGAAGCGGCAAGAGCCGGGACAAGGTCAATGATCTCCGCGGCAACGGGGAGCCCAGCACCGAAAAGGCATCGGGCGTCATTCTGCTGAAGCGCGACACACCGCCCGAGGTCACCCAGGTGCTCGAAGGACTGGGCGTTCGGACCGAACAGATTAAGCTGGCTACCGACACGGATCTCGATATTACCGGCGAATACTCGGAGTCGTGGGTGGTGGTCACCGATACACAGGTGCTCGTCTTTCTGGCCGATCCCAACGAAGAGACGGCCTTTCTTTCCCGCGAGATTGACATCGCGGATATAGACAGCGTCCGGACGGATAGCCGGGTGGGTTCGGGTTTTCTCGAGGTGAAGACCGGCGATGTCTATGAAGAGATCGCGCGGTACTCCAACAAACACGGCGAGAAATTCGCCATGATTGCCGCGCAGATCAACAGTCTGCGCGGGGGACGCGATATCAAGGTCAAGACGGATGAGTCCGCCCAGTCGACCCGCAAGGGGCTCTCTGGCGAACGCGTGCGGCGCGGGACGGTGCTTATCCGCTTCTTGCAGTACACCCGCAACTACACCGGCGCCATGGCGCTGGCCATGGCGTTAGTGATGCTGACCATCGGACTGAGCCTTGTCCCGCAGCAGTTGGTGAGGGTGCTGGTCGACCAGGTGATGGAAGGCAACATCGACGAAGCGCCCGGCTGGTTCGCCTGGTTCGCGACCGCGCTGTCCTCTGAGACCCGTCTCGAATGGCTCTACCTGCTGGTCGGCTTGTTGGCCGCCACCACGCTCGTGGCCTCGATCATCAGCGTCTTTCGCGAATTGCTCACCGTGTGGATCAACAATCATCTCGGTTTCGAGATGCGCCAGAGGGTGTTCGAGAAGTTGCAGGATCTCGAGGTTCGCTACCACGAGGAGCGGCCCGTCGGTTCGCTTATGACGCGTTGCACCCAGGATATCGAAGCCCTCCAGGCCTTCCCGCAGCAGCTTACTTCCGGTTTCGGGTATCAGCTTCTCCAGGTCGTGAGCGTTGCCGGCGCGATGTTCTGGATGAATCCCCGTCTCGGGTTCATTGCCTGCATTCCCGCCCCGATTGTGATGGTCTGCACCGTCCTCTTCTACCGTTTTGTGGTGCCCAAGTGGCGCAAATACTGGGCCAGCCGTTCCGACCTGGTCGGCTCTGTATTCGCCTCGCTTTCAGGGGTGCGCGTGGTCAAAGCCTTTGCCCAGGAACAACGCGAGAGCAGCCGTTTCGGGAAGGTAAGCGACACGTACCTCAAGGCGGGCACACGCGTCGGCTACGCGCAGGCCTCGTTCTACCCGCCTATGAGTTTCGTGTTCCAACTGGGAAGCTACTTCATCTGGATCTTTGGCGGGTCGCAGATTATCGCTCAAACCGGATCCAACATAACCATCGGCGAGCTCATCGCGTTTCTCGGCTATCTGGGCATGTTCTACGCTCCGCTGAACCAACTTACGATGATGTCGACATGGTTCACCCAATTCACCACGCAGGCCCACCGCGTGTTCGAGGTGCTCGACCAGCCCGTGGAAATCGAAGACAACAAGAACGCGGTCGAGATCGAGATCCAGGGCGCTATCCGCTTCAAGAATGTTCACTTCGGCTACGACTCGCACTTGCCGGTGCTCAAGGATATGAGTTTTCACATCGAACCGGGCGAGATGGTCGGCATTGTCGGGCACAGTGGCTGCGGAAAATCGACCACGGTCGGGCTAATCATGCGCTTCTACGACCCCAATGAGGGCGAAATAACCGTCGATAATATTGACCTGCGCAAGGTGCGCAAACGCTTTTTGCGGCGGCAGGTGGGCCTTGTCGCGCAGGACCCTCATCTCTTCCGAGGCACCGTGGGCGAGAACATCGCGTATGGCAATCCAGATGTGGCACCCGAACTCATCCTGAACGCGGCCCTTCAGGCCAATGCCCACATGTTCGTCACCCGCAACCACGATGGATACGATGGCCGCATTGGCGAACGGGGCGCGGGCCTCTCCGGCGGCGAGCGCCAGCGTGTGGCGATTGCCAGGGCGCTCGTTACCAATCCCAGGATTCTGATCCTGGACGAGGCCACGTCGAGCGTGGATACCATCTCCGAACGGGAGATCCAGCGTGCCCTTGAGGCCCTGAGCCACGGGCGCACGACCATCGCCATCGCCCATCGGCTCAGTACTCTGAAGAACTGCGACCGAATCATCGTGTTGGAGGAGGGCGAGATCCGAGAGCAGGGGTCGCACGACGAACTGATGGAAGCGCGTGGCATCTACTGGCTGCTGGTGCAGACTCAGCTTGAGCTGGCCGTGGGCCCGGGCACCGCCGAAGAGGATGTGGCCGAGCCGAGCACCACGGTCACACAGATGGCGCCGCGCCGCGACCGGCATGTGGAGGTGCCGCAGATCCGCTATCTCGACCCCAAGAAACTGCATGTACAGACCCTCCCCGAAGGCGACTTGCGCGTTATGTACGACGACGAAGAGTATGACCATGTGCGCGCGTACCGATGCTTCCCCGTTTCGCGGCCCACGGAGTTCGTGGCGTTCTGGACGGGCGACACCGCCATGGAGCACAAGGAGATCGGCGTCGTGCGCCGGTTGAAGGAAACCACGGCCAACTCGCGGCTTGCGGTGGAATACGAACTGCAAAAGCGCTACTTCATCCACTATATAGAAGAGATCTATACGATCCGCGAGAGCCGGGAGAACATGGGGTTCCTGGTCTGGGATGTGAAAACCGACAAGGGCGACATGAAGTTCGTGACCCAGCGCTATGAACGGCATGCCGTTGTCGAAGGCGGAAAGAATGGCCGAATCATCTTCGATATCGATGACAACCGCTACGAGATCGTCGATCTCGCCGAACTCGACAAGGAAAGCATGAGCGCATTTCAAGCCCATATCCACTGGTAAGCGCTGGTCGGGATATCCGGGCTAGCCCGGTTCAATTCAGCGACGCTTCCAGTGGACGGGTAGCCCATGCTTCGCCACCCGCTTCCCGCGCTGCTCGCAAAGAATCCGCGGTCTCCGCCGACCTGCCCAGCAACGCTTGGGCGGTCCCGCGTTTGATGAGAAGCATGGGGTTGGGCCGTTCCGCGGCGTGTCGGCCGTGGATCTCTCTTAACAGCCCGTGGTAAAAGGCTTCATTTGGATTGAGAAATGCCACCCGGTGTTGGCGCAGCGTATCGCGAAGAAGTAGATAGATCGTGATGCTGGGATGTGGATCGGCGCCGTCGTGGTTCGTAGGAGGTCTGTGAGCGCGCGGATCACGCGTCGGGAGGCCTTTGCTATCTGTTTCCTTCTAGAGCGTTTTAAGAAATTATAGATACGAAGCGGCACCAAAAAATCCTCGCG
>CAYNZS010000234.1:0-6756 GCA_964401695.1 uncultured Nitrospirales bacterium
AACGATGCCGGCGGATCTGAAGATGACTCTTCCAAATGGGAAATCCGGGTCAATACGAGCTGCTGCGCGACAAGATTCTCGACCAATACAACAGCAAAACCACGCACTGTGCGTTCAAAGATCCCCGGACCCTCCTGACGCTCCCGTTTTGGGTGGGCGCGAAGGCTTCGTTTCAGTTCATCGGGACGTTTCGGCATCCGGTTGCCGTGGCGCACTCGCTTCATACCCGTGACGCGGCGATCACTCTCGAAGATGGCATTTCGCTTTGGCAGCGCTTCAATTCGATATTGCTGCGCCTGCTCGAGGAGCACGCGTTTCCCTTGATCAACTTCGACCTGAGCAATCCGTAATATATCGACCAATTACGCGGTCTGTGTCGCAGTCTCGACATAGACACGACACCGTTGGACGCCAACCAGCAATTCTTCGAGGGACGGTTGCGGCATCATGATACCGACACGGCCTTCCCAGGAGTCCAGGTGCCTGACAAGGCCCTGCGTATCTACGAAGTGCTCGAACAATACAGTCGGAACAATGCGTCTTGAGGCGTCGTGCGCAGAGCCTCCCGCACACAGGAAGTTCACGGACTGAGAGGCCCGAATGCGGCGTCCAGTTCCTTAACGAAGCGGCACGCCTACTCAACTGCGCCGAGTTCCTCCGCCGCTACCAGCAAGTTCTCGCGCGCGTCCGTACCGGCCGGATTCAGGCGCATGGCGCAACGAAAGTTCTCCATAGCCTCCTCTGTATTGCCTAGGCACCGCAGCATCACACCGAAATCGTTATAGTTGAGGTCATAGTACGGTTCTACGGCAATGGCGTCGCGCAAATGGGGCAACGCGGCAGTCATGTCACCCGTGCGCATCGCCCCTTGCGCCCGCTTATTCAGGCGGCGCGACACCTGTACCGCATCCGAGCGTTCCTCCGGTCGCGGCTCCCAAGCCGAAGCCCTGTGGAGACAACTCGCCCACAACCTCATGCAGCTAACCGGGCAATGGCAGCCCTTAGCGTTGAAACAGCAACCGCAGGCATAATAACCGCAGAGGCCATAGTCGAAACGGCAAATCCGAAACGCAAAGGCCAACACAAGCGTCCAAACAAAGGGCTTTTGGCCACGAGACGCAAGATAAGGGAGAGACGCGTCTCCGCTCGCGCTTACGTCTACTTTTGAGAAGCCCAAAAGTCCTTTTTTGCTCAGTTTCTTGCGTTTCTTCTGGGCAAGAATGGCCTGAACGCTTACGAAGGGTTTTGCCTCCCCCTTACAGACAAGGATCTCCAACGTCCGGCAACTGCACCTCACGCGGTCTCGCCATGACCGCATCCCAGTGTGCCTAGCATTATACGAGAAAAGAGCCTATTTGAGAAGGGGGTGTTTTAACATCGAGATGAGCGCCCTCGTTCCCACCCTCTTCCGCGCGGAGGTTCCACGAACAGATTGGCGCTAGCGGAATGCGACCCCATCACCTTGGCGCGAGTGTGCCCTTGCTTGGCGAGACCCTCTTCTCTTATTCTTAGGGCTGGCCTGCCGCTGCGGGACGCTTCTTTACCGGTGCTGCCCGCACTACACCTGACCCGTCACGCGAAACCTCGAATGAAATCTCACCCCTATCGCGACTTCCGGCGTAGCACCGCATTGTTCCCTGGATTGGCAAAGGTCCTAATGCTCGCGGCGGCTTTAACCGGGATTTTGTCGATGTACCCAAAGCACGCACAGGCCCATCCGCTCGGAAATTTTTCCATCAACCAGTATTTCCTACTCGACCTGCGTGCTGCCAGCCCCGAGATTTACTACCTGCTCGACATAGCCGAAATCCCATCGTTTTCCGAGTTGGACCTGCTGGACGCGGATTACGACAACGAAATCGTCGACGAGGAAGTCGAGGCCTACCTGGACCTGCGCAGTGCCGCGTTAGCCGAGTACATGGCCTTCTCGTGGGACGGCCAGGCCTCCTCGCTTCGCCTGACGGATCGCCGCCTGATCCTCTTGGAGGGAACGGGCGGCATGACCGTGTTCAACGTGATCCTGAAGTTCGAACCCGAAACATGGTCCTGGCCCGTGGAAGGCGAGGTGCTTCACTTGGAGGTCGAATCGTTAAACTACGCCCACAACCAAGGGGTCCGCGAAGCGAAGCTCGTCCTCGATGGCCGGTTCGTCGATGATACGAGTTCGCTCGGCGAAGAGGCCCTGCGCTACCAGACCCTCATCTATCTCGACGACAAGAAGAACCCGGTCTATCAGGACTTCGATGCCCAATTCCTAGTCAAGCTCGATCCCGGAACCGGCAGAGTCCTAAGCTCCCAGGAGAAGGGTCTAGCCTTTACGTGGACTGCGACAGCGCGCTCGGCGGACGAAGTCGGCGAGAATGCCCTTCTTGATGGATTGCAGGAGACGCTCCGAGAAATGTCCCTCGGGATAGGTGTTCCAGAGTCGCTGCAGACCGAATCGGAGCGCATGGCTCGGGCAGACCCGCCCGAAGACTTGGCCCACCCCATCCCCAACTCTCGATTCAGCCAGACCGAGAAAGTAGGCGAGGGCGCGTCGGGAGTGCTGCTCGACCGGGTATCGATGATTCTGCGCAGCGAGAACCTGTCTTCCCCGCTCGTCGCCCTGGCCTTGTGCATCGCAATCGCCTTGGGCATGGGTCACGCCTTCTCCCCCGGTCACGGAAAGACCGTCATGGCCGCCTACCTGATCGGCGAACGCGGAACCATCCGCCACGCGGTGACACTCGGCTGTGTGGTGACTTTCATCCACACCTGGAGCGTACTCCTGCTCGGCCTCGTGACACTGTCCGCCCAGGGCGCCATCTCCGAACAACAGCTAAGCTTCTGGGCGGGGATCGCTTCGGGAGCGATCATCGCCGTCATCGGAGGGATTCTGTTCATACGCCGCTACGGGGCCTTCGTGTTGGCAAGGCGAGGCGAATCTCCCGCTCACGCGCCCCACCGCCACGCGGGGGAGCATTCTGAGGTCTCGGCCAGCCCCCACAAAGTGTCCGCCGAACACAGAAGCCCACCAACATACGGAAGTATTATCGCGCTGGGGTTTTCCGGCGGAATCGTTCCGTGCCCAGCCGCCTTGATCGTCCTGTTACTTGCCATCAAACTCGGACGCCTCGCTTTGGGACTTGGCCTCATCGTCGCCTTCAGCGCAGGCCTCGCCGCCGTGCTCGTCGTCATCGGCATCGTCGTGGTTCGAACCGCCGGAAAAGTGCGCAAACGGATAGGTGAAAGGAGCTCCATCTTACTCGCTTTGCCCGTAGCGTCGTCCGTCCTGATAACCTGCCTCGGCCTATCGGTCGTGCTATGGACCCTCCTCCAACACAACGTCATCGTCTTCTTGCCTTCGGGGTAAGAACCGGGGTCATATCCGTTCACGTTCTTGCGGCAAGGCGTTGTTTCATTTGAAACGATACTGTTTCTAGTGCGTTCGGATCGAGCCATTGGAGTCGCGTATCTGCCCGGAACCAGATGAGTTGGCGCTTTGCGTAACGGCGCGTGTTCATCTTCATCGTTTCGACCGCTTTATCAAGGGTGGACTCGCCCCGAAGATACCCAAGAACCTCGCGATAGCCGAGAGACTTAAGCCGTAGGATGTGTTCTTCATAACCGGAGGCGACCAAGGCTTCGAGTTCAGCGACAAATCCAACTTCGAACATGGCGTCCACTCTCCTATTGATGCGATCGTACAATTCTGGCCGTGGATAATTGACGGCGACCCATTGCGCGTCGAAACTATGTCCCCCCTGTTCCGCATGGAGGACGGACAAAGGCCTCCCCGTAATCTCAAAGACTTCCAGGCCTCTGACGATACGGCGTAAGTCCATGGAATCTATACGAGTTGCGTACGCAGGATCGATTTCCGCCAGTCGAGAATGCAAGACCTTCGAGCCTTCTGCCGCGGCCTGTGCGTCGAGCCGCTCCCGTATCGCCGGATCCCTGGCCGGGCCATCGAAAATACCGTCAATCAAGGCCTGGATGTACAGACCCGAGCCTCCGACAACCACGGCGGTCCTGCCCGCATTATTCAACGTAACCACTTCTCGTCTGGCGACTTCCGCATATGCGCCAGCCGAGATTTCCTCTGACGGATCGAGATGCCCAATGAAGTGGTGCTTGACGCGGGCAAGTTCGGCGGGTTCCGGAGCGCCGGTGCCGATTTCCATGCCCCGGTAGAACTGCATCGAGTCGGCCGAGACGATTTCCGTATCCAAACGGAGCGCGGCCTCGATAGCTAACGCCGTCTTTCCCGAAGCTGTAGGACCAACAACGGCAAGGACTTGCCTCACTGGATCAGCCTCACTGGCGCCTCCGAAAACTTTTCTCCATCTGGTGCAGCGTCAACTCGGTGATTATGGGGCGCCCGTGAGGACAGGTGTAGGGCGGGCGCATGCGCTGGAAGCCATCCAGCAGACGCCGCTTCTCTTCCGGCGATAGGCGGTCGCCGGCCTTGACGGAGGCTTTGCACGCCTCGGTTACCAGGCGCAGAAAACCCGCCATAAAGTCTTCGCGGTCAAAGAGGTCGCCCTGAGCCAACTGCTCGAGAATCTGATAAATAGCGTCGCCTATCAGCGACTCGTCGTATAGATGGCAGATCCCCGTGACCTGGAAGGTCCCGCCGCCGAAGGGCTCGATCTCGATGCCGAGTTTGGCGAAGAGTTCGATGTTGGATTCGATCAGCTTGGAATGAGCCGGTGGAACATCCACAAGTAATGGAACCACAAGCTGTTGCGCGGCATACTCCGAATCGTTTAGGTCATCCCAAAGGCTATCATAATTCAGACGCTCGTGGAGCGCATGCTGATCGATTATCAGCAGCCGATCATCTTGCGGAACAAGGAGATACGAATCGAATAGCTGAATCGGCTCACCCGGAAGACCGTTCATTGGCTGGAAAACGGCCCCAGGCACGACCGTCCCCATATTGGAGACGGAGAACTCCGTCTGGGCGTCCGAACTCGCCACACGCTCTTCAACCGGCCGAGTCTTCGGAACTGCCTCAGCGGCGAGCTCTTCTTGAGTAGGCTCAACCGTGGGCAATTCGGTTGGCTCAGATGGCGTCGGCGCATCGAAAGCGGCCCCCGCATTGATGACGTTCTTCTTGGGCTCCGGTACTCCCACGGCCTTTTCCAGGGCTTTCGTCTCGTGAACTTCGGCAGTCGTCGTTTCTCCCTGAGATACCAATTCCTGCGTTACATTCGCTTCTCGAGGGGGCTCGGTATCTTCAGCACCTGCCGACTCCGCGGCAAGGGCATCCATGGCCTGTCGGACGGTCACACGGACCGCCTCGCGCGCCGCCCGTTCGTCGCGAAACCGGATTTCCCGCTTCGCTGGGTGGATATTCACGTCGACGAATCGCGGGTGCGTCGACAGCATCAAGATGCCGACCGGACGACGTCCAACGGTGAGCAGGCCTCGATAGGCTTCCTCGAATCCAAACTGGATCGAGCGGTTCAGGACCGGACGTCCGTTCATGAAGAAGAACTGGTGCGAACGGGACGACCGCGTCAATCCCGGCGTTCCGATCAGGCCCTCTAACTTCAAGCCGCCATACTCGCCCGAAAGCGGCGTCATGTCCTTGACGAAATTGAGCCCCCAGATGAGGGCCGCCCGTTCGCGTAGCGTTGCCATTTCCGGGATGTCCATGACCGGCTTTTCGTTGTGAAGAAACTGGAACCCGACGCCTGGGTTCGCCAACGCGTGACGCTGCACGGTGTCGATGCAATGGCTCAACTCGGTCGTGACGCCTTTGAGGAACTTCGCGCGGACGGGCGTATTGAAGTAGAGCCGGTTGACGGTAACGCGTGTGCCCACTGAAGCGCCAACTTGAGAGACATCGCGCAACACACCGCCATCGATCTGGATGCGGGTGGCCGATTCGTCACGCGCGCGCCGGGTCACCAACTCAAAGCGCGAGACCGAAGCGATGCTGGCCAAGGCCTCGCCGCGAAAACCCAACGTCGCGATGCTGTCTAAGTCGTCCGCTTTGCGGATCTTGCTCGTCGCGTGGCGCTCAATCGCGAGCAGCGCGTCCTGCTCGCCCATGCCCAGGCCATTGTCCGCCACCTCGATCAAGCGCCGGCCCGCGCCAACTACCCGCACCGTGATACGCGTCGCCTGCGCGTCCAGCGCATTCTCGACCAGCTCTTTCACCACCGAGCCAGGACGTTCCACCACCTCGCCCGCCGCGATCTTATTCGCGACATCGTCCGCCAGGATGCGCACCGGCCCTATTCCACGTTTCCCACTCATGCCACCATCTTATAGCACCACCCGCCAGCCCCGCAAGGAACAAGGCGGCAAGGAGCCGCGCGGCACCCCTACCGCGGTCTCGTCGGTGGTGTCTGTGGTGACCCACTAACTTGCCCTACATATCGTCGCGCGTGTTGCCTGAGGCTGCTGCGTTACGTGGGAAACAATGGGTCAATTGTTGGCGAAGAACTGGAAAATGTGGCTTATAGGTGTGCGGCGATGGCGGGCGGGTCCCGACTCGCAATAGTGACTCTTGCCGGTGGCATCGTAGCAGCGAGATGGTCAATACACGCGCCAACACGTTAGTCTGTAATCCGTCCCTACATTTCCAATGCTGAGACCCTCGTTGACTGCGCCAAACCAAACTGCTACCGTTCACTCACTGAACGGGGGGGAGCAGGTCAGGAACCAAGTCCAAGAAACCCAGATCTGTCATTGCGACATGGTAGATTCTAACCCATCTTCTACAGTTGGGCTCTGATTTTGCCTGATTTTACGTTGTAAGTC
>CAYNZS010000235.1:0-6736 GCA_964401695.1 uncultured Nitrospirales bacterium
CTAACAACCATGCGAATAAACAGGCTGCGTAACCGCAAAACTCTAGGCTAGGGAGGGGCTAGGGGAGGGTCGAACATGTGAAGACCTTCGGTTTCGTCTGCCAGTCAAACGTGAGCGTTCAGGCCAACGGAAGCCTGAAAACACAGGGCTTTTTGCCGCGAAACACAAGAAGAGGGACAGACACGGCTTTTGTGGAGATCTTCCCTACTTCTTGTCCCCCATATAGCCCGCTTGGGGCTCGTCCGCGGCCTTTACCGATAGATTCCTGCTTCGAATACGGGTGAAATATCCGGCCGCGCCGGGAATTGCACCGTTCGTTTGAGTGTTTCGGATTTTGATTTATCGCTGGCAGCGCGGATTGAGCCCTCGGTACGTTCGATCCGCCCAACGCTACCGTCAAGCAGTGACGACATAGGGGAGGCCTACGGGGCCCTCGCTTGCCGAGTAGAACATAGCGAGGATTAAATACTATGATGAGCGCCGTCCACAAACTGCCTCAGCCGTCCGCCTCCCCTTTCGCTTTGCGCGCGGGCATCGAAATCCGGGGTTTCCTCAAGGCGGAGTATCCGGACATATACACACCGGAGGCTCTCGCGGCCATCGAGTTGCTGGCTCGTTTCGACGAGCCGCGACGCGCCGTCATGGCCAAACGGACGAAGCGGAGGAGAGTGCGTAGCCTTGGGAGGCAGCGGATTTCCTTTCTCGACGCGAGCACGGCGATCGCTGGGACGGCCATCTCGGTGCAAGACGCCCGAGACGGGAAATTTACAGGCTCTGAGATCCCCGCCGATTTGCGGCGGCAATGGATTCAGGGTACCGGCCCCGCGGCCAAGCCAAACGCGTCGGTCGAGAGCAGCATTCGCAATGTCGCCTACGCCCTGTTGTCAGGCGCCGATGGCTGGATGTTCGACGGCGAGGACGCCCTGGGCCAAATCACCTCCATGTCGCTGGACAACCAGCGAAACCTCAAGCTCGCCATCGACAAAGCCCCGGTGTTCATGGAGGCCGCGGAGAAAGTGGCGGGGGAAATGAACCGGTGGGCGTCCGGCTTCCTCGGACGGAAAATTATCGAGGACTGGCGTAGCCAATTGGACTTTACGACCAAGATCTTCCGCGCCCGCGGCCTTCATTTGGACGACCGGCATGTGCGCCACGCCAGTGGGGCTGCGCTCTCCGCCTCGATCGTCGACATAGCCCTCTATGTGGTCAATAACTACCGCGCCTTGCGGGAGGTCGCTTCTTCCATCGTCCTCTACCTTCCCAAGATTCAGACGGTGGAAGAGGCGGCGCTTTGGAACGCCATGCTGTCCGCTCTTGAAGAGTTCCTCGAACTTCCCGAGGGCACGATCAAAGTATACGTTCTCGTCGAGCAACTCGAAGCCACGTTCCAACTCATGGAAATCCGCGCCCTTCTCGGCCAGCATTTTGTAGGCTTCAACACAGGCCGCTGGGATTACATCAACAGCGTTGCCGACGCCATGGCGTGGGACCCCGATTTTATTAACCCGAACATCGAAGATATAACTATGACCTACGGCTACATGCGGGTGTATGAAGACCGTGTGCGCCGGGCCGTCAACACGCCGGATGCCAACGGTAACTGTGCCCTGTGGCAAGGCGGCATGGAACAGAACATCCCAGTCGGTTCGGAGAAAGGGGTCGCGGCCAGCATGGAGAAGGCCGTGGCCGGTGCGGAACGGGAACAACGCGAAGGCGCCAGCGGCAAGTGGGTCGCTCACTGGAAGATGGTTCATATCGTGCGGCCCGTCTGGGAAAAGGTTGGCGAGGCCAATCAGCTGGGCCGTGCCTTCCCGCCCCTCGAGTACGACAAAGAGGCGGCCGGTGGCCTCACCTCGCTCGAACCCGCGCCCCGCACGATTCGCGGAGCCCGGAACTTGCTCAGCGTCGCGCTGCAATACGGCAACGCCTTTGCGCGCGGTTTCCAGGCCGCGGCTCTAAAGCCGGCCGACCTGTTTGGCGACGACGACATCCTCTATCTCATGGAAGACATGGCCACGGGCGAGATTCGACTGAGCATTTTGTGGGAATGGATTCACAAGAGGGCGGCGCTGACGGAAGACGATCCGGACACGGGACACCAAGCGGGCGACATCTTCACGGTAAAGATCTTCCAGAAGTTGCTTGAAGAAGACTATGCGCGTTGCCTCGCGGCGCAAGATAAAGATCTCCACAACGATTCGAAGACGACTACCTTGCCAATCGCGCGCGAGGTTGTGGAAGCGTACGTGTTGTCGAAAACGAAAATGCCCTGGTATATCGACTTGCTGAACATCAACCTGAACAATCACGATTTGAGCTCCGCAAAGGAAAGGGTCGGCCGTTACATGAAGACCTTCGCCAAAGATGGATCGCGTATTACCGAGAACCTCGACTTCGAACCCTCCATTCTCCCCCCGGTCACCTCCGAAAATGAGCAGGGGTTGGTCGAGGAAGAGATCACCCGGATTCAGGCGTGGTTCTCGACGCCCCGGTTCAAGGAAATCACGCGCCTCTACTCAGCGCGTCAGGTCGCCGATCAGTTGGGCGCCATCGCCACGGGCTACACTGTGGCCAAGGCCGCGGCCGAAGGGTTCTACAGCCACTTGCGCGCCCTCTTTTGCCAGGGCAAGTCCATCACCACCTTCGGCCCCTACTCCCCCGGCCAAGCGGTCGCAATGAAGCGCATGGGCATCGAAGGAATCTACCTCGGCGGATGGGCCACTTCGGCCAAGGGATCGGTAACCGAAGACCCCGGCCCCGATCTGGCCAGCTACCCGCTCAGCCAGGTGCCGGAGGAAGCGGCCCCGGTTGTCCGCGCTTTGCTGACGGCAGACAGAAATCAGCGCTTCGCTCGGTCGCGCATGAGCGAAGCGGATCGCACCTCGACGCCCATCGTGGATTATTCCCCGTTCATCATCGCCGACGCCGACACCGGCCATGGCGGCGAGGCGCACGTCATGAACCTCATCCGCCGCTTTGCGGAAGTGGGCGTTCCGGGATATCACATCGAAGACCAAAAACCCGGCGTCAAGAAATGCGGCCACCAGGGAGGCAAAGTCCTCGTCCCGCAAGACGAGCAGATCAAGCGCCTCAACGCCGCCCGGTTCCAGCTCGATATCATGGGTGTCCCCGGCATCCTCGTCGCCCGCACCGACGCCGAATCGGCCACCTATCTTGACGGCGGGTGCGACGAGCGAGACCAGCCCTTCATCCTCGGCGCTACCAACCGCAATCTTCCATGCTACAAGGTGGCCCACCTTTCTATCCTAAAACGCTTCTCAGACGGCGGTGTAAAAGAGATCAATGGCCATTTGCTGTACCAAATCTCCGACAGCGCCTACGACGCCGCCTACGAGTGGATGGATCAGGCCGGGGTCCTGTCGTTCGTCGACGATAGTATTAAGAGCTACAATGAGGGCGTGGAACCCAATATTGAAAAAGTGCTCGCGGCTACCTCCGAGAAGTTCCTCGAAGCCTGGCACATGGAAGCCGGCCTCAAGACCTACGGGCAGGCCGTTGCCGACGTCATGCGATTCCAGGAAGACGAAGGCGCCGAGTTCGACATGCCGGTCAAAGAATGGAGCACCTACGCCAAAACGGTCTCCTTCCGCGAAGCGCGGGAAAAGGCCAAGTCCATGGGCATAACCATCATCTGGGATGTCGAATTAGCCAAGACGCCGGAAGGCTACTACCAGATCCAGGGCGGCATCGAATACGCCATCGCCAAGTCCCTAGCCGCGGCGCCGTTCACCGACATCATCTGGATGGAAACGAAGACTGCCGACCTCAAGGACGCCAAAACATTCGCCGGTGCCATCCACGCGGCTTACCCGGAAAAGATGCTCGCCTACAACCTATCCCCATCCTTCAACTGGGACACCACAGGGATGAGCGATGAGGAAATGCGCGATTTCCCCGAAGAGCTAGGCAAGCTCGGGTTCGTGTTCAACTTCATCACCTACGGCGGCCACCAAGTAGACGGCCTGGCCTCCGAAGAATTCGCGACAGCCCTCCTCGAGGACGGCATGCTCGCCCTTGCGCGCTTGCAGCGCAAACTGAGGCTCACGAATTCGCCCTACAAAACGCCACAAACCTACGTCGGAGGCCCGAGGCTGGACAGCGCGCTCATGGCATCTTCGGGTCGCACGGCCGCGACGAAAGCAATGGGGAAGGGCTCGACCCAATTTCAGCACTTGGTTCAGACTGAAGTTCCGACAAAGCTTCTCGAATCTTGGTTCGAAATCTGGGCGCAACACTACGCGGTCGAAGGCCCCTTGCGGATTCGACTGCGCCCCCACACCGCCGGCTCCGAGCTTCTCGAACTTAATCTGCTTGGCGCTTCCAACAACAAACTGGCCGACGTGATCTTCGCGGCCATTAAGGACCGCGGTGACCGCTCTATTCTCTCCGTTCGCGACCAGAACACCTTCGCGCTGGAACTCCGCAAGAAGCGGCTCATGACGCTTATGCACTTGTTCCTGGTGCATCGCTACAAAGCCGTCTCGGTTCACTACGTCAGCCCCACTGACGACAACGAGAAGCAGACAAAGGGTATGCAGTCTCTCGGCATCTACGACGAGGTCAACACCGAGATCGGCGACATCATCGTAGCCGCCGTCAACCAGCAGAAGGTCAGAGAGTTGCTGGATCCGGGTCAAGTCCAACTCAATGAGCTCATCGCAAAGAAATGACAGGCGCGCCGAAACCCGGAAACCAGCAATGGAATTGACTCGGCAATCGGTGTTGAAGTACGATCTGCGGAAGTTGCCGCATGGCCAAATTGGTAAGGCGCCTGATTCTGGTTCAGGAGACTCTAGGTTCGAGCCCTAGTGCGGCAGCCATACGTTAAGTACCGCTGAAGCCGCGACTTGCGGTGGCCCGACGATGCGCCGGCGCGACGTAAACCCGTAGGCGCAACGGGGTAAGTTACCCCAAACGCCCTGATGGAGTCCGCAATCGATGCCAAAGCACCCCTTGAATGAAGTCCCGCCGCAGCGTGGCCAAGGAGTCGAAGCCGGTCCAACCGGTGCCCGATAGACATGGGGAGGCGATCCTTCCATTTGTTTCCCATCAAGTTCGCGCTCTTATCGAGTTGCAGCGGTTGAAGGTTTTATTTGGGACAGCGTTGATCAAATCAACAAAAACAAATAGAAAAAGCCACCGGCTCATGATGTTGTAAGCCGGTGGCTATCAGTGGGTTATATGGTGTGCGAGGCGGGAATCGAACCCGCAAGCCCAAAAAGAGCACTAGATCCTTAGTGTGCAGGTCAGGATTGAAATATGTCGTAAACCCTTGCAAATAAACGACTGAAAATTGCGAGGAGTGGCATTATCGGGCAAGAAACGGAACTTGTCGTTGCACAAATTGTTGCACAGCACACAGCTAGTCCATCGCCTCATCGAAGAGAACTTTCGCCGTTTCAACCGCACTAGAGAAAACTCTTTCGTTGTCTTCCAGGAAGCGGTTCAGCTCCTCGCGCCGGTACACAAATCGTCCAGGACTGAGATGCACCGCTTTGATCTTTCCTTCAAGACGAAGGCTATGGAGCGTGCGTTCAGAGATCCCTAGGTACGAGGCAGCATCAGTTCTCTTCAAGACGGGCGAGTTGCTACGCGTCAACGCGGCACGAAGTTCTGCTACATCTTCCCTCGCCAATTTCAATTCCTCGTAAAGTGTATCCAAGTCCATGTCGTGCCTCGTTTTCTTCGCCGCCTTCGTTCGTCTTCCACATCGCCGGGTCGAGCCCGGCTAATCTTCGCGTCCTAGCGCTCGAAGCCCGTCGTACGCCTGGCCTCTCGCCAAAACGGAGACTCCGTAAGGGCTAGACACCACCTGACGTGTGTCTTTCAGAATGCCACACTCTTCTATGTGCGTTTAGGCCGCAACTTCGCTCTTGCGGCTTGCGCGCCCAGCTTTCTAGCGTTTTCACGCTGCTTTGGTGAGAGTCTCCGGCTCGACAAGACATTGCCGTCTGCATCTGCGATTCCACGGCCCATGCGGAGCGGCCAATTTGGACAATCATGAATTCCACAACGCTTCACCTCGTTCGCGGATCCGGCGCAGCACTCAAGACACTTGAGGCGAATCGTTTTTCGTGGGGCTAGCGGCGGATCGACACGGAAGTCAAATCCAGTCACTGTGTCGTGAATCGTTTCGCGTTTCGGCCTCCACTTGCCTCGCCGTCTTCGCCAACTCTTTCTCTCTCTGGCCAGCTATCATTTCTCATCCAAGTCCCTTCGGTGGTACGCACTGGAACGCGGTCCACCCTATTGTCTCTATCTTTCTACTCTTCTATTTTCTTATGTAATAGATAGAAGTTACTGCGTTCCACTGCGTACCACCCCTGCAAACATTGCTCGAAATGCTTGTTTGCAGCGTTCCACATCGCGTTCCAGTGCGTTCCAGCGCGTTCCACCAAAGCACGAAATCTCATAGAAGCCCGATCCCTTCATAGCATCTGGCGCGTGTGTTCTGATCTATACGTCGATTGGAAACCCGCAACCCCGAAACCGCGGCGTGCAGGTCGCGAGAGAATGTATGGGTTGCTCCGGGATGCTCTCGGCCGATTTTGGCGCACCATCTCCTCCATTCTTCGAATAGACCGGAGCACTTCACGGAGTACTCCGGCCCGACCTTGCAGCACTCAGAAAGGAAGCTCGATATCGGCGAGGAGAGCGCCTAGAAAGTCCCGATCAACTCGGTCGCGCTCTCTGGCTGGATGAGTCGCCCTTTGCG
>CAYNZS010000236.1:0-6724 GCA_964401695.1 uncultured Nitrospirales bacterium
GGGTCACCCAAGCCGAGCCTGTTCGTGCCACGCATTGTGGGCCTTAGGAACTACCCAATCAGGATTGGATTGTAAACCCGCTTCCCGCGCGGCCCGCTCACCGGGTGGTCGTCCTCTCCGCTAGAACTCCGGTATCGCGTTGCTCGCTTCGCGCAAGTCATCCCCGTTTTTCGTTCCCATGGTCCTCCGTGGGAACGAGAGTGAGACAGCAGACTCTTCGCGATCTTCGTGCCCTTCGTGGTGAATTCATGACTATTGCACCACGACGAGCACGAAGAAAGACTTGCGATCACGAGGAGGAATGTCGACGCAATCTACAAACCTTGAAGTCTTGCGCGGAAAGAGATTGCCGCGGTCGCCGGAGGCTCCCTCGCAATGACAATAAGGTCGGTTCTGAACTTTTGGCGGTGGCGTCTTTCAAGTGGCTCGCCCAATCCGCATGACTCGATCTGAACGAGGAAGCATCTCCGCGCTCTCCGCGTCTCCGCGGTGGACATTGGTTTTTCTAGTACTGCGCATTGAGCGCCTCGTCCCTCCTCGACTATAATCAGCCTCACAACTCGGTATCTTGCGAATCCTGTCCATTCGTGGCAGATCTTCCCCCCGCAACATTCACCGCCGAGGTCGAGGAGCATTCACAATGGAAAACGTCATCATCATCGGTTCGGGGCCGGCCGGCTACACCTCCGCCCTATACACCGCGCGCGCGAACCTGGACCCCTTGGTGCTTGAGGGAGAGCCGAGCCAGGATATCCTTCCGGGCGGCCAACTTATGACGACCACGGAAGTCGAGAACTACCCTGGCTACCCCGAGGGCGTGTCGGGATCCGAAATGATGGCGGACTTCAAGAAGCAGGCCGAGCGCTTCGGCACGCGTTTCGAGTGGAAGACCGTTACCAAAGTCGATTTTAGCGGCAGCCCGTTGAAAGTCTATGTCGGCGATGAGGCCTACGAGACGAAGGCTGTCATCATCGCGACGGGTGCAACGGCAAAGTACCTTGGCCTCGAATCCGAAGATAAATATTTGAACCTTGGCGTGTCCGCCTGCGCCACCTGCGACGGTGCGCTCCCCCGATTCCGCGATAAGCCCCTGGTCGTCGTCGGCGGCGGCGACACGGCCATGGAGGAATCTCTCTTTCTCGTCAATTTCGCCAGCCGCGTCCACGTCATCCACCGGCGCGACGAGTTCCGCGCGAGCAAGATCATGGCTGACCGCGTCGTGGCCCACGAGAAGATTGTTGTCGAATGGGATTCCGTGGTAGACGAAGTCGTTGGCGACGAGGCGACCGGCGTCACCGGCTGCCGCATCAAGAACGTCAAGTCCGGCGATACCAAAGAACTCGAATGCACGGGATACTTCGCCGCCATTGGCCACAAACCCAACACCGATCTCTTCGAGGGAATCCTCGACACCGACGAGATCGGATACCTCGTCACGAAACCCGATTCCACCTACACAAAGATCGATGGAGTCTTCGCCGCGGGCGATGTTCAGGACAAAATATACCGCCAGGCCATCACCGCCGCGGGTTCCGGTTGCATGGCGGCCATCGACTGCCAGCGCTGGCTCGAAGCGCAGGAAGGCTAAGGCCCGTACCCATGGCCAAGTCCACGCCGTTCGAGCCACGCGCTATCCGAGTGCCTGGGCGCGACGATGTCGAGATAAACGTCTGGGACCACGGCGGCGAGGGACCTTCGCTTCTCGTCACCCACTGTACGGGCACCCACGCGCGAATCTGGGATCCGATTGTTCCGCTTCTGACTCCACGCTTTCACGTCTACGCCTTCGACACCCGAGGCCACGGCGACTCGGATCAACCAACCGACCCAGACGAGTACACATGGTCCAAGTTCGGCGACGACCTGATATCCGCCGTCGCCGCGTTGGGATTGGGAGAGGGGCTCCTCGGCCTCGGGCATTCTGCCGGCGCATCGCAATTCTATTTCGCCGAACTTGAAAAGCCCGGCCTGTTCTCGAAGGCCGTCATGATCGACCCCATCCTCTTCCCGAAGGAACTGTCCTCAGGAGGAAGCCCGCTCGAAGCCTCCGCCCGGCGCAGGCTAAACGACTTCGAGAGCCGAGAAGTGGCCCACGCGCGATTCGCCTCGAAACCGCCTATGGCCAGTTGGGATCGATCCGTCCTCGACGCCTACATCCAACACGCCTTCCGCGACCTCGAGGACGGCACAGTCACGCTCAAATGCCCCGGCTCGATAGAAGCCGAATTCTACGCTCACTCCGAATCCGGCTGGGCCTTCGACCGCTTGGGCGAAATCCAGACAGATGTCCTCCTTGTCACAGCCGAACACAGCAATATCAAGCAAGCGGCGACTCTGCAGCACGCGCAACTGACCCACTCCAAACTCCACGACGTCAAAGACGCGGGCCACTTCGTCCCCCAGGAGAAACCCGGCGAAATCGTGCAACTCACGCTAAAACACCTTTCTTGACAGCGCCGCACCCCCGTACCGGGGGTAGATTGTGAAAGAAACACGGTTCAGGTTAAGGGGATCATCTAAATGTGGGACGGCCGCCTCGGCGGTCGTTGGGTAGAGAGAAGACTTCCGGCATAGGTCGACAGCCGGGGGTGACGTAACAGGCGACGCGCTAATCCCGGAGTAAACCGCCATGTCAGAACGGTTGCCACAGTCTCTTCCTGACGCGCATTGCGTCTACTGCCGAAAGGCTATTGGCGCGGAAGACGCTTTCTGCCGCCACTGCGGGAAACTGCAAAGCGCGGGCAGCGCTTGGTATTACGAACCCCTTTGGGTCGCGATCCTTGCTTTTCTCGCCATCGGCCCATTCGCGCTCATCCTCGTGTGGAAATCCACGCGAATGGGGCCTGTCACCAAGTACATTCTGGCCGCGCTTATTCTGCTCTATACCGCTGTGACCGCCTACTTCTTGTACATCGCGACCGCCTTCTACCTCGAACGGTACGCCAATTTTCGCGAGGTACTGGAGCGAATCTAGCCCGCATCGCTCCAGGTTTGCCGTAACTACAATAATAGCCGTGAGTTACCATCTATTCATCCATGCGGCAAGAACTTGTCGTGAATTCCGGCCTTCATGCCCTGACATGAATCTTCCCGTCCGGCGAATAGACCTTATGTGACGCAGCCGCGAGGAGACCGCTTTCATGGGCGCGTTATCCTGATCGACTGCGAACGCGCGGTTGTCAGGCCCCGAGATGACGTTCAAGGAGAGTCGCGATGGCCATGACGGAAAGCGATGTTAAGGCGCGCACCGAGGACTTTGAAGAACGGATCATCGAACACATGGATGCCCTCTATTCGGTGGCTTTGCGCCTAACCCGGAACACGGCGGACGCCCAGGATCTCGTACAGTATGCGATCGTGCGGGCGTTGCGTTTTCACGAAAAGTTTCAGGAAGGAACGTACCTCAAAGCCTGGCTGCTCACCATCCTGCGCAATACCTTTATCAACGACTACCGGAAGAAGGCCCGCAGGCCGACGATGGTCGAGTGGACCGGCGCCGAATTCGTGCCGAATATGAAAGCCGACCCTGATATGGGATATTACCCAGAAGAACTCAAATCGGAGAACGTGTTGGAACTCCTTAACGACGACATCCGCGACGCCGTCGAGTCTCTTCCCGAAGGGGACCGCGACACCGTGATCATGGCCGACCTCAAAAACATGTCCTACAAAGAAATCGCTGCCGAGATGGATCGGCCCTTGGGCACCGTCATGTCGCGCCTTTCTGCGTCTGAAGAAGCCCCTGTCCAAGAGCGGGGGCAACCCAGGGAGCGCCATTTCCTTATGAGCTTTGATAGAGAAAAAATGTGGCAGGCATACCTCGACGACGAGTTGACCGTTGGGGAAACAACCGAATTCGGGGCGACGCTGAGTTCGGAAGTGCGCGATCACCTTGCGGGCGAAAAACAATTTGAAGCCGGGCTCGCAGAAGTTCTGTCGCGTGACGCGGATTGCCCGGACGAGATGTGGGAGCGCATACAAGCGCAGGCCAGGGCGGCGAATGCGCCCGAGAACGTGGTCCCGTTGCGCCGCTGGTATTGGGCGACGGGATCCATGGCGGCCGCGGCCTCCGTAGCGTTCTTCATTGCCTTTTGGGTCCCGTCCATTCTCCCTTTGCCAGATGATCTTTCGCGCTCCGCGATGGTGGTGTCCGCCGCCACAGTCGATGAACTGGCCGCCCTGTCCGAGACGGCCCCAAGCCTGGAGGCCGTTCAGCAATACATCGAAAGCCATGGAATCGACTTGATCCTGATACGCGCTGGCGATTTGGGCATGTCGGCCATCCACTTCGATATCGATATTCTAGGCGTATGCGAAGAAATGATCGACGGACGGAATCTCGTCTCGCTTCTCTTCGGCTGTTGCCGGGAGCCGGTGAAAGTGGTTATCGCAATGCGAGGTTCCGAAGAGACCAGGATGCTAGGCGAAGCCATCGGGGAAGCTTCCAGCGAAGTGCAGTCCACGCGGGCCGTAGGCGGCGACCGATACCTCGCGGCCGTCGTAGGGGGCCACAAAGCCGTGGGCTTACTCGACCTCTTCGGGGATGAACTCCACACGGGAACCCCGGCCCACTAGAGCGGATATCTCACCGCTTTTCTACCGCGACGGCGGATGGGGCCGCTCGCCGAGGGACAGGACGACTACCAATTCGCCTTTGTCGAGGCGGGCACCCCCCAATTTGGTTTGTTTTCCGGGGGGCATGCGTTGCTCGGTGCCGATAACCTTGGTGGGCTCGCCCCCAGGTTTCTTGGCGGCCATTTCGAGACGGATCTTGACGCGGATTCTTCCGTCGGCTCCTTTGTCGATTGGAGTTATTAGCAAGGAGTATCGGTTGTCTATCTTGAACTTGCTCTCCGACCCGTAGGAGATACTTCCCCGGATGATCTTGATTTTCTCGAAGGTGTCGTACTCGAGGCCGGCCAGCGCGCCGCGCACCTTGCCCAGTTCGCGGTCGAAGCGTTGCTTTTCGCCGTGGCCCTCGTTGAGCAAGCGTACGGCGTGTACCGAAATGGAGACTTGATTCGACTCGGATTCGATCGTGGCTTGCCCTTGGATGAGGATGATGGCAATAAGGCCAACCAGGCTCACATCATGCCTCCATCCGGCATATTGACCCACAACGTAGGCGTGTCGTCGCCGGAGTAGAGCAATTCGATGGACGCACCTTCAACCTCTGTCTCGAAATGATCCACCGCGATGACAGGCGCTTTACCGGGCGTAACCACGGCAAAAATGGATAGCGCGATCAGCAGCGCGGCGGACACGAGCGACGCAAGCGTCCAGAGCCCTCGACGATTTCGCGGGCGCTGGGTCGTTTCCCGATGGATGCCGTCCATAAATGCCGCGAACTGACTGTCGGCGATCTCGGCGCGGTGGACGACGGCCCCAACGGCCTCTCGGCTGGACTCGAGAAACCCCAGATGCTCCACGCACCCGGCGCAGGTCTGGAGATGGGCTTCGACGAAGCTTCCTTCGTTTGATTCGCCGTCGAACCAGCGTTCGATGGTAGCTCTGTGTTTACAGGTGTCCATTTCATCTGTTCTCCACGGCGCCCATCGCGATGAGAGCTCGTTGCATCTTCTTACGGGCATGGTGGAGCCGGCTCATGACCGTCCCCATCGAACACCCCATCACGCTGGCCATGTTCTCGTATGATAGCCCCTCGAACTCGCGCAGGACGAAAGCGGTCCGGTGTTTTTCGGGAAGGGAATCGAGGGCCGTCTGGATGAACCGGCCGAGTTCGGCGGCTTCCAGGTTCCGTTCCGGGTCGAAAGTGGGGCTCCGACGTTCTTCCGTTCCGACGGCTTCGTCTAACGAAACCGTCTGGAGCCGGCGTTTCTTGAAGAAATCCTTGCAGCGGTTCGCCGTGATGCGCAGGAGCCACGTCTTAAAACTGGCGTCGCCCCGGAACCGCCCCAAGGCCCGATGAGCCTTAACAAAAACCTCCTGGGCGATATCCCACGCCTCTTCGCGGTCACGGAGATAGTGGTAGGACAGCGCGAACACATCGTTCCGGTAGCGGCGGACCAGCTCCTCGAAGGCGGCGCCGTCGCCGGACCGCGCCCATGCAACGAGGGCTCTATCCTTCGTCTCGCGCACATCGCGCGGCTTCGCCTGGGCATTTTCGTCCGCGGGAGCCACATCGTACAGTATAACGTTTTCAGCATTGATACCAAAGGACTTAGGAGAAAGCGTCAAGTCGAGTGCAGTCATATCCAGAGGCTCCCCATGCGAGAATCCGGCCATTTCCGGCGGGTTGACCCCAAGCAAGGCCGTCCACCAACCGGAGAAATAGACGCTAAGTCGCTGCTGAATATTCATTTCGGCAGTCGGCGAGTGCGCTGACATGGCGAACGCCACGCGCACGTTGCTTTTTCGCCACAGAGAGAACAGAGATCACTGAGGGGTAAGCCGAAGCCAAAGAGGCTAAGGAACGCTAGACGCGAAAGCCCCGTTCCCAGGGATGCTCTACGGCTTCTGTCCGTTCCGTCTTCCGAGAGGGCGAGCGCACTCGTGAGCCGCCGCAGCGATGGGGGCCAGCGGAAAGACAGTCCTCTGATATAGTTATCGGCGTTATTAATGTCACCCACGTCCCAAGCCGGAAGGAGCATCGCCATGAGTAACGCGAAGATTCCCTCAATCTGGAACTTTCCTACGCTGGCCCTTTGCGTAGGTCCTAAGGCCCACAATGCGTGGCACGAACAGGCTCGGCTTGGGTGACCCC
>CAYNZS010000237.1:0-6704 GCA_964401695.1 uncultured Nitrospirales bacterium
AGGCTTCATGCCCACACTATACCACCGTAGGCATGATAAATTAAAACGCTCTAGATCCTTCAGGTGGAAGGGCGATCACTCGTTCTCTTCAACCTAGGGACATGGTAGACGATGGGTTGAATCCTGTCTAGCTCGGCGTTGAATGGTCAGGGGCAAGTACGCGGCGTCGCTCACGCCTTCCTTGCCGACGGTCACTCGGTAGAGGCCGCCTGTGGTTCCCAGGGAACCCCCGAATAGGAGCGCCGCGCCCAGGGCAACCGCTACGAAGAACCCGATATAGCGTCTGTTGAGCTTCCTTTGGTTGATGGTATTCCAGACCAGTTTTCCGCCGAGGTCGGCGATGAAGATGGCCGGGGAAATCCGGGCCATGGTCGGATAGGCCATGACGAATCCGACCAGTTTGAAGCGCTCCATTTTCAGCAGGTACGCGGCGATAACGAGAAACGCGATCCAGTCAAGGCGCAGGAACCCGCCCTTGATATGGACGAAGCCCATGACGGAATTCGTGCCGAAAAACGCGACCAAGAAAAAGGCGGCCCTGGGGCGAAGGCGCACCACACGAAGACGGTCATGAGCGCGACGAGGGCGAGGTAAAGCCCTGCTAGGAAACACATGCCGAGTTTGCTGTCCGTAGGAACTTGCTTCGATAGCTGCGACGCAACCATGGTCCAGACCGGGGTGCCGTTGTAGCCCTTGTCCCTGAGCATGGAATTCCATTTGGCGCGGGGCACTTTGTCGCGGAAGTAGCGGATATCCTTCTTGAATTCAGCCCACCGCTCGCCGGAAAACTCGTTTTTGTAGACAATGTCGTTGCGAAGAATCGTCTGGACTGGCGTGTAGCGGTGGTTGCGCAGATTCCGGACCGTATTTCGTTCCGAATAGATGGGGCCTAACTCTTGGTCGGCAACGAGCGTGGCCGCGTACAGGTTGTAATACCCCAGTTCGTCGGCGTATTTCTAGGCTATGTATTGGTGGTAGAAATCATGGGGGTTGCTGTAGCTGTTGTAACGGAGCCAGCCGTATTCTAAATAGGAAGCGGCCGAGGCGAGCGACACGATTCCCAGGAGGAGTTCCATGACCCACGGCTTCGCGCGCAGGCGTTTCCGGTCGAACAGGCAGTACGCGATCACGAGGAAGATCGCCATGCAGGTCGTTATGGCTTTCAGCAGTTCGCGCGGCGCGAGGTTGTTCATCATCTCCTGTAGCAGGGGTGACATTACATGCGCATCCGTTTGAATTGCCATTCGGGTATATGGCGGATGATCAGCATGATGTAGCGCCAGAACCAGGGGACGTAGACGACGTTCTTCTTCTTTTCTATGGCGCGGACGATGGCGGCCGCCGCGTCTTCGGGCGAGGCCGCGAAGGGCACCTTGCCCCAGGTCATCTTGGTGTCCACAAAGCCCGGCTTGATCGTGACAACATGGACTCCGGAGTGGTAAAGGCGGTTGCGCAGGCCTTCGAGGTAGGCGCTGAGGCCGGCCTTCGAGGCGCCATAGATATAATTGCTTTGACGCCCCCGGTCGCCTGCCACTGAACCGATCGCCGCGATGAATCCCGCGCCGCGTTCTTCGAAGAGGTTCGCGAATAGGTTCAGGGTTGATACGGAGCCCGTCAGGTTTACGTCGAAGGTCCGTCGCGCGCTTTGCACGTCGGACTGGGCGCGTTCCTGTTCGTCCATGCAGCCGCTGCAAAGAACGACGCCGCCCAGGTTTTCGCCCAGGGCGTTGACGCAATCCTCTACGAATGCCGCGTGAGAGTCGTAATCCCCGGCGTCCCACGCGAGGGCTGTCGCCTCAACGCCGTGGCGAATCCTCAAATCGGCGGCGACATACCCCGCCTCGTCCGCGTCTCGCGCGGCTATGATGAGGAGGTGTCCTTCTTTGGCGTAACGATTGGCTATCGCGCGGGCGATGGCGCTGGTCGCGCCGAGGACGGCGATGGCGTGGGGGGGAGGGGTCATGAGTCTGCCCTCTCGGGTACGAGCCCCACACGCCGCGCCAAACTCGACGCCAACCGGTTCTCGGGATCGATGCGGTTCTTGATGGCGAGAAACTCGTCACGCCGCGGGTACATGGCGTTGAAGGTTTCGGGAGTCATGAGCGCGTCCTTCGCCAGGTAGAGCCGGCCTCCATGGTTAAGGGAAATCGTGTCCAGGCCCCGAAGGAATTCGGGGAGCGTGTCATTTACAGCGAAGTCCATGGTTAGGGTATAGCCCTCGAAAGGGTAAGAGAGCAAACCCTCGTTGCCCGGCCCGAACTTCTTCAGGACCGCGAGGAAAGAGGCGCGGCCGGAGCTGCTTGCGGATTCGAGTATTTCCACAAGCCCCGCCTGTTCGGTTAGGGGGACGGTCACTTGGTATTGAACAAAGCCCCGTTTTCCGTAGCCACGGTTCCAGTCGTGGATCGCATCGAGCGGGAAGAAGTAGCTGTCGCAATCGACAAGTTTGCCCTCTTTTCCCGAGGACAACGCGTAGTAGAGCTTGTTGAAAGCCCCCACAGTGAGTGGATTCAGCAGAAACTGGGGGAGATCGAAGGGTACGGTAGGCTTGAACTTGTCTTTCATGGCGAAGGGTTCCGCGTAGCCGGAGGGCAACGAACTCGCCGAGGCGTGATTGCCGCGCATAAGCACCGCGCGCCCCAGCTTCTTACCGCGGGCCAAGCAATCTACCCACGCAACGGAGTATTGGTACTTTTCGTCGTCTTCATTGATCGCCGACAAAACGCCGTCCAAGTTCTTCGTCTTCTGATAGTCCACGGCCATGTGAGCGGATTCCACACGCCGCATTCGGAAGCGCGCGGTCAGAATGATTCCCGTGAGTCCGACACCACCCACCGTCCCCCAAAAGAGGTCGGCGTTTTCCTCGCGGGAGCAGGCGACGGCCTCCCCGCTGGCCAGTAGCATCTCGAACGAAATAAGGACGTGACCGAAGGAGCCGTCGGTGTGGTGGTTTTTGCCATGGACATCGTTGGCGATGGCGCCGCCAATGGTGATGAACTTCGTTCCCGGCGTGACGGGTACGAAGAATCCGCGCGGCAAGAAAATGTCCAGCAGATCAGGAAAGGTGACGCCTGCTTCGCAGCAGACAACGCCTGATTCCTCGTCGAATTCGAGAATCCGATCCAGGCGCTGGAAGGAAACGACACCGCCGTCCCCATTGATCGCGGGGTCGCCGTAACTGCGGCCGAGACCTCTCGCGATGTAATCGGGCTGAGCGTCTTCGACCATAATTCGTTCCACCGAGAGGCGTTTCTCTGGGCGGTAGACATGGCATTCCTGACGGGGAAAGCGGCCCCAACCGGAAAGGGTCTGCGTGTTTTCGGGTTCAGTCATGGCGGCGTTCGTTGGTTCCTCCGCTTCAGCGTTCAAAAAGGGCAGCGATATCGTTGCCCCAATACAAGATGACAACACACGCGATACCCCAGAGCAGGTTGTTGATGAGGAACACAGGATCGGTGAGGACCACGCGCGTGGGACTGCCTCCTTCGTCGCGATGGTACGTAAGGTAAAGATAGCGAAAAATCCCGTACATCACGAATGGGACGGTCGCCACGAATCCCCGATTTCCGAAGTATTCGACGGTATGAGCGTCGACCGTGTAGAGGATATAGCATACTAAGGTCGAGCTGGTGACCACGCTAATCATCTGATCCAGAAATCCCACGCTGTAATGCGCGAGGACTTCCCGGTGGTTGTGACGGTCCTCCCCTAACGAAACCACTTCGGCACGGCGTTTAGCAAAGCCGAGGAAGAGCGAGACGTTGATCGTGCAAAGAATCAGCCAGGCCGAGGGCGAGGTAGAAGTGGCCACGGCACCCGCCAGGATACGTAGCACGAACCCTACCGCGATGAATCCCACGTCGAGAATCACGACGTGCTTAAAGACGTAAGAATACAGGAGGTTGGCCAGCACGTAGGTTGCGAGGACGAGCGCGAGACGAAACCCTCCCGCGAAGACGGCAACAGCGAAAGCCGAGACGAGCAAGCCAGCCATCAGGACTCTCGCGAACGGAATCGTCAGGGCGCCGGACGCCAGAGGACGGTTCTTCTTTTCAGGGTGGTTCCGGTCACGCGAGAGGTCGACGATATCGTTGAGGATGTAGACGCCACTGGCCATTAGACAGAAGGAGAGGAACGCGAGACAGCACCGAAACAACTGATCGGGGTCCGACAACTCCTTTGCAAACAAAGGTGCCGCGAACACGAAGGAATTCTTCACCCATTGAGGAACGCGAATCAACTGGAACATCGCCGCGAAGTTCCGCTGTGCCCCTGGTGCGCTAGCCAAGGGGAGGGTTCTTCGTGGATTGGGCCCGCAGGCCGAACGAGTGGGGGACTACCATACGGCTTCGAAGCCCTCGGGAAGCAGATCCCATTGCGAACCGTATACATGGACCCGGTTCGTTTTCGCGCCATCGAAGGTTACGACTTCGCCCCCCGCGTGGGTCCAGGCGAGGATGCTGCCCGCCAGATTGCGAGCCGCGATCCCTTCCGCCGCCAACTCTTTGACGTACAAGCCGCTTCTGTGTCCGATCGCGCAGTAGACCACGATGTCCTTTCCGCGAAACGCCTCTCGACTGGCCTCGAATTCCTCCGACGAGATAGAGCCTCGGATGACCGAGACCGCCCTTTCCTTCGGCTCGCGAACGTCCACCAGTACGAGATCGCCAGCGTCGCGCAATTTAAGTAGCTCAGTTGCCCGGATTTCGCCGATATCGGGAAAATCTTTTCGATATTCGCTATACATCGATTCTATGGTGGAAGGGCGGTCGCCTTCGGCCGCTTTCGCCGCCGGGTCGGCTCCACGAGTGCATGAGCAACAGACGAAGATAACGGCCAAGATCGCCACGAATCGGCCTATGGATAAAGAAATGGACATGCAGCGTTCCGGTATCAAGCCTCCGCGACCAGGCAGCGTGAATAGTAGCTCCGGAACAGCAACGTTTTCCAGTCGGGAAACGAGGCAGAGTTTCACTGTTGTTCTAAACCGCTCGAAGAAGATTGCGGTTAAGGTTAGCTGCATTGGACAAAAGCGTTTTTGTTTTGATTGAGACCCCGCCCCCACCGTCCTTGGAGGAACGACGAAGCAATCTACTGCCAACAACTCGTCACGCCTGACAGAAGGCGCGCGGCTTTGGGGACAGGAGAAGATTGCCGCAGTCGCTATCGCTCCCTCGCAAATACGGTTGAAAGTTTTATCTAGGACAGCAGTGGCAGAATTTCTTTCGGTGCTCGCCGCACCCATGAATATTGCATTCATGTCAGCTTTAGATTACAAAGACTCATTCAACCGAACCGACCCGAACCACGAGGGGAAGCGCCATGAAGTTCGGCCGCATACTTGAGACCTGCCTGTACGCTGAAGACCTGCGGAAGATTGAGGAATTCTAGCACCGGCTCTTTGGACTCAAACCTCTCATGCGCGAGGAAGGTCGGCACGTGTTCTTCCGTTGCGACGAGACAGTACTCCTCCTTCTCTTCAACCCGAAGAAAACTTCTGCTGAGGAAGGCCTCGCGCATGGAACGGTGGGGGAGGGGCGCGCCCCGGCGAAATCGAAAGTTGGAAGGCGCCCGTTGAAGTGCATCGGGGCGCGATTGAACTGGAGTACGCCAGGCCAACAGGAGGCATCTCGCTCTACTTCCGAGACCCGGCCGGGAATTCCTTGAAGTTGGTAACGGCGGAGATCAGGGGGAATCAAGGGCGACGATTTGGAGAACCACTGAAAATCGTGACCGTCGTTGCGAGTTAAGGCGGGTAATGAATAGGGCAAGTCAATAAATTTAAGTATGTTATGACATTGAGATGACATAAGCTACTAGGTCGGTATATGTCAAACCTCGCGATCTAGCCATCGATTTATCGAGACACTTGTTCTCAAAGGGGGAGCTAAGGGGGGATCGAGCATATAAAAAAAGACATAATATATATTATCGGACGTTAATCGAATCGGCAAAAAAGTCGTCTCTTCATTTTTCCCTCTTTCTCTCCGCCCTAGGTTTGAGGAGAATGCAGTTTCAGAAGTTCAGCCAACTTTGACGATAGTTCATCGAGCGCGACCTGGAGCTGCGCGACGTCCTTCTTGTGACTGGCCTCAAGATCTTTCGTCTCGGCCGCTAAGCGCATCGCTGCCTGGAGCGCGAAGGCTTGCGTGTCTATCCGGTCGGAGGATTTCTCGATGACCGAGATTTCCTGGCTCACCCGTTGAGCAAGCGCCTTCGTTGTAGCCTCGTCTCGATATATCGGAACTCTGATTCTAGAGCCCGCGATCGTAACTTCTACGGAGTCCCCGTTCACGGCCTGAGGGCGCCGTCGACCAGTTTTACAAAGGCGATAATTTTGGATAGGCCCTCTTTGAGGGTCTTACGTTCGCAGATGAGCTTCGCGTGTTCGTCGCGCAGTTCATCGTACTGTTTCTCCACGCGCTGGAGCGTGGCGCTTTCGCGGCGAGCGTCCCATTGACCTTGACGCAACTCTTCTTTTTCCGTCCGCTCCGTGGCCAAGTCCCGCTCGTTCTCCTCAAGCGCCTTCGCCAGCTCCTCGATTTGGGAGGTTATTCGGTCGATTTGAGCTTCGATAAGTGGGTTCATATTTTGAGGATAGCAGATAAAGTCTATGAAGCCGGCAAGACGCCAGGGATCAGCCCTCGTTGTCTTTGCGAGGGAGCGACAGCGACTGCGGCAATCTTCTCCGGTCGCCAAAGCCG
>CAYNZS010000238.1:0-6557 GCA_964401695.1 uncultured Nitrospirales bacterium
CCGGCGGCGGCGAATTCAACTTTGGCGCCGCGGGACCCAACGGCCTGCACGCGCCCTCTGCCACACCAGACGGCAAGGGCGGCGTCATCGCGATGTTCTGCACGAACAACATACAGAAGCAACTTGGCGGTCAATACATGATGATGCCCCGGCGCCTGACGCTGGGCGAAGACGGAGAACTGAGACAAGAGCCCGCCGGCGATATCGAGTCGCTACGCTACGGGCACCGGCAGGTCGACCCGATGACGCTTCCGGCCAACCAGGAAGTTGTGCTTGAGAACATCCAAGGGAACGCGATGGAGATCATCCTCGAAATTGACGCGAAAAGCGCGCCGATGGTCGAACTGAATGTCTTCCGTTCTCCGAACAAGGAGGAGTTCACGCGCATCGCTTTCTTCCGGGGCCGCGGCTACCATGACAAGAGCCTCATCACCATCGAATCGTCTTATTCGTCTCTCCTTCCAGACGTGCTTTCGCGCGCTCCAGAGACGGCCCCGATTTCCATGGATGAGGACGAACCGCTCGAATTGCGCGTGTTTCTCGACAAGAGCTCCGTCGAGGTATTCGCCAATGGCAAACAATGCCTGGCGATGCGTGTCTATCCCAGCCGCGAGGACAGCGTGGGCGTGTCGCTGCGCAGCCAAGGCCAGGACTCGATGCTCACACGCCTCGACGCATGGCAGATGAAGAGCATCTACGAATAGAATGAATGAGCATGGCCGGTCCTCGACATGTCGAGAGCGGTTAGGAGAGGCAAGAGATGTACACAGTAAGAAGATTGGCTATTCTAGCGGGGCTCGCGAGCGTGTTCGCATCGGCATCGGTTGCGCCCGCGGTCGAAGTCGAGCCGAGGGGCGTCACGGTCATCGACGGGCATCGCGACCTCAACAAGAACGGGAAGATCGATCCGTACGAGAACTGGCGGTTGCCGGTTGACGAGCGAGTCGAGGACCTGCTGTCCAGAATGACTCTGGACGAGAAGCTCGGGCAGGTATCGTATCCCAACAACACGCAAGATGACGACGGGGCAATCCCGCTTTCGACGAAGGCCGAGGTAGACCGGCGGGCAGGCTTTGTCTTCAATCAAGCCAAGCGGTACCCCAGCGCCAAGTCCTGCGCCGAAAGCACCAACCTCATGCAGCGCTGGGCGGAAAGCACGAGGTTGGGGATCCCGCTCATCATCGGCATGGATCCGCACCCCATGATCTATCGAGGCACCAGGATTGTTGGGGGCGTTCGCTCGATGGCCATGTCGGCCACCAACGATCTTGAGCTCGTCAAGCGCGTATATCAAGTCTGGGCCAAAGAGATGCGGGCCGTCGGCATCCACATGACTCTCGGCCCTCAAACCGACCTTGCCACGGAGCCGAGAGGCGTGAGGAACCTGGACACTCCCGGCGAAAATGCTCTCTGGGCCAGCGAGATGAACCGGGCAATCGTCGAAGGCCTCCAGGGCCAAGAGACAGGCAAGAACTCCGCCTTAGCCTGCCCCAAGCACTTCCCAGGAGTAGGGTCGACGAGGGGCGGCCACGATCACCATGCAACGTTCTTAGGTGAGCCTCCCTTCCCCGGCGACTGCAACGCCAAGACGCCCTTAACCTCGACACCCGAATCCATCAAATGGCACTTGAAGCCATATGAAGGCGCGATCGCCGCAGGGACTTGGGCGGTAATGGCGCCGTACTATCCCGAGGCCTCCCCCGAATTCATTTTGGATCTGCCGAACCGCGTCGAAATAATGCTGGAAGGATGGCTCAGAAGGGACTTGGGGTTTCAAGGGGTCATCTGCACCGACTGGGGAAATGCAACGCCCTTTGCCGACGTCCAGGGCGGCTGCGATACCGCTCGAGTTTCAAGAGAATTCACGGCGTGGTTGAAAGACGGAAAGACCGACATCGAGCGAATCGACCGCTCCATTCGGAGAATATTGACCGCGAAATTCAAGCTGGGCCTGTTCGAAGATCCCTACGTCGACCCGGACCTCGCGGAAGAAGTCGTGGATTCCGAGGAACATCGGGCCATCGCCAAGGAAGCGGCGCATCGGGGGCAAGTGGTGCTAAAGAACGAAGGCAACCTCATCCCACTTCCTGATGGTAAGAAGATTCTCTGGGCGGACGACTATTCCCCGGAAGAGGCCGGACTGCTGGCTGAGGCGCACGACGTCGCCGTGGTAAGCGTCACCGGATATGACGGCATATGGCATCGCAGATACAATGGCTGCGACTTGGAATTGTTCGTCGACGACGCCTGCTCCGAGAGGCTGAGGGCGATCCACAAAACGGGCACGCCAATCGTCGCCGTCTACCATGTGCGCGGAAATCCATATCCCATCCCTTGGGTCGCTGAAAACGCTGCCGCCATTCTGTATGCCCCGGGCGCGTACTGGTACGGGGCGCCGGGTGAGAAATTGGGAGGCGGTTGGCGAGAAATTCTCACCGGCGAATACGAGCCTTCGGGGAAGCTCCAGTTCCAAATCCCGCGCTCAATGGAGCAGGTGAAAGCCCAGCGTGAAGACCTACCCTACGATCTCGGTTGCACCGAAGAAGAGATGGATCTAATTGCAGCCGCGATTGGCAAAGGAGAGGCCCCGCCAAAAAATCTCGGCGATCCTCTATTCGCGTATGGCATCACGGGTTGGGGCGACGCTCCCAAGGACACGAAAATGCAGACCAACAAGGTCGACAAGATTACGGAACGAACGCCATCGGTACCGCAGTATTTCTCCTGGATCAACAATACGAACGAAGGCTCGACCGAAGAACATACCTTGACCAATCTCGACTTCTTCAAGTGGTTGTATGACGAATACGGCATGCGCCTGGGCATCTATGCCTTCGACGCGGGCAATATTGACGGCATCGACGGCCCCAGATCCTACGGCCGAATGGACTCCGAAAAATTCAAGCGGCAGTTCCCTAATGGCTGGCGCCCGATCGCGGACAAGGCCAAGTCTTTCGGCTGCCGTTTGGGGATCTGGCTCGGACCGGATGGCTATGGCGATACGCCCGAAGAAGAGGCCAAGCGCTCGGAGATGTTGGTCAGCCTATGCCGCGACTACAACTTCCAACTCTTCAAGCTCGACTTGGTCAGCAACCTGCGCGAAGAAAAACAAGACGCCTTTGCCAGGACCATGATTAGATCGCGCGAATTCGCACCCGATCTGATCGTCCTGAATCATCGCGTCAAACTCGGCAAAGCAACTCCCCATGCAACGACTTCTCTCATGGGCGGACGAGAAACCTATATCGACGTCCACATGACCAATTGGGGAACGGGCACTCACAACCGCGTCGCCGCGCTATCCCGCAAAACCTCTCCGGGCTTAACACGGCTCACCGAAGATCACGGCGTTTGCCTGTCCTCGGCCTTGGACTACTGGGAAGACGACCTGATCCTCCAAGCCTTCAATCGCTCTTTCATCCTCGCGCCCGAGATCTACGCGAACCCATGGCTCCTGCGCGACGACGAATTCCCCAAGCTGGCCCGGATCTATAACTTGCACTACCGCAATCGGGAGATTCTGGTTGACGGCATGGAGCTGCCCGAGAGCTATGGGCCGTATCCCGTCGCGCGGGGCGACGGAGCAACCCGCTTCTTGACGCTGAGGAACTTGACCTGGTCTCCGGTGACCTATCGGGTTCAACTCGATGAGGAAATCGGGTTGACCGAGTCCGGAAAGGTTCATGTGCGCCGCTATCATCCGGCCGAACGCATCCTCGGCGATTTCGACTACGGCGAGTCCGTGGATATTGTTGTGCCGCCGTTCCGTTCCTACCTGCTTCTCGCCACCGTCAATCCCAGGCCGGAACTCGGAATCCGCGGCTGCGATTACGAGGTGGTTCGCGACACAAAGGGCAAGCCTGCTCTCGTCAAACTGCTGGGGATGCCGGGTCAGAAGGTCTCGGTGCAGGTGGACAGCGCAGGCACGGCCTATCGAACGGCCGCTCTCGATGGAAAACGGCAGGACGAGATACTAAGTGAAGGCGTGGAACTCCAGTTTCCAGGCGCCGCCCTGTCCAAACCCTATCACCGCAAGCTGGCCGATCTAGGCCCGGTCCCTGTGCCTGGCGATGCCGGGCAGCTCTACGAAGCCACCTGTTTCGCCGCAAGCAACAACGCCCTGGAAATACAATCGCTAAAGAGATCCGGACCGACTGCCATCCCCCAAGTGGCCGCCGCGCGCGACGCCTTCTTCGATCAGGAACTCTTCTGGCGGCGGGGCATCTGGGACAAGTACCTCTTTGACGGCAACCTCGATACCTTCTTCGGCGTCTACCATTGGCAGTTCGGCGATCAGCGCTTGGATGGCGGCGTCTTTCGCTTGGACCTAGGGCAAGACACGGCACTGGATTCGCTGAGTATCGAGGCCCTTTGGCCAGTCGACCGAACCGGGGCCACGCCGGATTCGTTCGCGGCCGATATCTCATCCGACTTGGTCAATTGGCGGAAGGTCAAGTTCGCCAAGGTTGCCGAGCAAGCGGAGCGCCGTGTTCCGGTCGTTCAGATCCACGGCAACGGCGGTTCGCACCACTTCTTCGACACACGCGTATACGGCATGACAGCGAATCTCGCGGACGCGGGGGCCTTTCGCTACCTGAGGATCCCAAAGGCCCCCGATCGAATTGCCGAGATCGCGGGTACGAAGGACAATCGGGCCGTCGCCGCCGACACTTGGCACGCGACCCATCTCTTCGCGCCCTACCAAGCACCCCAAGCGGCCTGGCAGGCGAGTATCCACGTAGACAAGGACACACCCAAGGGCAGCTATCTCTGCGTGGCCATCGAGGGAGAGCACGGCGCGCAGAAGGCCTTCGCCGCCTTGCGCATGAACGGCAAATGGATTGGCGCTTCGCAGAGGGCCATGAGCATGCCCTGCGTCGTCTGGGAATTGATTACAAGCAAACACAGCCGCAACTACACCTACTATTTCCCCGTGACGAACGACATGCTTGGCCAAGACCTCGAAGCCGTCGCAATGGCATTCGAAGAAGGCAAGACGGATCTCAAGCCGCATATCTGGACAACCGCGTATCCGGTGCCATATGAGAGCATCGAGTTGCGCCTGGAATGAGGAACGAATGATGCGTCTATTTCTGCTATCCGTTGTTTGGTTGGCGATCCCCTCTGTGCTCTGGGCACAGCAGGAGCCGGTCGACCGGCAACTCGAACTCAAGGTCGTCACGGATCGTGCCGAAGCGCTGTACGGCGTGGACGAGCCAGTCACCTTTACGATCACTGTTTCAAAGGACGGCAGGCCGTACCCCGTCGCCGAGATTGATTATATCCTCAGCAATGACGGCCAGGCGTTATCCCGAGGAACGGCGGCTGTAACCGGCAGCCACGCGACGGTAACCGGACGCCTGCCCGAACCGGGCTTCCTTCGCTGTCAAGTCAGCATCGAACTCGCCGATGGCGAAGAAGTCACGGCAAGAGCCGCAGCGGGAATCGAGCCTCTACAGATCAGGCCCAGCATGCCCGTGCCCGGCGACTTCGACGAATTCTGGGCCGAACAGAAGCGAAAGCTGGCCGAGGTCCCGATGAACCCCGTGCTGACGGCCGTCGATTCCCGCCGCCAGGGCATCAAGGCCTACGATTTGAAACTGGACTGCCTGAAAGAGGTGGCGCCCGTCTCCGCTTACTTCGCCCGGCCCGAAAGCGCCGCGCCCAAAAGCCTGCCCGCCATGCTGAGGGTATACGGCGCCGGCGTCTACTCGGCATCCCTGGGAGACGCCGTCAAAGACGCCGAGATGGGGATGTTGTCGTTGGACCTGAATGCGCACGGAGTCGCGAACGGCAAACCACGAGAGTACTACGTCGAGTTGGAGCGAACGCTGTTGAAGGGCTACTCGCATCGCGGCCGGCAAGATCGAGAATCCTGTTACTTCCTCGGGATGTACCTGCGCATGGTGCGCGCTATGGATTTTCTGACCGCGCAACCCGAATGGGATGGCCAGGTCCTCATCGTCAAAGGCGTCAGCCAGGGCGGCGCTCAGGCGATTGCCGCTGCCGGCCTCGACAGCCGCGTCTCCATCTTCGGTGCAGGCGTTCCGGCCCTATGCAACCAACCCGGCCCGATCAGCGGCTGGCCCTGGCTCGTCCCGCGTCACCGCGGAGAACCCGACCCGAAAATCCTGCAAGTCGCGCGCTACTTCGATTCCGTCAACTTCGCCGCCCGCACCAACGCCGAGGCCGTTTTCAGCGTAGGCTTCATCGACCGGGTCTGCCCGCCGACCACGGTATATATGGCCTACAATAATCTCAAGGGGAAAAAGCAGATTGTCAACAGGCCGCTAATGGAGCACGCGTCGCCGCAGGATATTAAAGATGTGTTTACCGGGATATTTCTCGAGCATATCGAGAGGAAGAAGCCAAAGAACCCGTGAAGCATTCGCATCTCGTACCTCCGGCGCGGTCACCCCAATTCCTTGCGCGTTGTGAATTCCGTCGAAAGACCTTAGAATACGAACCACGCTCCCGCATTCTTGCCGAGCTAAGGCCGACCAACTAGCCTAGAGTTTTGCGGTTACGCAGCCTGTTTATTCGCATGGTTGTTAGCC
>CAYNZS010000239.1:0-6549 GCA_964401695.1 uncultured Nitrospirales bacterium
TCTGTCAATACTTTCGATGAGACAAAATCGGACTTTTACCACGGGCTGTTAGGGGAGGGTCGAACGTGTGAGGACCTTCGCGGTTTCTCCCGCACATCAAACAAGGTCCACCGGAAACAATAGACAGTTGTTTCTCAGGAGCTCGACACCTCCGCGCCGCAGGCAAGTTGTGTAAGAATTAGTCTCTTAGGAGCGCGTAGTGCTGTTCGACAGCAATGGCATGGGAGACGAGGCGATGTGTTTTCCACTTTGACGCGGCGGGCTCCGGTAGCCGGGGCTGAGGCTCAAGTTCTTGTATCCAAGGTTGTTGCATGGTAAAGTCGCGGCCACGATTTTTGTGGCGCCTGGTTCTGCGCAAACAGGAGCGTTTTGCCGGGGCTTTGGGGCGTGTTTGCGAACTGCGGCGACCGTTCGCCGCGGCATATGGCTCAGTTGGTGTCTAACAAGTAGAAAGACTCATGGCCGATATTGAGCGTTACTTTACGCTCATGGTCGAGCATGGCGCGTCGTATTTGCACTATTGCACGGGCTGCAAACCCATGTTTCGCAAGGACGGCGTCATGCTTCCGCTCAAGAATGATCCGGAGATCGATGATCAGCGGACTCGGAGCGTTCTCTATGAGATCATGCCGAAGACGAACGAAGATGAATTCAACGAATGCAGTGACACTGACTTCGCCTAGGCGCTGGAGGGTTTCGGACGTTACCGCTGCAATATTTTTCGCGACCACAAGAGCATCGGCGGCGTGTTTCGCCAGATTCCATCGGAGATTCTGACGGCGGACCAATTGGGGATTCCGGATTCGGTGAAGAAGTTCTGCACGTTGAGCAAAGGGCTCGTACTGGTCACACGGCCGAGGGGCAGCGGCAAGTCGACGACGCTCCCGGCGATGATCGACCTGACTAACGATAAGCGGCCGAACCATATTCTTGCGATTGAGGACCCGATTGAGTTTGTTCATCCCAACAAGAAGTGCCTTATCAATCAGCGCGAGGTCGGCAAGCACACGAATTCATTCAACGCGACGTTGCGCGCGGTGCTACGCGAGGACCCGGATATCGTGCTGGTTGGCGAGATGTGGGACCTGGAAACGACGCATATTGCCATCGAGACGGCTGAGACAGGGTATTTGGTTTTTGGGGCATTGCATACGACGACGGCGATTAACACCGTCGACCGGTTCATCGACCAGTTTCCGTCGGGCCAACAGTCGCAAATTCGGGCGATGCTGGGCGACGCGCTCAAGGGAGTCGTTGCGCAGAACCTGCTCAAGAAGAAGGGGGGGCGGACGCATCGCGGCCATCGAGATTATGGTGGTCAATCAGGCGGTGTCGATGCTGATTCGCGAGGGGAAGAACTCGCAGATCATGAGCATCATGCAGACGGGGCAGCGCGAGGGCATGGTGCTGCTAAATCAAGAGATGCTGCGCTTCGTGAAGGAGGACGTCGTGGAGCCTATGGATTGCTATATGAAGGCCGTGGATAAGGAGTATCTGGTCAAGTTGTTCGAGGCGAATAACATTCCTTTCGCGAGGCCGGACGAATAGGCGAGCTTCGATGGAAAGGTGGCGGCTCAAAGGTGCGCGTTGCTTGAAGGTCTTTTTTGGCAAACAGAGGCATTAGTGGATGTACATTGGGGAAAGTGGATGAATTCTGAAAAGTCAACCACCTTGTGGACCGAAGCGAATCGAGTGTTGGTAGGAGGCGTGAATAGTCCGGTGCGTGCGTTTAGCGCGGTGGGTGGCAACCCGTTCTTCGTGGCTTCGGGAAAGGGTGCAACCATTAAGGATGTGGATGGCAACGAGTATATCGACTATGTGCTCTCGTGGGGACCGCTCATCCTGGGGCACGCGCACCTGGTCGTTATCGAGGCGGTTACGAAGGCCCTTGAGCGCGGAGCGAGTTTCGGCATTCCGACGGAGGCCGAAACTCGGCTCGGCGAAGTCGTCGCTGGCCTGGTCCCGTCCATCGAAAAAGTTCGTCTCGTCAATAGCGGAACCGAGGCAACCATGAGCGCGCTGCGCGTGGCGCGGGGATACACCGGGCGCGACCTGGTCGTGAAGGTGGAAGGCTGCTACCACGGCCACGCGGACGGGCTGCTTGTCCAAGCTGGCAGCGGGCTGACGACATTGGGGACGCCGACGAGCCCTGGCGTGCCCGAGGCCTACGCCTCGTGTACTTTGACCATGCCCTATAACGATCTGGATGCCGCGCGGGAAATTCTCGAGGTGAAGGGCGGCGATGTGGCGTGTATTATCCTCGAGCCCGTGCCGGGAAACATGGGGGTGATTCTGCCGGAGAATGGCTACCTCCACGGTCTGCGCGATCTCACGAAGAAACACGGCGCGCTGCTCATCTTTGATGAAGTCATGTCCGGATTCCGCGTGGCCATCGGTGGCGCGCAGGAACACTACGGTGTGACACCCGACTTGACGACCCTCGGCAAGGTTATCGGGGGGGGGTTGCCCGTTGGCGCCTATGGCGGTCCCGCGGAGATCATGGATCACCTGTCGCCGGTCGGTCCCGTGTATCAGGCCGGGACGTTGTCGGGCAATCCGCTGGCGACCGCAGCGGGCTTGGCAACGTTGGACGTCCTTACCCAACCCGGCGTGTTCGATCGCGCGGTGCGGGCCATGACAGACTTGGCCGAAGGCTTGGGCGCTATCGCGAGGAAGGCCGGCGTTCCTGTCTACCAGACGCGGCTCGGCACCATGGGCTGCATGTTCTTCAACGAAGGTCCGGTGCGCAATTACGCTGACGCGACGGCTTCGGATACCGAACGCTTCGCTAAATACTTCCGCGGTATGTTGGCGCGTGGCGTGTACGTCGCGCCATCGCAATACGAAGCGGGCTTCACTAGCGTCGCGCACGACAGCGATGTGATCGGAAAGACGCTGGAAGCAGCGAGCGCGGCGTTCTCGGGTTGAGACGAGCCTGCTGTTTCTTGTCGGAACGGCAACCAGTCCGCGCACAAGCGGCGTTCGTTTATTGCGTGAGGGCCGGATAGTTAAGTAAACTCCTTGCACGTTTTCGCCCCGGCCTTTTCTTCCCCGGCCCGCACCACGATGTCTTCAGACGCGCGTCAACACGGGGCGCTGTCTCGGGTTTTTTCCCAGAATAGCCTTAACGAAAATTGATATAGGAGCACCGGCAACATGGCTAAGAAGGACGTATACTATTTCGGCAGTGGCAAAGCCGACGGCAAAGCTGGGATGAATAATCTGCTCGGGGGCAAAGGGGCGAACCTCGCCGAGATGTCCAGCATCGGCGTCCCCGTTCCAGCGGGATACACGATCACCACCGATATGTGCGCGATCTACTATGAGCGCAAAGGCAAGTTTCCCCAGTCACTCACGACTGATGCGAACAAGGCGTTGGCCAAAGTCGAAAAGGTCATGGGGAAGAAGTTCGGCGATCCGAAGAACCCGCTCCTTCTGTCGGTTCGTTCGGGTGCGCGGAAATCCATGCCGGGCATGATGGACACTGTGCTCAACGTAGGGTTGGGCGCGAAGACCATACCGGGGCTCATCGAGAAGACGGGCGACACGCGTTTCGTCTACGACGCCTACCGGCGCCTGATCACGATGTACGCCGATGTCGTCATGGAGAAGGCCGAGGGGGTCGAGCCGAAGGATGGCGAGTCGGTTCGCGAACGGCTTGAACACGCTTTCGATGCGCTCAAGGAGGATCGCGGCGTTTCCGAAGATACAGATCTCTCTGCCGTCGATCTGAAGGATCTTTCCGCCGAGTTCAAGCGCATCGTTAAGAAGACGCTGGGCAAACCCTTTCCCGACGATCCCGTCAAGCAGCTTTGGGGCGCTATTCGCGCCGTATTCCAATCGTGGAACGGGCGCCGCGCCATCGCGTACCGCCGCATCGAGAGGATCCCCGACGACTGGGGCACGGCCGTCAACGTTCAGGCGATGGTCTTCGGAAACATGGGCGATACCTCGGCGACCGGCGTGGCGTTCACGCGCAATCCAGCCACAGGCGAGAACGTGTTCTATGGCGAGTGGCTGGTCAATGCCCAGGGTGAAGATGTGGTAGCGGGCGTTCGAACGCCTTCGCCATTGAACAAGGCGACGAAAACGGCCGACACGCAAAAGATGACTTCACTCGAGGAGGCGAATCCGAAGCTCTACAAGCAGCTTGCCGCTATCCGTGCGAAGCTCGAAAGACATTACAGCGATATGCAGGATATCGAATTCACTATCGAGGATGGCTCGCTCTGGATGCTCCAAACTCGTTCGGGCAAACGGACGGGGCCAGCCGCGGTGCGCATGGCCGTGGAGATGGCGAACACGAAACTTATCGACCGCAACACGGCGTTGCAGCGCGTTAGCCCAGAGCAGATCGACGAGTTGCTTCATCCCATGCTAGATCCGGCTAAGGAGAAGACGGCGACCACGCTTGCGAAGGGCTTGCCGGCGGGGCCGGGCGGAGGCGTCGGGCGCGCGGTGTTCACCTCGGAAGATGCGGAGGCGTGGGCACGAAAGGGCGAGAAGGTTGTTCTCGTTCGCAATGAAACTTCTCCCGAAGATGTCCACGGTATGCACGTAGCCGAGGCGATTCTTACGGCCAAAGGCGGCATGACTAGCCATGCCGCGCTGGTTGCCCGTGGCTGGGGTAAATGTTGCGTGGTCGGTTGCGGCGCGCTGAATATCGATAGCGCGAAGAAGAAGATGAAAGCCGGCGGTAAGACCATCAAAGAGGGCGACTGGCTCTCTATAAATGGGAGCACGGGCGCGGTCTACAATGGCCAGCTTAGCGTACTACCGGCTCAGCCCGACAAGAATAAGTGGTACAAGAAGTTGATGGGCTGGGCCGACACGGTTCGGCAGATAAACGTGCGCACGAACGCGGAGACCCCGGAAGATGCGGCGCTGGCCGTCAAGCTGGGGGCAGAAGGGATCGGCCTGGCGCGTACCGAACATATGTTCTTCGACCCTAAGCGCATCATTCATGTGCGCTATATGATCCTCGCCGAAGACGAGAAGGCTAGGCGCAAGGCGGTCATGAAATTGTTGCCTTTCCAGCGCCGCGATTTCACGGGGATTTTCAAGGCTATGGCCGGAAAGCCCGTGACCATTCGGCTGCTCGATCCCCCGCTGCACGAATTTTTGACGCTCGACGACAAGCAGATTGCGAAGCTCGCGAAGGATCTGGGTATCAAACCGGCCCGCATCCGCGACCGCATCCGGCAGCTTCATGAGTTGAACCCCATGCTCGGACACCGTGGGTGTCGCTTGGGCATCACCTATCCCGAAATTACGGAGATGCAGGCGCGGGCTATTCTCGAGGCAGCGGTGGCCGTCTCCAAGAAGAAGATCAAAGTCTTTCCCGAGATCATGATTCCCCTGGTAGGCACCTCGGCGGAATTCAAGAATCAGGAGGCGATCATCCGGCGCGTGGCCGGGGAAGTCCAGGCCGAGACGAAGACAAAAGTGAATTACTTGGTCGGAACGATGATCGAAACGCCGCGAGCGTGTTTGGTGGCAGACTCGATCGCCGAGAACGCCGAGTTCTTCAGCTTTGGCACGAACGATCTTACGCAGATGGGCTTCGGCTACTCCCGCGACGATTCGGGTGGATTCCTCCCAGAATATGTAAGGAAAGATATTCTTCCCGCCGATCCGTTCGAGGCTCTTGACCAAGAAGGAATCGGCCAGTTGGTCCAGTTAGGTGTAGAGAAGGGGCGGAGTACGCGCGGCAATCTAAAGATCGGTATCTGCGGCGAACACGGCGGCGACCCGTCATCCGTGATGTTCTGCCACCGGACGGGTTTGAACTACGTAAGTTGTAGTCCCTTCCGTGTGCCGATCGCCCGATTCGCCGCGGCGCTGGCCGCGCTCGATACGCCAAGAAAAGGGTAGCGCCGAGAGAATAATTCCGTGGTCGACTCCCCTTTCCACGGAGAGGGGGGGCGCGTTCACCATTTTGCTTGAATGCTTGGACCAAACCGAGCGGGCAATTCCATCGCTCGCCGGGAGGGCTACGGGGAGTGTCGAACCCGCGGACACGCGCTGGATAGCCGCGAAGGCGCACAAGACTTTCGGCCGCCGATGGCTAGAAAAAAATCACTGCCACGGGCGCGGACATGCGGCCTTTCAGCAAGACCTATCGGGACAATCTAAGCGTACTTCGCTTCGATGAAATCGTCCGAGTGGTCTGGGTGGTGGACGATGACCGTGACGGGTTCGCCGGGCGCATGGTCAGGGAGCCCAGGAATATCGACGATGTCTTCGGTGTGGATCTTGTAAGAGTCTTCAGGATGGACCAAGGTCAGGTCCACGAACCCCTCTTTGTGGTATGCGCTTTCGTAGTACGTAACGTGAAGTGTATTCAGGTCGTTTCCCACTTTGGTGAAAACCATGGCGGCACCCTCCTGTTCACGATTTATATTGTCGCATTCTACCTCTCCGCGTGGGGTTCGTCAATACTTTTTCGAGAATCTTTCGGAAATTATCGACGCTAAAGTGTGTAAAGTGATTTAAGCCCGGATTTCCCATTTGGAAGAGTCATCTTCAGATCCGCCGGCATCGTTTAAC
>CAYNZS010000240.1:0-6525 GCA_964401695.1 uncultured Nitrospirales bacterium
CTTAAAGTGCTTCTCGCAAGGCCTTTATGCGAAGGGAATCGGCCTTTCTCAATAGAGATGGTGAAATATCCGGGCTAGCGGCGGGCAAAATGCCTGCCGCCCCGTATCAATGCCTTTGAGGATATAGGAAAACATGATTGACCAGCAGGTGGTGTTTCTTGTGTTGGGCGCGATGCTGGTGGCGTTCGTATTCGGGCGCTGGCGCTACGATGTTGTGGCATTGGCGGCGCTGTTGCTGCTGGCGGTCGTTGGGATCGTTCCTGGGGAGGAAGCCTTTTTGGGTTTCGGCCATCCGGCGATCGTGACGGTGGCGGCGATCCTCGTGGTGAGCCGCGGGTTGCGCAATTGCGGGGTGGTGGACGTGCTCGCATCGTGGATGGCGCGTATAGGCAAACGGCCTACGGTATTGGTCGGCGCGATGACGCTGCTGGTGGCGGTGTGTTCGAGCTTCATGAACAATGTGGGTGCGCTGGCGCTGCTGATGCCGGTGGGTCTGCGGCTGTCGCGTCAGAACGAGGTCCCACCTTCCCTCCTTCTCATGCCGATGGCTTTCGGGTCGATTTTGGGTGGGATGACGACGCTGATCGGGACGCCCCCAAACATTATCATCGCCACGTATCGAGGAACGGTAAGCGGAACCCCCTTCGGCATGTTCGATTTTTCTCCGGTGGGTGTGGGCGTGGCCCTTTCCGGCGTGGCGTTCATCGCCCTGGGGGGATGGCGGCTGATTCCCAGGCGGAAGGGCCAGCGCTCTCGAGAAGATTTGTTTCAGGTTGAAGACTACATAACGGAAGTCCGGTTGCCGGAAGACTCGCTGCTCGTGGGGAAATCGCTGCGCACACTGGGCAGTATCACCAAAGCGGAAGCCGTAGTGTTGAGTGTTATCCGCAATGCTCGAAAGGAGCTCGTTCCTTCGACATTCATGAGGCTGTGCGCCGGGGATATTCTCATGGTCGAGGCGAGTTCGGCGGACCTTGAGAGGCTGGTGCAGGACGCGCGCTTGGAGTTGGTCGCGAAGGAAGATGGAAAGGAGGAGAAGAAGGTAGGCGAAAAGGAAAACGGCAAGGAACAAGACGACCGCTCGGCGGAGGTGGGCCTAGGAGAGGCGATCATCCTGCCGAACTCGATGTATGTCGGGTGGACGGCGAATTCTCTCAATCTTCGTCATCGCTATGGCATCAACTTGTTGGCCGTGGCGCGCAAGGGCGAGCGGCTGAAGAGCCGGCTAAACCAAATCCGCTTTAAAGCGGGGGACATCCTGTTGGTGCAGGGAGAGGAGGAGCGCCGGCAGGAGGCGGAATCGGCGCTCGGTTGGCTGCCCTTGGCGGAACGCGGGCTGCGCTTGGGGGAACCACGCCGGCTTCTTCTGGGCACATGCATATTCGGGTTGGCGCTGGTGTTCACCGTGGCGGGATGGTTGCCGGTGACGTTAGCGTTTGTGGGCGCGGCGACGGCGATGCGGCTTGTGGGCCTCCTTTCGCTGCGGGAAATCTACGAGAGCATCGACTGGCCTATCATCGTGCTGCTCGGGGCGCTTATCCCCGTGGGCGCGGCGCTCGAATCGACGGGGGGCGCGCAGTCGATTGCGGACCTTTTGCTGCGCGTGGGCAGTGGCGCCCCGCCTGTGGTGTCGTTAGTGATCCTCCTCGTAGGGGCGATGACGCTTTCGGACGTCATCAATAATGCGGCTGCGGCGGTCCTGATGGCGCCTATCGCGTTCAAGGTTGCCGTTGGGCTGGATGCTTCTCCGGACCCTTTTCTCATCTGTGTCGCGGTGGGCTGTTCGTGCGCTTTCTTGACACCGATCGGGCACCAGTCGAATACGCTGGTCTTGGCGCCGGGAGGATATAGGTTCGGGGACTACGCGCGGATGGGCTTGCCACTGGAAATTCTTGTTGTGCTCGTGGCGACGCCTTTAATCCAATTTTTCTGGCCGCTGTAGCCGCCACGTTTCGCAGTCCCGATTCAGGTGTTGGTGATGAACGCCCAGAGGTTTTCGGGACCTCTCTGGGCGACGGCCCTTCCGATTTCAGCTTGCCATTCCATCTCGGGGCCGAACTCGTCACGCCAGGACCACAAACGGCGGGTGTATTGGTGTAGGGCGTGTTCGTGCGTGACGCCCATGGCGCCGTGGGTCTGGTGTCCGATTTCCGCGCCTTTCCCGGCGGCCTCCCCAGCCCTGGCCTTTGCGGCGGCGATTTCGATGCGGGCATCTCCGGCTTCGAGAGCGCGCACCGCGACTTCGGCGGCTTTGTTCGCGGCGGCGACTTGTCCGGCGAACACGGCGAGGTTCTGCCGGATGGCCTGGAAGGAGCCGATGGGCCGGCCGAATTGTACGCGCACTCTGGCGTGCTCGATGGATAGTTGCAGCACGGTTTCGAGGGCGCCGGCCATGAGTACGGAGCGGGTCAGGGCGCCGAGGCGACGGAGAGCGGCGGCGTCGATGCCATCGCCCGCGGCCGAAACGCTGCCGTCCGGCAATTCCACTGCATCGAAAAGCACATCGTCGCGGGGTTCACCCGCGAGGTTCTTTCCGGGTGTGATTGCGCAGGCGCCCGGTTCCACGCACGTGACCATGAGTGTTTCGCCGTGGCTCGCCAATACGACGATTCGGGCAGCGCGCGCCGCCCAGGGAACGCGACGGGCCGTGCCGGAAAGAACCCATGATCCGTTCGATTTCTTTTCGATGGCCAGGCTTTCGTTGGGATGAATCGGCGCGAGGGTCAGCGGCCCGCTTGGGACGCCGCACCCGGAACCGGCGAGCGCCCAACCTGCAAGGAGCGTTTCGGCCAAGGGTAGTGGCGCGGCGTGGCGGCCCGCCTGCGCGAGCACGGCCATTCCGTCTTCGAGCGATCCGCCGCCTCCGCCTTGGTCTTCTGGGACGACGGCGACGGTAAGCCTCGATTCTTCGAGGGTCTGCCACAGTGTTTCGGGCCAGGATCCCTGTTCCGCTTCGTCGACCAAGTCCTTGGCGCAGAGATCGCTCATGATTTTTCCAGCAGTGTCTTCGATAAGTCCAAGCATTTCGCTCATTACAGTCCAATCCCCTTTGAAATGACCGTGCGCAGTATCTCTTTGGAACCGCCTTGAATCGTCCAGGTGGGCGCGATGAGCATGGCGTCCGCGAGGGCTTTCTCGAAGCAGCCGGAAGCGTCGGTCGAGAGTTCGGTAGCAAACATAAGGCGGGCTATTTCCGGGATTTCCCGATCGAAGTTGGTACCGAGATCTTTTACGAGGGAGGACTCGACCTTTGGAGAAAGCCCAGCCTGCAGCATACCCGCAACGGAGATGGACATGCTGCGCAACGTCATGAGATGGGCGGCGATACGGCCGATGATTTCGGCTTGCGTGTCGGTGGGGTCGGGGCCGACGGCGCGGACGATTTCGGTGTAAAGCCGAAAACCCGACAGGAAGCGTTCGGGACCGCTGCGTTCGTAGCCGAGCTCGCCCATGACCTGATTCCAGCCGTTACCTTCCTCGCCGACGATCATGTCGTTGGCAACCGGGCAGTCGTTAAAGACGACTTCGTTGAAGTGGTGATTGCCTGCGAGGTTGTATATGGGACGGATTTCGATGTTGGGCAGGGAGAGGTCGATGATGAATTGGCTGAGCCCTTCGTGACGGTTTCCGGCGTTGGGCGACGTGCGGACCAGCGCGATCATGTAGTTCGCTTTGTGGGCCCAACCGGTCCAGAGCTTCGTGCCGTTGACGAGCCATCCGTCCCCGTGCTTGGTGGCCGTAGTCTGGACGGAGGCCAGGTCGGAACCGGCGTTGGGTTCGCTCATGCCGATGCAGAAGGTGAGTTCGCCGCGCGCCATCCTGGGGAGAAGCGTCTGGCGCTGCTCTTCGCTGCCGAAACGCAACAGAAGGGGGCCGCTCTGCCGGTCCGCGACGAAGTGGGCGGTGGTGGGGGCGGCCGCGACGATAAGTTCTTCGCCAACGACGTAGCGTTCGAGGGCGGAGCGTTCGTGGCCGCCGTATTTCTTCGGCCACATCATGGCTATCCAGCCGCGTTCGCCGAGCCTCTTACTGAATTCGGGGCAGTGGCTGCCGTCTTCAGGCGTCCTGCCTACGAGTGTACCCGACGTGCGTTCTTCTTCCATGAACGCGCGAACTTCGGCGCGCAATTCGCCGGTTCCCTCCGGCAACTCGATGGGATCGAAGCGCAGTCCTTCAATCATCGGCATGGCCTCCTTGTGAGTGGCGATGATGGACCTCTTCGCTCTGCATTTGACCAGAATCTCTGGGGCGAGATCAACCAGCGGGACGGGTATGAGACTGCCATTGTCGGGAGCAGTCTCGGTATCTCGATTGCTTGCGTGGCAAGCGCCTGCGTATACTCGCCTTCCCAGTCGCACCAGCATACGCAGCACGGAGGATTCCATGAAAGTAGACCTTGACGGCATCTCGCCCGCGATCGTAACACCCTTTACCAGAGGCGGCGCAAATGTGGACTATGACAAGGCCTGCGCGTTGGCCGAACACTACGCCAAACGCGGCTGCCACGGCATTTACGTGAGCGGAACCACCGGCGAGGGGCTCTTGATGCGGCCGGACGAGCGAAAGAGACTTCTCGAAGAACTCGTTGCTGCGGTTGGCAAGAAGATGAATGCGTTCGTTCAAGTGGGCTGTCTGGATACGCCGAACACCATCGACTTGGCCGTGCACGCGCGGGAAGCGGGCGCAAAGGCGATCGGCGTCTTAACCCCTTCGTTCTACGCCTACGACGAACAATCGCTCGTGGCCCACTACCGGGCGGTTGCGAAAGCCGTCGATGGCTACCCCGTTCTTCTCTACGATATTCCCAAATGCACCTTGAACGCCCTCTCGCCGGCCCTCGTTATTCGGCTCGTCAACGAGATCGAAAACGTGGTTGGCCTCAAAGAGAGCAACAACGACATGGTCAACTTCAGCCGACTTGCGGCCGGTTTGCCCAAAGGCTCCGTGCTCATCAATGGGGCCGACGAGTATACCTACCAGGCCTACGTCACCGGCGCCACCGGCAGCGTCTCCGCCATGGCCAACTTCGTCCCTGAGCTATTTCTTGGCATCTACAATAACATTAAAAAAGGCGACCTCAAAAAGGCATGGTCCTTCCAGCTCAGGCTGCATGAGGCGGCCAAGCTATTGGAGTACGGAAGGATGGTTGCCTTCCACAAAGAAGCCTTACGCCTTCGGGGCTGCGACGCCGGATACGTGCGCCCGCCCCAGCGCGAACTGACGGGAGTCGAGAAGAAGGTCCTCGCGAAGTCGTTGGAGGCCGCCGGATTGATTTAGCCCGGTACATCTCGCCGCTGAAACCGGCGAGACAACCGGGCTAGGAAGAACGGAGACCACTTCACGTATTGATTTTTCATTCAATCAATCATTGCAAGAACGGCTTATGAGCGGGCAACGAAGCTCAGTCCTGCTTCTCCCGCAGCTTCGTGTATACGTGCGAAATTGTGGGCATAGGATTCTTCGTCTGGCAGATGCTCGCAGTAGCAGGGGAGGTCCGGGTCCAACTCGCCCAGCCTTTGCAGGTAGGTCTTGAGATCGAGGACTCCCTGTCCGATGAGCACCTCGTCCCATTTCAAGATCAGATGCCCTGGCGCCCAGTGCATGTCCTTGATGTGTGCGGCGTGAATGTAATCTGACAGCAGGTCGAAGGTGCGGTTGATAAGCGAGGTCGTGTCATAGATCGTGTCGAAAGCGATCATGTTAACGATATCGAGCTGCAGACCGACCATCGGATGCCCGACGCTATCGAGGAACTCTCGTATGTCTTCGGGCTGGTAATAGAAGCTGTTGTTATACGGTTCGATCAAGAGGCGTGTGTGCTGCAAGTCGAGGCCGTCCATCACCCGGAGGGTTGCCTCGCGCAACTCGGCTTTGGCCTCGTCGGTAAACATGTAGGGGTGGGGGGCAAGCAGGGAGTCAGAGCTGTCCTTTGTGCCGACCAGAATGTGGTGGGTGCTGCTCTGGACAAGGTCGGCGCTTTGCAGGGCCTTGCGTAGAGCCTCGATACGCTGGTCCACCAACTGCCCATCCGCGGACATGAGATTGCCCCCGAAGGATCCTTCGCCGACGACAATCCCTAGCTCCCGCGCACGCTCTCCAAAGGCGACGCAATCGTCCGAAGTCCAGTTCTCAATGCCACGAGGGGTTCCAATGGTCGAGAGGCCGTAGCGATCCAGTTGTGCGACGATGTCGTCGAAATCGTCAACCGATTCCGGCAAGACGAACCGTAACTTAGCTTGCGCATCGCTGTTCTTCGCCCCCGTGCCTACAGCACTTCTTTCCGGGGCTTCCATCGGATACAATCCGCCCAATCTCATCGATCACCTTCCTTTCTGGCCGTAGCCACAGTGTGTTTCCATCATCCCAGAGAAATACTGCTTTTCTATCACTGCTGTCCTTAAAAAAGCCTTCAACCGACTTTGCGAGGGAGCGACAGCGACTGCGGCAATCTTCTCCGGCCGCCAGAGCCACTCGCCTTCTGTCAGGCGTGACGAGTTGTTGGCAGCAGATTGCTTCGTCGTTCCT
>CAYNZS010000241.1:0-6514 GCA_964401695.1 uncultured Nitrospirales bacterium
CGGGCTAACAACCATGCGAATAAACAGGCTGCGTAACCGCAAAACTCTAGCCTAGCGCTCCTCCACGCTTGGGTCAACGCAGCCTCCATGCGGTTGGGACGAGAGGACTCGCCCCAGCTTCACGGGCGCGTCCGCCAAATCCTAGATCTCGATGAAAATTGACAATGGAACTCCAGTCCAATAAAATGAGGAGTTCGGAGGCTAACCAGTGAGTTCGATTGAGTTTACGCCCTTGGGTGGTGCGCGGGAAGTTGGGGCGAATAGTTATCTTCTGCGCATGGGCGGGCTCGATATTGTTCTCGATTCCGGCCTTCACCCTAAGAAAGAGGGCGTAGGCGCGCTTCCTGAATTTTCCTTGCTGCGCAAAGCGCCCGATGCCGCGATCATTACCCACTCGCATATCGATCACTGCGGTTCGTTGCCCCACCTTCTCCAAATATTCCCCTCGGTCGTACCCTACGCTACGCCCGCAACGCTGCGCATCATGGATCGGATGCTGCACAACAGCGTATCCGTCATGGGGATTTTGAAGAAGGAACGGCATATCGACGACTACCCCTTGTACCAGCATTCGGACGTGGAATACGCGGTAGGAAAGTCGTATGGCATTGAGGTTGGGCAGGAATTCGCTATCTCCTCGGAGAGCGAACTGTGCGCCGTTTTCAGCCCGGCGGGGCATGTGCTTGGCAGCGCGTCCGTTCGGCTAAACGCCAACGGGCGAAGTGTCTTCTATACGGCGGATATTTGCGCGGTAGATCAAGAGCTTATGGCTGGGTTCGAGTATCCCGACCGGCCCGAAACCATCGACACCCTCATCATCGAATCGACTTATGGGGCTAACGAAGGGGCCGACTCGGTAAGCTACGCAGAGGAAATCGAACGATTCGGCGCCTCGATGGCGACGGTGCTCGAGGGCGGCGGCTGCGTACTCGTCCCGAGTTTCGCGTTGGGCCGGGCGCAGGAGATTCTCAACGTCATCGCACGGCTGCAAGAGGAGGGCGTTGTGCCTCATGTTACGGTGTACGCCTCCGGGTTGGGCCGGGCGGTCTACGAAATCTACGACCGGTTCCGCGATCAACTCCGGCCAGGAGCCGAACTTAGCCCTTTAAGCCAGTTCAAGAAGGTTGGCGATGTGTGGAACCCCGAAGTCGCGCGTAAATTGCTCCGGGAACCCTGTATTGTAGTGGCGACCTCGGGCATGATGATCCAGAATACGCCCTCCGCGGCCATCGCGCAGGAGATGGTGAAAGAGCCCTGCCACGGAATCTTCTTCGTCGGATACTGCGATCCGGATACGGTGGGCCATCAAGTCAAGACTTGCTCGCCGGGAGATTCACTTCAATTCATGCTTGGCGCGGCGCCGGTCGAGGTGCGCCTCGATAACATCCAATCCTATCATTTCAGTGCGCATGCGCCCCGCATGGCTCTGCAACGGGTCATCGAGCGTATTAAGCCGGATCGCGTTGTTTTCGTGCACGGCGACCCTGATGCCGTGGACTGGATGTATGAGAACACAGCCAATGGCGCTCTAAAGTACATGTCAGCCATTGGCGAAACTCTCGCGCTCTGAGAATCCTATGGCGAGCCGCCGCAGCCCCGCCGTTTCTTGGATTTCCGCGAGCCTGAGCATCGCCTTCCTCCGCACGACCGCCCTTCTTCCCTTTCCCGCTTGCCGGATTATTGGCCGGGTCTTCGGGTATGCCATCTTTTGGCTGGCGCCGCGGGCCCGCACAGTGGGCCGCGCGAACATAGAGGCGGCCTTCGGCGCCGAACTCACCGCGCCGGTGAAGCGACGAATCCTGTTCGAGGCATGCCAGAATCTGGGCATCGCCGCAGCCGAATTCAGCCATGCTCCGAGGCTCATCGCGCCGGGTGGCGAGGACCTTTTCCGAGTTAAAGGCGTGGAACACATCGACCGTTCCCGTGGCGCGCTCATGGTGGGCGCCCACCTGGGCAACTGGGAATGGATGGTCGCCGCGGCGGTAGCTTACGGATTCCAAGCGGCCATTGTGGTTCGGGAGTTTGACGACCCCCGCCTCGAACGCGCCATCACAGCGGTCCGGGAAAGCACGGGTGCACTCCTAATAAAGAAGGATTCGGCCGGTGGCGAGATCATGCGGCAAATCCGCGGTGGGAAGATCGTCGGTATCCTCATCGACCAGAGTCCACGCGAGAACGGCGTGCCGGTCACCTTCTTCGGAAGGCGTTGCTGGGCCACCGTCGCCCCGGCCATGGTAGCCGTTCGCGCGAAGGCGCCTATCCATCCCGTGTCCATGACCCGCGATTCAAAGGGAAGATACACCGTCGAATTCCTACCGTCCATCGAAGTGCGGCGAACGGGCGACCTGCGCAAGGACCTGGTCGAAGCCATCCAGAACTGCCAGGACGCCATCGAATCCCTCGTTCGTCAGAGCCCCGGTCAGTGGCTTTGGATGCATCGCCGTTGGAAGGAGCGCCCACTCCTTCAAGAGGAATGGGACGCGCGGACGGAGCGCGGCAAATAGCGTTGGCGAATCGCGGCTTGTGCGTAATTGCGAGTCCGTACGCGCCGGAGTGTGGATGCGCCTTCCCCGACGGGCGTCAGGCCCATGTATGCCAACCGGGAGATTGGTGTTCCCGGGGTCGCGCTGTTACTCAGCAAACGGCGCGCGGAGGAACTCCTCACAACGCGCGCAAGCGGCCGGCTTCCATGAGAAATTGCGTGGCGTCTCGCCCCGCTGGATTTGAGCTTGGATCGGTGTCCGTGGTTGTGACGATGCACTGGGCAGACGGATCGATCACATCGAAAAGGCGGTGCACGCGTTCGGCATCCAACTCCGAAAACACCTCGTCAAGCATAAGCGCCGGGTACTCCCCGATGCGCCGTTTCACCAATTCCAGGTCTGCCAGCCGAAGGCACAGGGCCGCTGTCTTCTGCTGTCCTTGCGAGCCATGGCTGCGCGCGGGCTGGCCATCGACGGTGAGTACTATATCGTCGCGGTGAGGGCCGCGGGTTGTTTGACGCCGCCGCACGTCGGCATCCGCGGAGGCGCCAAACGCTTCGTACAGATTCTCGCCGGGCCCTATATCTGGTTTATAGGCTGCCCGCAGGACCTCGCCGCCGGAGAGATGGAGGTACGCCTCTTGCGCCAACGCGGAGAGTTCTTCGAGATAGGCAGCGCGTTGCGCGATCAGTTCGTCGCCGTAGCGCGCGAGTTGGGGATCCCACGCTTCGAGCAGGCCGCGCGGCGCATGGGGTTGCCGGAGAATCTCGTTCCGCTGCCGGAGCGCCTTGCGGTAGTTCTGCAGGGCGTTAAGATACGCGGCGCTCAGTTGGGAAAGCTCCATGTCCATGAAGGCCCTGCGCACCGACGCGCCGCCGCGGACCAAGGCAGTGTCTTCGGGAGAAAACAGGATGACGCTTATATGCCCGAGAATGTCGCTTACGCGCTCGAGGGGAACGCCGTTGACTTTGAAGCGTTTCGCGCCTTGACGCCAAAACGCCTCGAGCTTGACGCTGCGCTCCGACGCTTCCGCCTCAAGGGCGATGCGAAATCCGTCGCCGTCCTTGCCAACGAGGTCCTTCTCGGTGTTGGTGCGGTGGCTTTTCGATGTGGCGGCGAAAAGTATGGATTCGAGGAGAGAAGTCTTGCCTTGCGCGTTCTTACCGCGCAACACACTGAAGCCGTCGCCGGGCGCGAAGTCGATTTCTTTCAAACACCGAAATCCGTCACACTGAAAGCGGCGCAATCGCATTTCAGCCCGGAGTAGTCAAGCGCGCCGGTTCGAAGCGAGGTGAGCGGGGAAGAAACCCGCGGCCGTTACGAGGCGAGCTCGACAAGTTCATCAATGTCGCCAACGGCAGAGAACATCTTCTCAAGTACCGGAACTATTTCCGCGTTCGTGAGCCCGGTCAGTTTCCACGTCTCTTCAGGCACCACCGGGGCAGCCTCCTCGGGGTGCGCAATCCCAGCGGCGTGGCACATGTAGTCCGCCACGCAGAGGAGGGCCGCCTGTCCCCTGTACTCTCGATCCGAGCATTGGGAGAAATCGTGGTGGTCTTCTATCGCGTTCGCAAGCCCGTCGGAAAGTTTCCGTTTCACAGCCAGCCTAGACCCCAACGCAGCGTGATCCACGCCTATTACCTCGCGTTCGGCTATGGAACTTGAGATCTTATCCCGTGTGCACAACTCACGCACTTGGTCGTATTCGGTGGGCATGAATTCCTGCACAATAATCTTTCCCACATCGCGCAAGAGCCCATATATGAACAACTCGTCCTGCTGTTTGATGTTCACCTTGGCGAGTGCGCCGGATTTTCCCAACGTGCGCATGGCTATGCCGCAAGCGAGGCTGTGGCGGAGCAGGACTTCTTCGCCTTTCTGAAATTGATCGAACACGGCTGCCGTGAGCACCAAGTTCCGCACGACTTTGATGTCCAACAGCGTGACGGCGTGTTCGACGGAAGTAACCGTTTCGCACAATCTATGGAAGGCCGAATTAACGATGCGCAACGTTATTAGCGCCAGCGATGGGTCGCGAGAAACAAGCTTCCCCACCTCGACGAGCGAGACCTCGGTGTCGCTCACGGAAAATGGAACCCCTTTTTCTCAGTGGCCGATGTAAATATGAGTCAGAAAGGAACGCGATCCAGGACAGAATCAGACCGCGCTTATCATCGAACTCCGAAACAGAACCAGCGGCTAAAACTCCGCTGGAGACGTGATGCCGCCCTCGCCGTGAAGGCGTTTCTGCATACACAGGATATCGATCAAGCCGGTCGGAATCAACGCGTCCAAGCATTGCGAGAGGGACACCGTCTCAGGGATCTCCGAATCCGCGCCCTTCGCAACGATCACAGCCCCTTTGGGATTCGATCGAGCCCCCACAATCACGGCGTTGCCGTTGCGCCCGTCCAGGAGCGCAACCGTCGCGATGGCAGCGTTGCCTCGTGATGTCCACTTCATAAGGGATTAGAAGATGTACTCAGGTTCAAGAATGGCCTCATAGTTCACTTCCGGCTTGGTCTTGCCGAAGGTGAACACTTCGACCACGCCCGCACCCGTACGCATGAGGGCTTTTGCCGTGCCCAGTACGGGGACAACGCCGAGCAGGTAGGACAAGGGCTTGCCTTTTTTCATCTTGCGGTCGAAGGTAAGGGGGATTTCGACCCATCCGAACAGGATGTTCGACAAACCACGGCCTAATTTTTCCAGACGCTTTTCGGCGAGCGTGGGATTGGGAACGTCCTGGTCGGGGTCGTAACTCTGGGCCCAAACCACTCCCTGGGATATTCCGAACCCGAGGATCACGGTGACGGCTACGGATTTCAGCAAAGCCTTTCGAGTGCTTAACACGGGGCGTTTCTCCTCTGCATTTCGCGCCAGACCGAAGCGCGACTTCTGTTTCGCGAGGATACCACAGCCCCGATCTGTTGTCAACGATCAACCGAAGCCTATAGATTGGCCATATCACGCATCGACTCGTTCTACTTTGGTACGGGGATATCTCAAAAACGAACGGGGATTGTGGCGATGGAAAGTCCCGCGAGCGGACTTTCGTAGGGCAGGTCTGTGTAACGTCCTGAACTAGAGGATCTTAGCTTCTGACGTGAATTCTTGGCATTCGCCTTGCTTTTGAGTAGACAACCAACGTACACAAACAGCCGCGAGACCGATCACGGCACTCGCGGGGCAACGAAAAGGAGAAGAGTCATGACATTAGTGCGAATGAGGAATCGACGCGATTTGGCCCCTTGGAATGCCCTGAACGAATTGGAGTCGCACTTCAATGGATTCTTGGGGCCAGTGCGCAGGGCGGGCGGGGAGAACGGAGAGGCGTTCTGGACCCCTCGCGCCGATCTTCGCGAGACGGACAGCGCGTACATCGTGGAGATGGACATCCCCGGCCTGATGAAAGATGACATTCAGATTGAAGTGATAGGGAACGTGGCGACAATCAAGGGCGAACGTAAACGCGAAGCGGATACGGAAAAGGACGGTTATCGCCACGCCGAGCGGAGCTACGGAAAATTCGAGCGAACGGTCGAAATCCCCGGTGGATTCGACAGCGCGGGGGTCGAGGCCAAGTTTGAGAACGGAGTGCTGCGGGTGACGCTTCCGAAGAAGGAAGAGGCCAAATCCCGGTTAGTCGAGATTGCGGCCAACTAATTCGGAACTTCTGAACGCCTCCCCGCTACCGCCTCAGCGGTAGCGGGGAAGCGTTGTTCGCTGATCCGGGATAGCCGAACCCAAGTAGAAACAGAACCCAAGAACTCGTCTTCTTGGCGGAGACAGGGGGAGGGACGACATTCTACAATGCACCGCAATCTCCTAAGAAACACTTGTGATCTCATAACTTCTTGTTGTTCAAGAGCACGAATGTGGGACCGCCGCCCCCGGTGGTCAATTCCAGGCACAGGAGAGCCGAGGGCGCGCTCCTACATTGTGGCGCGTAAAGAGAAAGTGGGCTTGTGTCTGCCGCTAGTGGTGTGATTTAAGCTGATGGATCATTATGCAGTGCGATGCGCGCACGG
>CAYNZS010000242.1:0-6453 GCA_964401695.1 uncultured Nitrospirales bacterium
CGACACCATAACGATATCGAGAGATGGGAGCCGGATGCGCGGAGACGTGCACGTCCGGTTCTGAGAGAGCGTGGGGGTGAGATTCCCCCGCGCCACTCAACCACGTTTGGAGTGGCGAATTTCGCCAAATCCTCCTCGAAAACCAGGTGGAGCGATCAGGTTCTCCGATGAGAAGGCCCGAAGTCGGGTAGCCCTACGCGGCGGCCAAGTCCGCCACGATGTTGAGTGTTCGGTAGACCCAACGACGGCATTTCGGAGAATTTCAACCATCGTTGAACCCTGCACGGCGTATGTAGATGTTCAATGTTTTCAGTGCGGATAGAAATTTGCGAGGCACAATGTTGATCTCGAACGAGCCGAGAAGTGCACCCGAAAGGGACTCTACTGCCTCCCAGTGGGGAGGGCACAACCTGCGAACTCTGAGATCAATCGAAAGACGTCGACTGCAACTCTACGAATCTGCGGTAGTTTCCGTCCCCTCGGGCCATCAGCTCGGCGTGGGTGCCCTGCTCCAGTACGTGGCCCTCGTCGAGAAATACGATCTGATCAGCGATGGCAACCGTCGACAGGCGGTGGGCGATGATGAACACGATGCGGTCTTTTGCCGCTTCGTAGAGCGAGTTCACCAAGTGCTCTTCGGTCTCGGGGTCGAGGGCCGAGGTAGGTTCGTCCAGGATGAGGATGCGTGAGTCCTTCAACAGGCCGCGGGCAATCCCGATACGCTGCTTCTGCCCCACCGACAACTTGCTGCTGGTCGTGCCCAGCATGGTGTCGTACCCATCGGGCAACGAAACAATGAAGTCGTGAATGCCTGCCGTTCGCGCGGCCCGTTCCACCTCTTCCGGGGTGGCATCCGGTTTGCCCAACCGGATGTTCTCGAAGACGGACTCCGCCACGGTCTGTGTCTCCTGGAACACATAGCTGACTTGGCCGCGGAGGCTCTCGATGGTCACGTCGTTCACGTCATGCCCGTCAATCAGGACCTGGCCTTCGCTCGCCACGTGGTAGCGCGGAATGAGGTGCGCAAGAGTCGTCTTCCCGGCGCCCGTAGGCCCCACGATGGCCACGATTTGTCCCATATGCGCGTCGAAGGCCACGTCCTGCAGGGCCCGCCGGCCGTCCGGGTAGACGAGACCGACCTGGCGGAACGACACGCCCTCGTGGATTGGCGGCAAGTCCTGGTCGCCCGTCTCCGTTTCCGGCGGCTGGTCCATCATAGCGAACACCCGGCGTGCCTGCGCGGCCTTGCCCTGTATCTCGATCCAGATTCGCACGAAGGCGTGGCCCGTTTCTCGCATCCTGACGACGTACGTAAGCACCACGCTGAAATCGCCCACGGAGAGATCGCCCGCTATCACATGGCCAGCCAGATAGACAAAGAAGAACAATTCGAGGAGCAACATGGACGCTTCGCCCAAGGTTTCCACCAATCCCAAAGCCAGTGTGCTGAATCGGATGCGCTTGAACGACTCGGCGCTGTCTTTGCGGAATCGCTCGCGTTCCGTCTCGTTCGCGCCGAGGCTTTGCACCGCCAGCATGTTGTCCATCCCTTCCTCAATGTTGCTGGTAAAGGCCGTGCCCGCCGCCGACGCGGCTTGCGCGCGCCGTCGCAGCATACGCGCGAAAGGCGTCGTCGCAGCCACATACATCGGCATGGCACCCACGGCCCACAAGGCAATAAAGGGGAAATCGGGGTATGCGCTGAGCAGCGTGACGAGGGCAACCGCAAACGCGGACAGGGCGATGACCGGCTGCTGGATAACGGTGTATATGATCCCGATAATCGAATTCGAGTCGGAACGCACCCGGTACACGGAGTCGCCGATGGGCTGGTCGTCTAGCTTGGCCATGGGCAAGGACTGCACGTTCTCGAACAGGCGGGCGCGAACGAGGTATCCGATGGCCTGACTCAGTCGAATGTGGAGCCGGGTCGATACATACGTCAACGCCAGTCTGCTGCCCATACCCACCACTGTGAGCAGGGCCACCCAGGACATGATCCGCGGCGCGGACGCGCCTTCGAGCATCCCGACTACCGGGATCAGGAAGGGCGGGTAGCCGGTGACGTCCTCGACGGGCTGCCCGAGGACCACATGGTCGATGACGACCTTTACCATAAATGGGGCCAATACCATCGATAGGCAATAGGGAATCATCGACATCACAAAGGTGATCGCATACCTCAGCCAGAAGTACCTGAGCAGAAGCACGGTTCGGCCAATGACCCGGAACGTTTCGCGGTAATCGATATCGGTCTCGCGGTCGATGAGACTCGCGCGCTCGTCAAGGGCCTTCTCGGCCTCGCGCAGTGCGCGAAGGGAGAGGCGGCTGCCTCCCGATTCTCGTTCCTTTTCAGGCATCGCCCGTCTCGTCCTCGTTGCCGTCGATCATGTTCCTCTCGGATTGGACGAAGGCCCGGTAACGGCCGTCCGTCATGCCCATCAGGGAATCGTGACTGCCGCTTTCCACGATGCGGCCCCCGTCAAGATAGAGGATGTTGTCCGCCCGGCGGATGGTCGAGAGCCGGTGGGTAATCAGGAAGACCGCGCGCCCACTTCCGCTGCCGACGTCGCCGGCACTCCATTCCGCTATGTTTGCCAGCACGCGGTGTTCCGTATCGGCGTCGAGGGCCGCGGTCGGTTCGTCCAGCACCAGGATTGGCGCATCGCGCACCACGGCTCGGGCTATCGAGAGGCGTTGGCGCTGGCCCGTAGACAACCTGCCGCCCCGGTCGCCCAGGACGGTATCGAGCCCCTCGGGCAACCCATCGAGAAAATCGTCCATGCACGCCACCCGGATGGCGTCGTACACGGCCTCGTCACTCGCATCTTGAGCGGCGTACCGGATGTTCTCGCGGACCGACATGCCGAACAACACGTTTTCCTGCAGCGCGATGGCGATGTTGGAGCGCAACGAGTCGACCTCGTAGTCACGCAGGTCCCGGCCGTCAATGCCTATCGACCCCTCATCCGGATCGTAGAGGCGGAGCAGCAGGTTCATGAGTGTCGTCTTGCCGGAGCCGGTAGGGCCGATAATGGCGGTGACCGTTCCGGGCCGCACAGCAAAGCTGACGCCGTCCAATACGGGGCGATCCTCCTCATAGGCGAAGGTTACGTTTTCGAAGCGAACCTCTCTCGAGAATTCGTCCAGGGGAATTGCGCCGGGCCGGTCCTGGACCTCGGATTCCATGTCGAGAATATCGAATACGCGGCGCAGTCCCATGGCCATTCCCTGGGCCCGGCCCCACATGTCCATGAGGTCTGACGAAGAGTTGACCACCTCTTCGGAGAACTTCCCCCGGGCCCATTGAAAGGCCGTCAGATTCCACACGATAAACGAGAAACCAGCCAGCGCGATCAACTCGTTCGCAAAAGTCGGCCGGCCCGCGTTGGCCCACAGTGCCATCAACAGGACGCCGCCCAGTATGAGGGACTCGGTGAAGGACTCCCTGGCAGTGCTCACGCCCAAATGAAGACGCTCCTCGCGGTAGCCGGTGTTATTGGCGATCAGTAGGTCTGACTCGAACCGGTCTTGGGACTGCTTTTCGACGCCGTAGGCCTTGCTGAGACGAACGGCGCGGAAGGCCTCATGCATCCTCGAGGTCAAATCGGCGCCGGCCATGCGCGTGACGAGGTTCCGAGTGCGGAACCTGCGCATGGCCCAGCGTGCGAGCACGAGAATTGGGAAGAGGCCACCGACCGCAATCAAGCCCAGCCACGGAGAAAGGAGCGTCAACAATGCCATATAGGATAGGGACTGTATGATCCGTCTCGAGATATCCACGAAGAGTTCCAGGACGCGCGTGACCTCTGCGGCGTCCGTCTCAATGCGAAAGATCGAATCGCCCACGCGGTGGTTGCTGTGGTGCCTGAGCGACAGGCGCCGCCAACGTTCTGCCATGGCAAGGCGCAGGTCCTGGTTGATATTCTGTATAAACCACAGCTGGTAGTACTTGATGATGATCTCGAGGGGCCAGAGCAACGCGTACACCATCAACATGATCCTGACCCGTGTCCAGCGAAGGGCCATCCGCTGCTCCTCGGTAAGTTCATCCGTGACTTCCCGAGACATTTCGGGCTGACCCAAGAGCTTGGCCATACTGGGCGTCAACGGTTCGTCCTGGAGAACGGACTGATTGATCAGGTCCGCAATCACCAGGCCCAACACGAGAATGAGGGCCCCCTGAATCCCCTGGACGCCGTAGAAGTAGGCAATGTGCGAGGCCACCCGAATGCGGCATCGTAGGCGTGCGCCTCCTCTGGAGCGGTCGACCCGGAACTGCAGTATCCAGCCCAGCACGCATACGCTGGTAACGGTCCCTGCGTACCAGCCAACGGCGGCGCCTTCGACGTATGCGGTTGCCACCACGTTGGCGGTTAGGCCGAGGACGAATAGGGCGGATGCGAAGGCCCCCTGGACTCTACCTTTCGAGAAAGGAATGGACCAAGCGCACAGGGCCATGGCCAGGATCACGGCGTACAGGATATTGAGAGGGTACGCGAGACTCGCCGGCACGTAGCCCAGTACAGGACCGCCTATGGCGACGGCCGTAACCAGAGGCGGCATGTAGCCGAATCCATAGCCCCGGCCCGCTACGCCTTCAGCCACTCGGTCCTCGATGCCTTCCCCGGGCACCCACCAGCGGCCGAAGATCTGCGGCCTGATATACGGCCAGGTGCGCAGCAACAGATAGAGAACTGACCTGATGCTGCCCCTATCGTCAGATACGCTCAGATCGCGGCCAGCCGGGATTGGGGCGCCTACGCCATAGTACGGAATGGCCTTCGCCAGAGCCTTGTGTCGGAGATGGTAGTCTGTCATCAGCAGTGCTTCCTTACGAGGGGCATGACCGCGGCGAGGTACTTCGGCAACCGCACGGCCGGCGTCGGCACGACGATATTGTCCGGCCCTTCACTCATGAGTCCTCCACTAGCGGCGCGACACAGTCGGTACATTGGACTATGTCGTACCGCCAAGAAGCCTGCGGGAAGTATCCAAAGGGCTTGGTCGCCTCCGCGCACGCAGGACAACGGCCATCCCCACTGCCAAAGCCTGGACAAACCCGAACTCCCAAATGGGCCGATCCGGCGTAATTCCACCGATGGAATCCCAGCAAACCTACGCTGATTCCTGACAGTTGTCAATATAGGGATGCATGCAAAAAGAAGACTATGGCTTTTCCACGGGCGTGAGGCGTTTGAGTTTTTCGAACCGGTTCTGGGCGGAATACAGATTGTTGACGGAACTCTCTATCGCGCGTACAATCTCATAGTTTCGCCTGTGATGGCCGGAACCCTCCCAGGGGCTGGGGTACGTCGCGGATGAACTCGAAGCGCAAGGGAAGCTGGGCGCGTGAGCGCTTAGAGAAACGACGATTACGGCGGGATCAATTGCGAGGAGAAGAGAGCGTGAGGCGGAGTCCGAAGGCCCCGGCTAGAAGAAGAATGTCTAGGTGGGTATTTCACTGCGGAATAAGGGGTATTTCGCCCTGGAATTACCGGAATAGGCATTGGTGAGTCAAGTTTGTCCATGTCGGTGCGCTTGCCGTTGCTTATTCGGGTGACCGCAAGTGACGCAACTTGGACGGATATCACGATTGTCCTTGAAAGCTGAAGGCAAACAGACTATTTAAAGATTTCCATAGCAACGTGATATCGTCTGGCGTAGTCCAAAATCGCCGATTCTCTGTCCACACTCTGCCCTGACCGTTCGCGACGGTCCAGGACGACTCGGAGATGTTGCGCGGCAAGTGTGGCTTTCTTGAGAACTGCTACAATGGACCCAACGCGACTGAAATTGCGGAACGACTCAACGCTGGAGAAGAAGGAGCATATAGCAGTGCGACCAAAGAAGCCACGCATCGCCTCGCCGGAAGAGGTCCAGATCACGCGTGAGGAGGAAACAGCAATCATTGAGTACCTGGATGGAGAGACCTCGACGGTCAATTTCAAGGTCGGGCCGGAGCTTGGGCACATGACAGACCAGGAAGTCCTGGACCTGCACAACAATGTCATCCGAGTCCAGCAGGAGATGGCGGCGAACTACGAACATATCGCTGTCGAGGTCCCGGAAGGGAGTCATCAGATCGAGTATTCGGAGGAGTGCGACCAGTGGGTGCCACGCGGCGACGTCGTGCGTTGCGAGATCAGCGATGGTGGCTTCGATGGTGAAACGACTGTCATCATAGACGACCGCGAACTCTCCCTCCATGAATTCGGCCGTCTTCTCCTCACACATGCTGGTTGGGGGATGAGGATCACATTTGTGCCCGATGACAGGCTTGACGAAGAACCGGAGATCGAGGTCCGCGAACCAACTCGGTAGCCCCACTGCGGGGAGAGCGACTCAGCGAATCCAGCGCGTACCGTAACCGTCCGGCGATCCCCATTTGCCGATTCGTGGATGGTTCCAACCCATGTAAGCACTATTGACCTGGATGGTGACGGTCTAGAC
>CAYNZS010000243.1:0-6445 GCA_964401695.1 uncultured Nitrospirales bacterium
GTGCGAGCGACGAGGGTAACGAGATAGCCTTGCTGTCCCGCGCCGACGATGGTATCGCCTTCCCAGTCGCCAAAACCAAGATACCGAAAACACGCTGCGATGTTCTTTCTTTTTTCCACAATCGCTCGGGAATCACCAACAAGAAAAGGGGACGCCCTTACCCGCCGGCCCCATCAGTCGCCGCTCACGGTGAGCGACGGATGGCTCCGGCAGGAAAGGGCTTAGCCACGGCCCTAAACCAAAAAGCCATGCCTGTTGCACTTAGTATATGAATCCGGGCTGTAGCTGGCGTCATGAATGGTACTATAATGGCGTTTTCGCGCCTTCACCGCACATTTGCTGGCGGAGGGTGTGCCACTCTGCTTTACCATTAAATACAAAGGGCTGTGATGAAGTATTCCCGGTTGATTGGATTTTCGCTGTTTTTTGTTGTGCTTGCCCTAGCCGCGCAGGGGCAAGAAGCGGTTCCGCTTCTGGAGGCGGGCTACGACCCAAATGAACTCCGCATCCGCGACCGGTACGTGCAGGTTCTGGAGCGGAATCCTTTTCAGGATCGCGCGTTCGATAGCGTGTATGAGGCCTACTTCGCCATGGAGGGCGTAGACCGCTGGATCGAAGAGTTGGAGGGGCGCGGCGAGGATTCGCCCACTCGGGACGCGGATCTCGTCTTGCTTGGCCGGATTCATGCCCGCCAGTTCAAGGTGAAGGAGGCCATCGTGGCGCTTGAGGCGGCGAGGAAACGTGGCGCGCAGGGAGCGCAGTTCGACATGCTGCTGGGGACGCTCTATTACGATTCGGGGCAATACGATGGAGCGGCGGAATTGCTGACGCGAAGTCTGGAGTCGCTGGAGGACGCCAAAATGCGTGGGAATATCGCGCGGATGCTTGGCAACGTCTACCTTCGGCAGGGCGACAGGGCCCAGGCCATCGCCGCGTGGCAGCGCATTGCGGAGCAGGACGCGGACGACATGTTCGCGGTGCTGGAACTGGCGGGCATCTACGAAGAGAACGGCATGTGGCAGGAGGCCATCGGCGCCCACGAGCGTGTGATCGAGGCGTCGGCGCGGGACGCGTATCGCCGTTGCCAATCGCTGCGGACGATTGCCCGGGCTCTCATCCAGTTGCAGGAGTATCCCCAAGCGATCGCGAAGTATGAGGAAGCGATCGAGTTGGTTTCGCCGGGGAACTGGCTGTCCGACGAGTTGCGCCGGAATCTTGTGACCGTTTATCAAGACCTCGGCGATTTGGACGGATTGCTCGCCTATCTGGAAGGGAAGATTGAACGAGATCCGGGGGCAATCGATTACCGCTCGATGCTGGCCGACGCGTATGTCCGCATGAACCGATATGCCGCCGCGGACGCCGCGTTGCATGACATTTTGGAGAGGGCTCCGGCCAATGGACCGGCGTACGAAAAGCTAATCGATCTCTACGAGAAGAACGGGGACCGGCCGCGCCTGATCGAGGTCTACGAAACGCTGGTTGGACTCTTTCCCGCCGAGCCCGATTTCATCCGGCGCTTTGGCGAGGCCCACTGGCGCGACGACGAGCTGGAGGTGGCCAAGGAGACATGGTCGCGCTGGGCTCAAGACGAATCACCCGAGCGTCTGGCGCAGGTAGCCAAGTGGTACGAACGCTACGATCTCCCCGAAGAGGCCGCGGAAACCTACGCGAAAGCCCTCAAAGGGAAGCGTGTGCCCGATTGGTCGCTTCGCCTGGCGGCGCTTCGCTATCAGTTGGGCGCCGAAGACGAGGCGCTGGCGACTTGGCTGTCCATCCTGGACGGAGGTTCGAGTTCGGCGGCGCAACACGCGGAGGTCGCGGCCGTTCTCGTGTCGCACGGTTATCTGGACGAAGCGGAGCGGTTGTATGTTGCCGCGGCGGAAAAGGATCCGGCTAACCTCGATTATTCGCTGAAGCTGGCCGATTTGTTCATGAGCCAAGAGCGCTTCGAGGAGGCGCTTGCCTATCATACCGCGCTCGCGGAACAGGATGGGCTGGAGTATTTCCGGCGCAAAGGGGAGAGCGGACAGCTCGAAGCCTATTCCGCGCTGGGACGGATCCCCCAAGTGCAAGCGGAATGGGAGGCGGCGGTCGAAGCCGATCCGGAGTCGGTCGAGGCAGCCCTTCGCGTCGCCCGGCTATACGACCATGTGGGGAATCGGTCCGGCGCCATTGGCATCTATGAAAAGATGGCCGGGTTGGAGCCGGAAAATCCCAGCCACCTTGTCTCGTTGACGCTGCTCTACGCAGCCGCCAGGCAGACCGGTAAGACCATCGTGGCCTACCAAACGCTGATCGGCATCGATCGCAATCGCGCGGCTTCGTATCACCGGGAACTGATGCGCATCTATCAAGGCCAGAACCGCCGTGAGGAAGCCACTCGGTCGGCGGAACAGGTTGTGGCGCTGAGCCCGGCGAGCGCGGAGGCCCGGGTAACCTTGGCCGAAATCTACTTGATGTACGGGCGTTCGGAAGAAGCTCTGCAACAGCACCGTAGCGCCCTCCGCCTGGAACCGGAAGATCCGTCGTATCTGCGGAAGTATGGCGTCGCGCTCGCGTCGGATGAGCGATGGGGAGAAGCCGCCGAGGCCTATCGAAAGATGCTGGCGATCGCCCGCGGCGAGCAGACTCGGTTGGACGCCGTCCAACTGCTCGCGTCGGTCTATCTGCAACAGGGCCGTGGGCAAGACTTGGCCCGGGAGTTTAGCGGCCGCGTTCTGAATACGCCGAAGCGCCTGTCCGCCTATGAGGAGTTGGCGACGGTGTACCGGGCGATTGGAGACTTGCCGCGCGCGGTCGAGAGCATCGAGCGGGCGATCGAAGCGTCTGAGGACAAGGAAACGGTGCTGCGGAAACTGCTTGCCGAAGCGTATAACGCGGGGCAGCTCGACAAAGTCGTGACGGCGTATACCCAACTCATTGATCTGTCCGGGCGGCCGACGGTGTTCGAATTGGAGCGGCTGGGAAGCGTCTACGCGGAATTGGGAGATCTCCGGATGGCGCAGGAGACGTGGGAGCGCATCGCCGAAGACTATCCCGACGATCCTCAGGCCCTCGTAACGCTGGCGAACGCGTTTCGTTCCGAAGGGTTTATCGAGGAGGCGCTGGGCGCAAAAGAACGGGCGGTCGAGTTGGAGCCGTACGACTACCCGTTGCGCTTTGAACTGGCGAACGACTGGTTCGCCCACGGCGAGGCCGGCAAGGGCTTGGCCCATCTCGAGAGGATCGTCGAACTCGGCGCCCCGCCGGATGAGGACGGGGAATCGCACGAATTGTCGCCCGATATGCTGGGCCTCGTGATGGGGAGCGGGCGGGAGAGCCAGAGCGCCTGGAACGGAACCTTCGCGGAGTTTCGACCGCGTGTGCTTACGGCCATGGTGAGTTTCGGCCGACGCGGCGGAACGATCGACGAACTGTTCGAACGCTACCGGGAACGGGCCAACGCGCGGGCGTGGGATTTGAATCTGAAGGAGGATCTGCTGGACATGTACGAAGCCGCCAACCGTTGGGCGGACGCCGCGGAGGTGGCCGAAGAATTGGTGGCGGCGCGTCCCACGGATGCCGACCTGCTGATTCGCACGGCCACACTGTATCAGCGCTCTCAAGATTTGGTCAAAGCGGTCGAGACGATGGGATTGCTGGCGGAGGCGCGGCCGGAAGAAGCGGCGAGTCAGCAGGCGCTCCTGATTCGAATGTACCTGACAAACGGCGACATGGCGAAGGCGAAAGAACGCATCAAAGCGCTCGTAGAGGATAGACAGGATAATTCGAGCGTGTTGCTGCAGGCGGCCGGCATGCTTCGGAAGACGGGCAGCCCCGATCAGGTCGAGGAGCTCTACGAGTACATCGTTGCGCTCGATCCGTCGCTAACCCGCCGTATCCAAATGCGCTTGGTTCGACTATACCGGGACAAGGCAGATCTTGACGCGGCGCGGCGGCTCTATGGCGAGATCATTTTCGCGAGCGAACGGGACCCGAATGCGCGGCGGCGTCAGCAGGAGCAGGGCTTCGTTTACACGCCCGATGTTCAGCGGGGCTACTGGGACCACAACATCACCGCGATTCTGGGCCGGGTAAACGCGGATGTGGATCTCAGCCGCGCTCAGGCTTTTACCGATCTGATGAGCATGAGTCTTGACCTGAAGCCCATCAATACCATCGTCGAGCGATTGGAGGCTCTCGCGGAGCAATACACCCAACTCGAACCCGGTGACGAGAAACGGTACACGATGGAAATGGCCAAGATCCTTCTCGCGTATTACACGTGCAACGAGAAATTCGAGAAGTCGTTGAGATTGCTCCACTCGCTGCGGGAGGGTGGCGGCGACGAAGACGAGGATCTCCTTAATTTCGCCCTGCTCTCCTGCGAACACACCGAAGCGTTCAGCTCGATGCTCCCGCTCTACGACGACTTGGAGAAACTCCATCCCGATCTTGCCGAGAAGATCCGGCGCGCCCGGTTGAACGTGCACATACTGGCGGATGAGTTCGAGGAAGCCTCGGAGATTATCCGACGGACGTCGAGCCGTCGCGGCGGGGCTCTAAGCGCTTGGCAAAACGCGGCGGCGGAGTCTTGAGCGCTTAGCCCGTCTAGCGTTCGATTCCGTGGTTGGGCGGCGCCAAGAAGGAGAAGCGCGTCATCCCGTCTTCGTCCGGAATATCGCGTGGCGGAGCCGGACCGTCCGGTGCTATCCTCAAAGGCAGCCAGAGTCCGTATGCGGGCGGAATTTCGTATTCGGGGAAACCGCCGAGTGTTCTCGGAGCGGGCAGCGGCGTGACCGATGCCACCAGGAAGCGCCGCTCTTCCTGATGGCTCTCGCCCATAAGGAATTGGACGCCAGCGAAGGCCGGGGATACTGACGTAGCAGGTGCTACACTGTTACACCGCCATCCGCTTCACTTCTCTACTGCCGTTTACAAGGGAACGGCAGTTGGGGCATTGTGCGTCCTTGCGTTTCTTGATCCCGAAAGGCCGAAACTTTTCCGCATGCATTTGACAGATAGGGCAGAATCTACTCCCGCTCATGTTCGATATTGCCTTTCACTCATTCGAGCACATTGACTATTCTCAGCAGCGCTTCATTCAACTGTGCATAACCGTCTGTTGGTTACAGCCTCTGCGCACTGGAGATGCAGCCCCTAGAGCCGTTCTTCTAGCGGGAGCCCAGCCTCATCTTCTTTAAGACTCGAATATTGTAAGAGTTGTCATCGGAGAGGTCTCCATACTCATCGAGGTGCCGATACATATTCTGAACCATCTCCGGGACGCCGCGCTCGGGGCGAAAACCAAAATAGGCTTCCGCTTTTCGCCGCAGTCACGTTGTAGTTACGGAAATCTTGAACGTCTTTGATCTCAACTTGCGCTTTTTTCTCGCTCTGCTCTTCCACTTCGTCTTTGATGAAGCCGACCACTTGCCTACGCCTCCGGTCACGACGGTCTTCGCTGGATCAAACATCCATGTTCTCCTGAGCGCGATAGACAACATTGTGCTCGGCATTTTCGATGTTGGGAGCGTTTGCGTCTTTTTCGGTAATGAGCGTGGGCTCCAGAGGCCATTCAATGCCGACACTGGGGTCTTTATAGGAGAGCGACCGTTCGCACTCGGGGGAATGAGTACCGCTGCACTTGTAGTAAACCAACGTATCGTCTTCCAAGGCCACGAATCCATGGGCGAAACCGGATGGGATCCACAGGATGAGATTGTTTTCGGCACTCAACTCGCGGCCGATCCATTTGCCGAAAGTCGGTGAACCTTCTCGTAAATCGACGGCGACGTCAAACACGGCCCCCTTGATCGCTCGGACCAGTTTTCCCATGGGATGGGGATCGATCTGATAGTGCATGCCGCGGAGCGTTCCTTTGGCGGAAAGACTCAGGTTGTCTTGGACAAAAATCTCAGTAAACCCCTTCTCTCGCCATATATCGATATTGTAGGTTTCCGTGAAGAAACCGCGCATATCGCTGAATACTTTCACGTTCACCTCGAGAATCCCAGGAATTTCCGTGGTGCGGATTTCAACCGGCATGGCCACTTGTTTGTTCTCCTGTCGTTTTAGATTGAGCTCTAAACTTGTTTATCCCTTCTATAAAAGTCCTTGCTCTGGCCTCAAACGAGAACTCCCGCCGAATCTTATCTCGCAAGGAATCCACGCGAGCCTTCACGGCAAGATAATTCAGATAAATCTCATCGAAACGTTTGTGCAGGTCGCTCTCGTTAGTGTAATAAAGTATTTCATCAGGGAAGATTTGATGGAGCTCGTCATGGAAATCGGAAATGACGACCGTCCCGCAGAAGAGCGCATCGAAGCAGCGATCGTTGATGAAACCGTACTCCTTCATATCCGGCCAACGGTCGTTCAGGGTGACGCGTGACTTAGGGGTTGTGACAAAACAAGTCGATCAAACGGGTTGGGGCCAATTAGGCTTTCGGATGTACGGTGT
>CAYNZS010000244.1:0-6382 GCA_964401695.1 uncultured Nitrospirales bacterium
GCACTACACTTTTTCGTGACTCGTAAGTGCTTGCAAAACAGCCGGTTAAGTTTTCCAACTGTAGAAGATGGGTAAGAGAGCGCAGCCCCAATCAGATACTCCTTCTTGAAACCGTGCCATGCATTCGGATAGATTTCGATATGGTCGGTCTTGCCTGCGTATTCCCACAAGCTCAGCCGAACAACAATTCAACCCGTGTCCCCAGCGAAAGCGCACATGCCCTTCAAGGCGAAGGGAGGCGGCAAGAACACCGTTCACGTCGTGTAAAGCGCTTGTCCGAGCGCTAGCAGAAAATCGCGGTTGTCTGCCTGCGCGTACCGCATGGCGCCGCCCATTCGCGAGAAGGTCTTGTTGTAGCGAAGGTAGTAGGCAGGATCGTCCACGGGAGGCTCTCCCTTTTTCCAATCCCATTGAGATTCCGCTAAATCCACGACCGCGATGAAGTGCCCTTCGATCCGCCGGCCCTCCTGAATAGCCAGGTTCTGCGCCATGGACATGGACTTCTCGAAGATCATGGGCGACATCACGGACGACCCCACCGAGATGTACGCGCCGCCATCCAATCGCGTAACCCCGTGGGCGAAGGCGAGAAAGTCGCGTTCCGCGCAACGGCCCAATGCGGCGCAAGAATTCAGCGGATGAACATAGATAATGTCGTGGCCAATCATGGGATGTCCCGTGAAGGGGATCCCGAGGCGGTAGGCAGCCGCTTGCAGTCCGTAGCGCTTGTAGGGGTGCTCGATGGGGAGCCAGCCGTCCTCAATACCGTGTTCCGAAATCGTGTGCAGGAGATCTGCCGCCGCGGCCGCGTGCCCGGGATTGCCATTGATTCCGTCGACTATCTCCTCCCGCAATGTTGCTGCGCTGGGGATTTGGATTCCCTCGCGTTCGACCATTTCGCCGACCGCTTCGCCGTACCCCTTTCCCGAGTACGCGCCAACAGCGAGCGCAAGGTTGAGGTAGCGGCCCGTTTCCTCCCACAAGCCGAATGTTCCGTGGGCCACGCCATAGCGCACATCCTCACTGCTTGCGCCTTGGTATGCGAATTCCCAGTCATGAATAATTCCGGCCCCGTTCGTCGCCAAGTGCGTGAACCAGCCTTCCTCAATGAGCGCTATGATCACGGGCGCAAGGCCGTTCTTGATGGTGTGCGCGCCGAACGCAAGCATACGGGATTTTCCGGCGGCGCGCGCGCGCTTCAGGCGAACGGCAGTTTCATCCACCAGTTTCAGCGCCACATCGCTCATCGGGCCTGGGGCGTCGGACGGCAGCACGCGGTCGCGTTCGATGGATACTTTGTTCGGTCTTTCCTTCAGCGGGCGAAGGGCTAATCCACTGCGATCGATTCTTGCGTGGCGCTCTGGTTCAGACATGGCTCTTATCGATTCCAAGGGGTCGGACAACAAGTCGGAACTTCGAAGCGAATCCCGAGATCGCCAACACGCGAACTGGCTGGTATATCAAAGGGCAAACCTGGCGCCCCGGCGCCGCATGGCTAAGAGTGCGCCCGCGGCCAAGAGCATCAGCAGCGCGTCTCCGCGCCGGTTCCACGGATTTGCCGAACCCGCTGCTGTCGAGCAGCCCCCCCCGGTGATCCGTACGAAGACAAGCTTTCCCACTCGCACCAAAGTCTCATTCACGACGAACGGAGCGCCGTCAATTTCGACAATAGGCTCTTCCGGGTCCGTCGGAGAGTTCTCTGCCTCATAGGTCGCGCCGCTGTCCGTGCCCGCGTCGTGAGCGAACAGCAGGACTTCCACGCGGTCCGACCATTCGCCGTCGTCGGCCATGTCCAAAGCCGAAACCCCCACAAACCAATCGGGGCTCGGCGCGAGCGTGGAAACCAGGGTGACAAATCGATGATCCGGGTCCACCTGAAACTGCTGGATCTTCAACTCGCCAGGCGATGGATTCACTTCGCCGCCCGAGATGATTGCGGACACATCCCCGTTGGCCGCGTCGCGCTGGAATTCGCTTATGAACCCTGTCTTAGCGCCCATCTCCGCCATCAAGGCAAGCCCTGGAGAAGCCAAGCCATCGATAGCCCAGTACTCTACATTCTCGTTATGCACGGCGCCGACGAGGCCGGAGAAGTGGGGGCCTGCTGGAAACCCGTCTGGATGAGTATCCGCGCTCCACTCGGCCTGAAAGGTCACACTGTACGTTGCCCCACTTTCTTGAGCTAGGGCGGACTGGCCGAATAAGCAGCAGGCAAGAATAGATAGCGAAACAAAGTTTTTCATACGAGCCTCCGCGGGGTCATTAAAGCTTTCGGGGTTAATTCGCGATGGGGATATCATATCAGTAAACTGCCGGTTTGTTCGCGCCGATTATCGCTGTAGGAAGCCGGCGAGAGGGTTTGCTATCCGTCAAGCCGTTCGAACCGGTCCAGCACATTCGCCGAAAACGAATCGAGCACGGCGCGGATAAACTGCTCGATTTCCGGCCCATCTTCCGCCACCAGCGGGGTCAGGTCGATTCCAAACGCGACCCCCAGCGCGCCGTCCACCTCATGCGATTCCCCGAAGGTGGCGTGCGCTGTGCGGCGCGCGGCCGCCGCGACATCGTAGTGTTTGCCGCCGGCGATCTGGGATTCGAACTTTCGCAGGAGTTCGCTCTGCAACTGCAGGCTCCTCGAACAGTCGAATACCACCTTCAATTCGTCCGGCAACCAGTCCAGGTCGCGCCACACTTCGACGCCATAGACCTCTTCGGGCCGACACTCCACGGGCAGGCCGCGAACGGCCTCGATCACGCGCATACACACGGCCACATGGGTATCGTGTTTGTCGAAAGGGTTGTGCGTGTAGAGAATCCGCGGGTTCGCCGCTTTCACGACTTCGGCAAGTTCCTCTACCACTGAGGAACTCGCGCCATCCTTGGCCACCGCGCTCGGATGCCCCAGCATGGCGAGCGCCGAATAACGCCCGAGCCGCGCCGCCTCGCGCTGTTCGGCCGCGCGGACGGCCTTCATTTCCTCATCCGTGGTCTCCGCGAATTGGCCTGTGCGCGGAGATCCGGCCCCATCCGTCACGACAACGCCCGAAAACCAGTCTTCGAGGGAATCATAGGCCGTGAGGATTCCGGCAACCGCTAGAATCTCAAGATCGTCATGATGCGCCCCGATCCCCAGATGCGTCGTCCGGCCGAGCGCTTCACCTGCCGCGATCCCGTCCGGCACGTACACATGGTTCGGCCCAAAGACCATTGGGAAATCTCCTCAGTTCGGAGCCAGGGGGCGCCCGCGGCCAACGACTTCCGCCCCCTTTGTCACGCCCTGTGCGAATACACTATAGTCATCTCGTCGGTTACGGGATGTCCGCGACCTCTTGCGTGTGAGCTTCATGATACTCGAAGTCGCCGCGCTCGACCTAAAACCCCATCGGGTCCGCGATGAGCGAAATGAAGGAGGCGCCAGCGATGTCGGTAGACAGACAATCCATCCATGGCCAGTGGTCCAGCCGCTTCGCCTTCACTTTGGCGGCCACGGGATCGGCCGTCGGCTTGGGCAACATCTGGAAGTTCCCCTACATCGCCGGCGAAAACGGCGGCGGCGCGTTTGTCCTCGTCTACCTCATTTGCATTCTCCTCATCGGCATTCCCGTGATGATGGGCGAAGTCCTTATGGGGCGGCGGGGCAGGCAAAGCCCCTTCAACTCCGTCATCGAGCTTTGCGATGAAGCCGGGGCGACCCGCGCGTGGGCTGGACTGGGCGTGATTGGAGTCTTGGCCGGAACCCTGATGCTCTCCTTCTACATCGTCATCGCTGGCTGGGCCTTCTCCTACGCATTGGCCGCGGGCCGAAACGCCTTCAACGGCGCGTCCGCCGAAGAAATCGGGTCGCTATTCAAGAGCCTTACCGACAGCCCTGTCCGGCTCACCACCTGGAGCACGTTCGTCAGCGTCGTGACGGGAGTTATCGTGTGGCGCGGCGTCCAGGCCGGGCTGGAGCGAACCGTCCGACTCCTCATGCCTTGCCTCTTTGCCCTGCTGTTACTCCTTGTCGGTTACGCGATGAGCACCGACGCGTTCATGCAGGGCATCTCATTCCTATTCAAGCCCGACTTCAACCAACTCTCCGCCAACGGCGCGCTCGTCGCCTTAGGCCACGCGTTCTTCACGCTCAGTCTGGCTTCGGGCGTCATGATGGCCTACGGTTCCTACCTGCCAAAAGGCGTTTCCATCGCAAAGACCTGCCTCGTAGTGGCTGCTGCCGACACTATCGTGGCCCTGCTCGCCGGAATCGCCATCTTCCCCATCGTGTTTTCCTACGGCCTGGAGCCGAACGCGGGACCAGAACTTGTGTTTGTAACCCTTCCCATCGCCTTCGGCCAGATGCCCTTCGGCTGGTTCTTCGGAACTCTGTTCTTCGTCATGCTCGTGTTCGCCGCGATCACGTCGGCGATTTCCCTGCTCGAACCCGTCGTCGCGTGGCTCATCGAACGCATGAGAATGACACGCGGACAAGCCACGGCCGCCGCGAGTTTTGCAGTATGGGTTGTCGGGCTCGGGACCGTTTTTTCCTTCAATATTGGTTCGGATGTCCTGATATTCGGCAAGGATTTTTTCGGCGCGGTGGATTACCTTACAGCCAACATCATGCTTCCCCTGTGTGGCCTCCTCATCGCCTCATTCACGGCCTGGATCATGAAAGAAAGGGCCACGCGGGATGAACTCGATCTCGGCGATAGCCCGGCCTACGAAGTTTGGCAATTCACCATGCGGTACGTCGCGCCCGCGGCAATCGTGGTTGTGTTTCTTAAAGCGATTGAGGTGATTCGTCTTTAGCGCGCAACGCCCCGCGACATTTTCGGACGCTTAGATCGGTTGCAGGAGAAGCCTACCCCTCAGATTCGCGCGAAACCGGCCGCGCCGCTAGCCCGGTTATCTCACCGCTCTCCTACTGCGACAGCGGATAAGGGCGCTCTGACGAGACTTTTCTCGCTTTTCGATCTCGACGTGACTCGCCACGCTGTCGTCCGAAAGGCTTCGAATAAGTCTCGACATAGCAACCTTCTCCACCGTCTCGCTACGAACACCGGTGAGATAACCGGGCTAGGGCAATGAACACCCAACCCAAAATCATCGCCACGCCGCCAATCGGCGTAATCGCGCCAAGCCACCGAATCTCCGTCATCGCCAACGCATAGAGGCTGCCCGAAAACAGAGCCGTCCCAACCACCCAAGCGCAACACGCCCGCGGCGTCCAGACGCTTTTCCAGAGCCCCACCGCGCCCGCGCCCACGGCTAACACGGCGAAGGTGTGATAGAAGTGATACTGCACGGCCGTGCCGTAGACGCCCAGCATCTCCTCGCTCAACCGTTCCTCCAGACCATGCGCGCCGAACGCTCCGAACGCCACAGCCAAGCCGCCCATGATGCCGCCCGTTCTCAGGAAAAACGATTGACCTTTCATAGAACTCCCCGCTCAGGCTCGGCCGCCAAGCCAGAGAAAAGCCGTGGCGAGAAGTCCGGAGACCGCCGCGCCACGGCAAACACAATGCATCTTCCCGTTCCGAAAGACTAATCCCCTTGATACAGAGGAATCGTAGACCCGCAAGACTTCACGGCCTCATTCTGATCGAACACTTCCTTCGGAACCGACGGGCCCTGCCGGGTGCAGTGCTCGTCAAAAGCCTTTCTTAGAGTCGTCCCGATATCGATAGCCGTCATCTGCTCGATATGCCGGCGTTCGAGCACTCCGGCCATCTCTCCGTCCTTGAACATGGCGATGCAAGGCGAAGAAGGAGGCACAGGATCCATCAACTCCCGAACATGGGCCACCGCTTCCATGTCCACACCCGCGAACACCGTCCCAAGCGTGTCCGGGATTTTGTCATTTTGCAGCGCCATCGCCACGCCGGGCCGGCAATTCCCCGCCGCGCATCCGCAGACGGAATTGACGACGACTAACGCCATCCCTGGCGTATTCTTAATCGCCTCATCGACGGCCTCCGCCGTCGTGAGCGAGGTCAAACCCACCGTCGTGAGTTCATCAATCATCGGTTGCACATCTTCTTGAGCGTACGTTGGCCGCATCGCAACTTCTCCTTAATCTAGTGGTTAAAGGCCACACGGTTGAACTACCCCCCGCCAGCCATTGCATCGCGTAAACCATTGAGGCTAACCAATTAGCGTCCACCGATATTCCTGCGGACCAGCCTCAATCTCCGGACGATACCACGCCGACGGGCTGAACCCCAACGCTACGCTGACGGAGCGCGTTGGGGTTCCATCGGCCTGTGCGCCGAAAAATTGGTGGGGCCTTCGTAAATTCTAGTGTATTGATCACTGTTGTCCTAGACCGCTCTAAGGAAATTGTGGTTAGGGCTAGCCTAGAGTTTTGCGGTTACGCAGCCTGTTTATTCGCATGGTTGTTAGC
>CAYNZS010000245.1:0-6355 GCA_964401695.1 uncultured Nitrospirales bacterium
TGTCAGGCGTGACGAGTTGTTGGCAGTAGATTGCTTCGTCGTTCCTCCTCGCAAATACGGTGGGGTTGAGGTTTCAATTAAATCAAGAACGCTTTTGTCCACTGCTGCTAACCCTAACCGCAATTCCCTTAGAGCTGTTTAGGACAACAGTGGCTTCCCTCCCACGCGGCAACGCGGAAATGCATACGAGGCGTCTATCGCAAAGCGGGGGCCAGCAAGAAGGAATGGCTGAGATTCCTCGTTCCCACGGAGAACCGTGGAAACGAGGCGAAACTCAAAACTGAGCGACGGTCAGAAGCTACCGGCGGAAGAGATTTGCTCGATCATCTGAACCAGCGGAGAGAAGAGCGCGAAAACGATCAGCCCAACCACGATACCCATGGAAACGGTGATTACCGGCTGCATAGACTCGCTGATCCCAGCGACGTCTATTTCCACTTCTTTCTCGTAGATCTCGCCGATCTGTTCGGCTATCACGTCGACACTTCCCGTCTCTTCCCCCGTAATCATCATATCCACGACGACACCGGGGAAGAGCCCGCTGCGCTCCGCGTTGCGCATGGGCTGCTCAAGACCCTCGCCACGCTCGACAGAGTCGCGCATCTCCTGGATAGGGTTGACATACGCGCGGTTGCGGACCGAGTTTCGACACAGGTCCAGCGTGGCCATCATGGACAAGCCGCTGCGCAGCATGAGCGCGAAGGTCTGCGTGAAATCGACGACGGCGTTCTTACGAAGAATCGGCCCGAAGATAGGGATGCGCAACTTCATGCGATCGGCCTTCATGCGCCAGACGGGGCTCTGCACGACTAGGAATTTGTACGCGAAAATAGCGCCGGCAACCAAGACTGCCACCCAGAACCAATAAGCGGTCACAAAGTCCGCCACTGCGATGAATGCGTTCGTAAACCGTGGAATCTCAATTTCAAACTTCTCGAACATGCTGACGAATTCGGGAACGATGACCGTGGTAATGAGCGCCAAGACGGCGAAGCACACGACCAGCACAACCACGGGGTAGATCATGGCCGCGCGCACGCGTTTTTGCAGCATCTCGCGCGCCTCGCGGTACCTCACTAATCGCTTTAGGACGGTGGTTAGCGTACCGCTGGCCTCACTGGCTTTGATGAGGTTGACGAAGACGGCGTCAAATTCCTTGTAACGCGCGAAGGCCTGCCACAACGGGTTCCCGGCCTCGACATACTCCGTCATACCCGTGACCAGGTCGCGAATGCCCTGATGCTCGCCCCGGTGCGACAACGACTTGAGCGATTTGAGGAGCGGCGATCCAGCATTGAGCATCATGATCAGTTGGCGGAGAAAGGAGGTCAAATCCCTTCCACGAACGCCGCGCACAGCCCGGGCGGTCACCGATTCCTGAATAGCCTTGGCGCTCGGAACCAGCGCGGGGGCCAACTTGGCCGGCACGGCAGCCTCTTCCATGACCGGAGCACTCTCCTCCGGTTCCGACGGGGGAGCCACAAACGGTTCCGCCGTTTCGGAAATCAGCGAATCGTCCGGAAGCAAAATCGACCGCGCGATGGCCTTCTTCTTCACAGCTCGCTTCAGCTTGGGACGCGACGTCACCGCCTTCTTCTTGACGGGGTGGCGTTTCACCCTCTTGTTCGCCGCGGCGGCCGGCTTATCGGCGTTCATGGCCATAGTCGAATTTCCTCCCTGACGCTTCGTTGTTCTTTTCGGGCGGCTGCGAGCGGCGACCCGAAGGGCCCCGACGCGCCGCCGAGGGCTATTGTTCTTCGGAAGCGACCTGGACCTCCTCGGAGGCCTCCGCTTCCGATACCTCGCCGCTGGCTTCTTCGAGACCCGGGCCGTCCGCGTCAGAGGGCGCGTCGACCGCTTCATCCGCCTCCGCGGCTTCCTTCACTGGCGGCACATACTCCAAGAGTTCGCTCGGCGTCTTGCTCCAGAACTGTATCCGGTAATCGCCGTTCTCGTCGAAAATCACGACGGCCTCAACCGTGCTTTCAACGCCCCGATCGCCAATCGCTTTAATCTGGATTCGAGCCCGGCTTTCAAGTCGAAAGCAGCGTGAGGAAAGGCTCAGCTCAGCGGGCATGGAATTGGGGTCGCGAACGGACGGCCGCACGTTGTAGGTCTGAGGATCGCGACCCGTCTTTTCATTCACATCCTTCCACGAAATGAAGGGACGTTCCCCGGCCAGCCGCTCGGACTCTTCGATGGGAATGCCGAACAGGATCGAGAGCACCGCCGGCGAAGCGGTGTTCAGATTCATGTAGCCGGCGGGGCTCGTCTGATCGGCAACGGTATGAACCGTTAGCAAATCAGTGTCCAACGCGTGGTATTCTTCCGCCGTAAGGAAACCCTCCCTCAACTGGAGTTCCTGTACGCTCGCCAGCCAGCGCCGTTCGTCGTTCGCCTGCGCACCCTGAGGGGGAAGCCCCTGCTTCAACCGGCGCACGGTCGCGCTCTCAAGCCCCAGCGCTTTGAAGACCTTATGAGGTGCGTGGTTCACATTAATCCGGCTGGATTCGTCGGAGATCTCCACAAAAACCTCCTGCGGACGATCCTCCATCGAATCTCCATCGCGCACATAGACCGGAAGTCGGAATTCGTAACTGCCGTCTGGCATCTCGTCATTATCGAGGCGCGCCGCGATCTCGCCGATAGCCGCGTTGATGCCGCCAATGGCGAGATGGCGCGCACGCACTTCGCGCAGTTGGTACTTAGCCGTGTCATTATCGAGCACCATGTAACGAACATACGCCGTGCCCAGCATGGTGAAGATCAGCAGCATGGCGAGCGCACTCACCAGAGCCGCGCCTTCCGTTCGACCGCGTTGAGCTTGGCAGTCCATCGGCGCACGGCCATCGGAGATGGTTGTACGGTTATCGAACGTGGCTCTGGGATCATCGTACATGGATTGGGAACACCATTTTTCGCGAAACTTGGAGATCGGTTCGGTTTGCATCGGCGAGGGTAAGACTTACCCGGACCGCGGCAGGCAAGCCGAGGGAATCCCAACCCAGTTGCCACCCGCCCGCATCTCCACCAAGAGATTCTTCTTCGACCAGAAATTCGAAACGCAGGCTCAAGACATTCGCATTATCGATGATGAGCTTCGGTAAGTCCACGGGTGACTCGGCAGTCAAGACTCCAGCATAGCGAACCAGGTGATGCGTTCCCTCCGCGCCGTCGCGGGCCACATGATAGCGCACCGACCCACCGGCAAGGTTTCGCTCACCCACGACCGACGTCTGGGTAGGCAAAACGATTTGGTCGTCCTGATAAGACGCCAGCAAGAGATCGTACTTATGCTCACGGGTGAGGCCGCGAATCGGCACGCCCGACAATTCGGCCGACACAACATCCGCGAAATCCTCCTGCATTTCCTGAAATGCGGAATAAGCGATGCGATCCAAATCGGCCATGGATTTGAGGTCATTCCACGCGCTGGCCATCCCGAAGAAAGTCCGCACCCCGATACCAGTGACCACCCCCATAACGCTGATCACCACGAGCAATTCGAGTAAGGAGAACCCAACTCTATTCGCTCGGTGTTTCTCGATGATATCCATTGGGCGACCGCTCATGTGGATTCGGATCCTTGCGTCTTGTTGCGCGGAATCGCAGACGTAAGAGAGAAGAAACGGTCGCGCCCATCTTGCTGCCAACGCACGAAGACAACCACTTCCAGGTACTCAGCGCCAACCTCGCCCTCGGCCTCGACGGAGTCCGCCTCCCGCGTTGGGATACGCGCCCAGGCGTCCTGAGCAAAACTCGCATATTGGTTCTGCACCCGGTTCAATGACCGTTCGTTCGTGGGAATAGCGGCCGGGGGCTCGACCCTTTCGAGCGAAGCCGGGAGCCTGACTCGCGTCAGTTTGGGTCCAGACTCCGACACGGCAGTCCAATCGATTTCACCTGGGCGGCTGAGAATGTACGCCATGCACTCCTCGGCCAAGCTTGTCGCCACGCGTTGGCCCCGGTTCGTTTCCGCAAGAGTAACACTGGCCGTGTAAAGATCGATGAAAATCGTGGTCGCGATGCCCATTATCACGAGCGCGGTCAGCAACTCGACCAACGAGAAACCCCCGCGCGCCGCCAGGAACGCCTTTCCCGTCCGCTCACGATCTCTATGCGTCTTCGAAACCGCCACTCAGCAGAACTCCTTCCTAAGAGACGATATGCATTGTTCACAGGATATTGAGGCGTACTGCGCTGCTCGACCTTCCTCAAGGTTCCCGCGGGGGTGCGTTGCGTACATCTGTATCATGCGCGCCCCGGACCCGCTAGCCAAACGACTCGAAAGCGCTAACATTCCCGCCGCTATTTCATGCCGCTGGTGCCATCGTAACGCCACTAAAAGTCAAAGTCAATAGCTTGCCGATAGAAAGTTCGCTCGGCCAAATAGGAGGAGCAAACGGCGTCACATTAGGAACGGCCCCGAACTTCGGACTCACCGTTCGCTGAGCGCCGCTTCCACAGGGCCGCTACGCCCCAGGGTTCATTGTTACGGCCGGGCGCTTTGCCATTTCGCTGTCCAACAAAAAAAGGCCGCTGGCGTCCCCGCCGATAATCCTGAGCTTCTGGACAATCGCGTCGGCCACCGCCTCTTCCTCGACCTGCTCGGACACGAACCATTGGAGGAAAGCGGCGCTGGCGTGATCGCTTAATGAATTCGCTAGGCTGACCTCCTCGTTGATGCCTTCGGTAACGCCACACTCGTGCTCGTAGGTGGCCTTCATCACCTCCAGCGGCGAACTCCACTCGCTCGGTGGAGCTTGCACCGCCGCAAGTTTTACCCGGCCCCCGCGGTCATTGATATAGCTGAACACCTTAGTCACATGTAGCAATTCCTCCTGCGCCTGCATGGTCATCCAGTGGGAGAATCCAGCGAGGCCTGTAGACTCGAAATAGGCGTTCATAGCGTAATACAGGTACGCCGAGTACAACTCGAGATTGAGCTGGGCATTCAGCCGTTCTTCCATTTCCGGTTTCAACAAGACGTGTGGCCTTTCTTTCATTGAAGCGTTTCGCACACCGGGGCTCCGTTACGCGACCCGGTGGACTGTCCAGACCAATTCCCAGATTGCTCTCTATTGTTATCCGGCATCTTAAGCGGAGTCAAGAAGATGAGGAGTTTCTCCAGGAATCGAAGAAGAATTGCCCCCTTTCCTTACGCCGCTGGCCCTGATATGATCTCGCGCGAAGGACCCTAGCGGGGTCCTAATTCGGATGGCTACGCCGCAGTTCTATCTCGTTCTCTGAGTCAACCGAAAATGTAAACCCTTCAAGTGAGTATACCTACGATGCCTTCAAAACCGTCGCGCCGGACCGGTGGACGCCGGCCGGGAAAACAGGCCGCACGGGTCCCGTCGCTTCGAGTCCATTGGAAGAACTCCGCACCGACCTCCGGAAGCAAAGGCGACGAACCGCGCCGACACTACAAGCTGGAGACTCTGGCTTCGGCGACGGAGCGCCTGTTGCGCGAGAATGACCGATTCATCGTCCCGAGCATACAGGGCGTCCTGGGACCGGCCCCGCTGGCTTCTCTCGATTTCGAGTTGGTTCTCGAGAATGGGTACCGCTTTCTATTCAAGGTGGGCGCCACGAACGCGAAGAAGAAGCGCGCTCATTTCGCGTTCATCGTGGCCAAGAACCAAACGGAGTATTCCAAACTCGTGCGCAACGAGCATGAACACCTTGCCGCGCTGCACCCCAGGGCCCCCCATCACATCCTGAAGCCATACCGTCGAGGAGAAATCTTCCTGCCTGACCGGCACCAGCGCACGGCGCATCACCGCGAAGTGTTCGCCTACGTCATGCAAGGGCTAGGCCCCTTTCGCGAATTGGGCTTGGCGCGGGACCGGCAATTCTTCGTAAACACCGCGCCCCGCCGAAAACTGACCCGGAAGCAGAACGAGGCGCTCAAGAGCAAACTGGTCGAGTTGATCGCGCGAACCTATGATCCGGCGGCGCGCGACTGCATGGGCATCCCGGATGTCGCGTCGGGCGATCTAGCGGCAACTGCGCCCCGAAGCAATCCACCTCAATTGCGGCTGATGGCTTGCCGCGAAGTCTTGCACCGTATTTCGCCTGCCCGTCTGATCCACCGGATGATCCGCGCGCGCTGGGAATCGACCGGAAGGGATGCGGCCGTAGTTCCCGAGGATCCCTACGACTTTGCGCGGGGCATCCAGAAAGGCAGGGGCGCGGAGGAAGGGCGGACCTGGCTGCGCGAATACTTCGAAGCGGTCCACGCGCGCAAACTGGCGAAGTCGGACTACATGCCTCTATCAATGAAGGATGAGTTTGGTAGCTAGTGGTTTGATTTATAGTTGAGGGAATTTATCTTTTATCGTATGTGTTCTCT
>CAYNZS010000246.1:0-6337 GCA_964401695.1 uncultured Nitrospirales bacterium
TAAACGATGCCGGCGGATCTGAAGATGACTCTTCCAAATGGGAAATCCGGGATAATAATTTTCCTCGTTTCAACCAAACCTAGGTCGAACTCGTAACGGCAAACTGCCCATGCCTCCCAAACAACTTACCGTAAGAGAACGCCTCATAAGGGGAGGCGGGGGCTCGCTCGTCGTCAACATTATGAGCGCGGGCACCGCTCTGATCGCCCAGAAGATACTCATCTGGGTCATGGGAATCGAGCAATACGGCATCTACGCCACCGCCTTTGCCGCCTTAAGCGTCCTCGTATTCTTCTGTCGACTCGGTATGGACGCAGCCCTCGTGCGTTATGTCGCCGTTTACATTGACCTGCAACGATGGAGCCTTCTGCGCGGGATCATGTTCAGGTCAAACCTGCGGTGGGCGCGGCCAGCGTCGCCGTAGGGGCCACGCTGGTGTTTGTGGGGTGGGTATTCAGTCCTGCGATGCGCGCGGGCCTCGCGCCGACTCTACAAATCGCCGGATTTCTTCTTCCCTTATTGGCCCTTCTAGGACTCGCCAGCGCTAATCTCAAAGGCTTCAAGCGCGCCGCGACGGCCTTACTGCCCGAGACGACACTCATCCCGGTCGTCGTCAGCTTTATCGCCGCAGCGCTGTATCTCGCAACTTCCTCAGAACTCACAGCCCGACAGGCGATGGCCGTGCATTTCGCCTCTGCCCTCATCGTACTGGCGGCGGTTCAGTTGATTGTGCGCCGCGAAACGTTACGCGTTTCAAGCCCCGTGAAGCGGCAATACCGCACTGCTGAATGGGTTTCGACTGCTAAGCCGCTTCTGTTTATGTCCGGCATGGCGATCGTCGTTCAGCGAACCGGCACACTTCTCGTAGGCGTATTTGTCGGGACAACCGAGGCTGGGAACTTTTCCATCGCAGCGCGAATCGCGATGCTAATCACGTTTGCTCTCTCGGCGGTCAACGCCATCGCCGCGCCCATGATTGCGGAGATGTACGCGCGCGGTGAGAAAGTTGAGTTGCAGAAAATGCTGCGCCACGCAGCATTGGTCATTCTTGCGTTTACCGCGCCCGTCTGCGTTGGCATACTCGTGCTTGGAAGATGGCTGCTGGAGTTGTTCGACGAGGCCTATGCGGTAGCGTATCTCACGCTCGCATGCCTGTCACTGGGGCAGACGGTAAGCGTTCTAGTCGGCCCCGTCGCGCATCTCCTCATCATGACGGGGCACCAAGTGGACACGGCGCGCGCCACGGCCGCCACCGCCGGGCTGAGCATCGCCCTGCACCTCATTCTGGTTCCATCTTACGGGCTGGCAGGGGCCGGAATCGCCAGCGCTCTTGCGATGACTGCACTCAACGTTGGGCAATGGCATATCGTGTGGACCCGGGTCGGAGTGGATTCGTCAGTCCTTTCTCTGCTGCGAAGAGGGCCAACATGAAACGCCCAAATTTCACGAGAGTCGGCGCGGCCCAAGTGTATGACCGAGTGTATGCCGAGCGTCTGGCTCAAAAAGTGATTTCGAAGGAGTCAAATTCGGCGTCGGAGCCATCGCTCCACTCGTGTAGCACCCGAGACACGCGTGCGATCCCAGAGCCCTCGGCGCACCATGCCAGCATGGATTCGAGCAGTGCCGATTCCCCTTCAAACGTGGCCTCCACCCGGCCATCATCGAGATTGCGCACCCATCCCGTCAGGCCGCCGCGCCGCGCTTCCATATACACGCCGTGGCGGAACCCGACACCTTGCACGAGTCCCTCAACGAATATGTGGAGACGCCGGTGGGACGTCATTGAGCGGTGGATTTCCCGGGACCAATGGCAGATGCAAGAAATCTAGCGTGATAATCGGGATCCGCGATGGCGATGGCGGCATCGCACGCCGCCAGGGCTATGACTGGGTTCAGGTTTTCGACTAGTGGCGCCAGTGTGGACATGAGGTTCCGGTTCCCGATCACACCGATGGTCTGGCATCCGAGCGCCTTGACCAACAGCAGCGTCACTTCCTTCTGGAATTTCACGCCCTGATTGCCGTGCGCCATCACACCGCGGTCCGTATAGCTCATGATGGACGCCAGCCGGTTCTTGGCGGGCACGTCGTCCGTCTGGATGAGGACTCTCAAGACCTTCATGCGCAGCATGAGGTCTTCGAGATAGCCGTCGAAAGGTTCCTCGATGTATTTACGCAGCAGTGTTTTCGCTTCCCAATCCCCGCGTTCGGTCAATAGCATTGCCGCCTTAACGAAATGCTCGCGCTTCTTGAGGGCCTCAGCGCTCATCATTTCGATAGCTTCCTCATCCCCCAGGGCGGTCAATACGCTCAACGCACGGAACCATGGTTCGCCATGGGCGGTACGGACGATGTTCCACATCGCTTGGACTACTTTTTCTCCCCCTAGCGTGGAAAGCGCGAAAACGGACGCCATGCCCTTCGTATCATCCAGCGAGCGAATCCCACGAATCATCAGCTCCACACCCGAACGGTCGCCCACGCGCGCGGATGATATGGCCGCCGAAGGATACGTAGTTGAATCCTTGAGGAGGCGCGCGATGTCCCGGGCGTATTTGGCGTTGCCCGTGAGGCCCGCCGTAAAGGCAGCCATGCCGCGGATCTGCCGAAGTCCTGAATCCATCCCCCTTCGAAGCGTCTCTTCGTCGGGTGTCTTTCCCGCCATGAATAGGATCTGGTTAGCCACTACCGCCGTCGACAGGTCATTTCCCTCCGCACGCTGTGTGAGGTAGGCCACGGCTTCCGCGGCGTTCTCGTTCTCAGTGGCTCCAATGACCCCCGCCGCGGCCATGCGGAGCACTTGGTTGCCCTCCGATTCATTGAAGATCTCATAGGCCCTGGCTCCAGCCCGTTTTACTACCCCACGATCACTGGGCGTCAAGATCCCGGCGCGGTTACGACTAGAGCGCTTCTTTTGGATTGCTCCGTCTTGAACGCGAATCTCTTTGACCGACGCAAACCTATAGCTTCCATTTTCTCCATTCTGTTGCTCGAAGGTGAAGTGGTCCGAGAAGACCTCAAGGATATGAAGATTCGCATCCCGGGCGCCGCCCGCGTTGAGCACCACCGTGACCAAGGCATCGCTGCCGGCCAAGCCTCGAAGCGTACGGCCTTGCTGGTCCTGCACGGATACTTGCGCTTGGGCGCACACGCCCGCACACAGAATCACGAGAAAAAATAAGCGTTTCAGTATCAACAGATTCCCCTCCAAAGGTGCCCAAGTCAACTCAGCTATTCAATCCTCATTATGACGCTACCGTCAAAAGTCGGCAATCTCGAAAGAAGCGCCACATCGTCATTCTGAACGAAGTGAAGAGTGCCAACGACTTACGCACGAGAGAGTTCCTTCGCATTCGCTCAGGATGACAGCCCCGGCGACTTCTGTCGGTGGCGTCTATTATATTCGAGATGCCGAACGTCTTTTCAACGCGATCTACACGCCTTCAGCGTAGTTCCAGCTTGTCATCCTTGATGACGCGGTCAAGAAAGCGGCGGGCCGAATTGAGCGACGGAACCAGTGGATGGATCGCTTGCGCTCGAAGGGCGTACTCGTAGGAGTGGTGCATCGCCGCTTTCACGGTGAGCCGGTCGCTTTGCTTTACCGCTTGGAAGAGCCCGGTCAAGAAATGAGGCGTGTTTCCAACCTTTCGCGGCTTCAGGCCCTTGCTGCTGACCCCCACGGGCACTTCAACGCTGCAATCCGCGGTCAAATCCCGGATAGCCCCGTCGTTGCGCACACAGAGAACGAGTTCCTTCTTCGTGGTTCGTTCCAGCGCCTCGATCAGCGGCACGATAGTCTCTTCGTACCACAACGTATTCCGCTCGCGCGTCAAGTCGGGAATGGCGCACAGGTGCTTATCCCGGTACATATACAGAATTTGCCGCTCGGCTTCAAAGAGAACTTCCGCCCGGTACTGGGCGCAGGAGGCCTGCTTCTTCAGAATCTCGTCGCGATGAAAGTAGAGGCTGACAGGATAGGTGGGTATCATCCGAAAGAGGTCGATCAGTTCGTAATCGAACTCATCGTCTTTGTGGCTCTCGATCCGTTCCAGCGCGGAAGAGAGCAACTGCTGCCGTTGCAGCTCACATCCTGAATCCAACCCATGTGATTGAGGGCAATATAGTCCACCTTCAGATCCGAGGTCTCTCGGTGCATGATGGTTGCGATCTTCTTGATGTACGTCCCCGGAAGGTCGCACACTCCGATGGACTGCAGCGTCGAGTGGCTAACCAAGGCTTCCATGACAATCCCCATTGGGTTCGTCAAGTTGATAAACGTGCAATCCGGGTTCGCGGCCTCGATGCGCCGCGCGAAGTTCAGCACGACCGGAAGCGTACGCATCCCATTGGCAAATCCGCCGGCACCCAGAGTTTCGTCTCCGACCATTCCGTTCATTGGGGGAAGCTTTTCATCCCTCAGACGCGCCTTCAAACCGCCTACGCGCACATGATTCAGAACGTACTTCGCTCCCGCGACCGATTCCTCCAAGTCCGTGCTCGCTATTATCGAGCCTGGAAAACCGTTTTGGTGAACGATGCGCTTGCAGAATTCGGCGACGATAGAGAGTTTCTCGCCCTCGCGGCCAAACAGTACGATCTCTTTAACATTGAGATTGCGCGAAATGATCGATTGGATGAGTTCGGGGATATAGACGCTGCTCCCGCCCAGAATCGCGATGCGTTCAATCACGGGGCCGCCTCCTCTTCAGCCGCCCGCAGGTGGGTGGCGCGCCATATTCACCGAGAACGCGAGTGTCTTCACAATCTCCCCTATCGGCCGTGGCCGAGTGTCAACCGACACACGGCCCTCGCGAATCGCTTCGATCACCGAATCCACACTCCGCTCCGCCTCGACCCATGTAAACGTGCTGTTCACATACGGCAGCATGTGCGTGTCGGATGAGCCCACCATCGGGGCCTATGCTTGCGCGCGCGTTGGGCCATCCAATTCGGATTCAGCGCCGGCAAGAGGTTCAACAGCTTTGGGTAGAAACGATAATATTCAATGGCGTCGAAAAGATCGATGTTGCGCTCGAGCTCGCCCAACACCGAAGAGCCGACAGGATAGTAGGGGTGGGGGGCAATAGCAGCGGCGTCCCGCTTTCCGAGCGCGCGCAGTTCGGCAAACGTACTCGCTTTAGCTTGCTCCGCATCGGAGTTTAAAATGACAACATGCCGCCCATCCAAGCACGCCTCGATCCCCGGCACCAGAACGACGCCTCGTTTCCTCGCGTAGCTGCTCAGATAGTCGTTAAAGACGCAGCACTCGTGGCATGCGATGGCAAGAACACTGAGATTCTTAGCGGCGACGCCATCAATGAGCATCTCCGCCGAATGCAGGATGACATCGAAGGGGTCGTCGCAGGTGTGAGTATGAAAGGCCGCTTTTAGACGTTTCAATGCGCGCCGCCATTTGCCCGTATTGAGGCAGTTCAATCCCGCCAAAAGGCTAATGTCTGCGTGACCAAGATGTCAACTATATTTGACAAGAATCGAACGGACTGCGGTGACTAGATTGATCTTCACGTCAGCGGCCCGCATCATTCGTACTCTGCAACGGCGGCCGCCCGGTTGGCCTGCCCGTGTCGGGTAGCGTATACTCCACCTCGCTTGAGGAGCCATGAAACTTACGCCACGACAAGAGAAAATGGTGTCGGCCTTCTTGAAGACCGCCGCGCGAGAAGCCCAGGGCTTGGACCCGCGCGCACGCGCAGACCGGCTCGTGCGGATAAAGGCCGTCATCCGTGAGGGATTGTCGCGATCCGGCGACGCCCACCTGGCCGACGACGAAGTTGCGGCCCTCCTTAACCGCTGCAAAGTTCAATTCAACGGAAAGGAGACAGACACAAAAGCGCCTTGGCCGAGCGAGCCGCGCCACGTTGAGAAGGCGAACCGGGCGGCGTTTGTCAAGAGCGGAACGGGCCTCGCTTCAGACCAGCGCTGCTGGCTGGGAGTCTGCGCCGCTCTGAGCGAACGATTCGGGGTGGGAGTGGCCTACATTCGGGGCCTCTTCTTTTTATTTGGGATCCCGGCCGGACCAATCGCCCTTCTCATCTACACAGCCATATACTTTCAGCTTTACTTCACCGCGCGCGACGCAGGCGCTCCGGCCATCGACCCGCTCTCGCTCCTCAGAAATATCTTCGCCTTCCTCGCCATCACCGCCGTCCTCTACGCGGCCGGACGCGGCGCATTTCTTCTGACCTACAACCTCTACCCGCGTTTCATGGAAGAGGAACTCATCCTGAATCAATGGGGCTGGCTCGAAGAGTATCAGCGTTCCTTCCTGTACATCGTGCTCATTTTCGGAGCACCCATGGCAATACTGTGTTCGCTGC
>CAYNZS010000247.1:0-6317 GCA_964401695.1 uncultured Nitrospirales bacterium
ACGCGAGGATTTTTTGGTGCCGCTTCGTATCTATAATTTCTTAAAACGCTCTAGAGAGTACCATGATTCTTCACGACGGATAGGATGGAAACAGCGTGAATCAATTCACTAGGCGCTCTTCGTGTCCTTCGTGGTGAAGGAGAAGAGTTGGGGACGGCAGAGCCTGTCGGCGAATCGGCGCCGGTTCAGCCTCGTGTAGGCGGGTCGTCCCAGGCGCCCGTGAACACTTCCGCCGCGGGGCCTTCCTGGTAGACGTTGCCATCTTCGGCCCATTCGATGCTCAGTCTCCCGAAGACGAGATTGACTTCGACCCGCCGGTTGACGCGTTCGGTGATCATCGAGGCCAGGGCCGCGCCGCACGCTCCGCTGCCGCTGGCCATGGTGACGCCGCTTCCGCGTTCCCAAATCCGCATGACGATATTCTCGCGATCGACGACGTTGACGAATTCGACGTTGGTGCGTTGAGGAAACTTGGGGTGGTTTTCGATCATGGGGCCTAGGTTTTCGAGATCGACTCGAGTCGCGTCGTCCACGAAAACCACGGCGTGTGGGTTGCCGACGTTGACGCAGGTTACCGGGAAGGTCTCACCGTACACATCCAGCGGCTCCTCCAACACGCGGCCCGCAGGCCCCTCCATGGGAATGTCGGCCCGCTCAAACTTGGGCCGCCCCATGTTCGAACGCACACGCGCAACGGTTTGGTCCTCGACACTGAGCTCGACACGATTCGGCCCGCCCAGCGTGTCGATCACGAAGTACGTTTTCGACGTAAGCCGCCGCTCATGCACGTACTTCGCGAAGCAACGGACCCCATTCCCACAGGTTTCCGCTTCGCTGCCGTCCGCATTGAATATCCGCATCGCGAAATCGGCCTTGTCGCTCGGCAGAATCAGGATAATCCCGTCCGATCCGGCCCCCAGATAGCGATGACTCATCCGGCGCGAGAGTTCCGGCCAATCGACAGGCGAATCATGTTCCGCCTCGATGAAAAAATAGTCGTTGCCGAGTCCGTGCATCTTCGTAAACTGAATAGGCATGGCGCGTTTCAATAGCATCCTTTGTTAGCATCTCTTTCAGGACCCGCCCGAATGGACAGGAGCGCGGGAGTATACCACGGCCCTGCGCTAACCTGGAATATACGTACGTGGCAAGGCAGGCCTCTTTACCCACTTGGCATCCTATGGTAGCATCGGGTAGCATCGAACGGTGCGGGCACACAGGTCCGCGCAGTGGCTATACGTGCTCTAAAGAGAGAGGTGTTCCCATGAGAGTATTCGAAGACGCAAGCAAGAGCATTGGTAACACACCGCTTATTCATCTGTCGAAGTTGGGCGTGGGCCTGAAAGCGAAGATTCTGGCGAAAGTCGAAGGGCGGAATCCGGCCTACTCGGTGAAGTGCCGCATTGGTGCGGCGATGATTTGGGACGCGGAAAAGCGGGGCGTCCTCAGCCCAGGCGCTACTATCATCGAGCCCACCTCGGGCAACACGGGAATCGCTCTAGCCTATGTGTGCGCGGCGCGCGGCTACAAGCTCATGTTGACGATGCCGGAGACGATGAGTATCGAGCGCAGGAGCATGCTCAAGGCCTTTGGCGCGGAACTGATCCTTACGCCGGCGGAGGGAGGCATGCCCGCGGCTATCCGCGAGGCGGAGAAGTTGGCGGGGGAGGACCCCGAGTATTTCTTACCGCAACAGTTTAAGAACCCAGCGAATCCAGCGATACATGCAACAACGACCGGACCCGAAATCTGGGGTGACACGGATGGCGAAATCGACGTCTTCGTATCCGGTGTGGGGACCGGTGGCACGATCACCGGCGTCTCCCGGTATATCAAGCAAGAGAAGGGCAAAGCCATCGAATCGGTTGCCGTCGAGCCGGCCGCGGCCCCCGTCCTTTCAGGCGGCAGGCCTGGTCCGCACTCGATTCAGGGGATCGGCGCGGGGTTCGTTCCCGACATCCTCGACCTCAGCATGATCGACAAGATCGAGGCGGCGAGCAACGAGGAGGCCTTCGAAGTCGGACGGCGCCTCGCGCGTGAAGAAGGGCTCATCAGTGGCATCAGCAGCGGCGCGGCGGTGGCCGTATGCCTGCGCTTGGCCGCCCGGGACGAGTACGAAGGAAAGACCATCGTCACGATCCTGCCTGACTCCGGCGAGCGGTATCTGTCCACCAAGCTCTTCGAGGATTAACGCGGCGCCGGTTCTGACTTCTAGTGTATTGATTCATGGTGCTTCTATTCTACCCATCATGCTGAGCGAGGCGAAGTATCTTTTCATTTCATCGGGCTTCTGGCGTAGAGAGTTCTTCCACTTCGTTCAGGATGACAGAAAAGGTGCGCCTTGCCTTGCTTTCAAAAGCGGCGCCAATTGTGAGTCAATACACTAGGAACTGACCCCCTCCCTGGTTTAGGGAGGGAGTGGGGGAGGGTCGATATTTCACAAATTGCCCCGGTACGTGGGTGACGAGCCGTCGAGGAAGCGTCTATCGAGAAGTTCGCTAGGGCGGGCCTCGTCTACTCTGGGATCGTCAATTGAACGATGCGCTCGGCGCGATTCCCCGCGTTGTCTGTGACGACGAAGAGGAGTTCGCCTTCTCCCGGAGGGAGATCCTCGTCGCTTTCCCATTCGATGAGCTCGGTTTCCGGGTCATATCCGGTGAGCAGCCACTGATTCTCGTATGTGACGGAATAACTGTCGATGCCGCTTCCAGGATCCGCGATGCGCGCGCGAATGGTGGGCCGTCCGGACGACGCGGTGCTCCCCGCGCCTGGGACGACTCCGGTGATCGAGGGTGCGGATGTGTCTTCCATGATCGCGAAAGTGCCAAGGCTGCGCGACTCGACTTCGAATCGGCCGTTGATGGTTGTCTTCACCATCGACCACGATTCGCCGCGCCGTTGGTAGACGCGTAGCTTCGCCGGATCGACCGGCCCCTTCGGCATGGGAAATGAAATGGTTATGGCCTCGTCGATAGGGGCACTGGGATGCCAGAGACGGTACGCGGCTCCGTGTGCGCGCAATGAACTGGAACTTGGAGCCGGGGTCCGGTTGGCGCGGATGAACAGTTTTCCGTAAGGGGTGTTTGGATGGGCGCTCATGCGGACGCCGTCCATCTCGGCGGTTCTGGCGGAAGCGCCGCGCTCGAACACCAGATAGCGGAAAGACTGTTCTTCGACTCGCGGATGCTCGACAGCGAAGGCCGCTTCGAGTGAACCGCGCGGCGGGTCGTAGGCCAATCGGAAAGTTCTTGAATCGATGCGCTGGAAGGGGAGGGCCTCGCCAGCCCCGGCAGAGGGCCGGAGCAGGGGAGGTTCCCCTTCGCGCACGGTAAACTGGACGGTGACAACGAGCCAATTGTCGAAGCAGTCGACTGAGGCGACGCCGGTTCCCGTGTCCTCCGACGGAGTTGGCTTGCTGATCGGAAGATGTTGTGGCGAGAGGGGTACCGTTAGCGTAGCCGAGTTCCCTCGAAAGTCTCGTGCCGTGATGGTGGCAGCCGATGGCTTTGAAGGCGCTTCCAGCCAGCCAGTTCGGGTCGTATGCAGATAGCTTTCCGCGCGATTCCCCGTCCAACGCCACTGCAAGAGAAAACGGCCCCGGTCCATGAAGAAAGGATGATACGCGACTACGCCACCGCTGTTGTGCGCGTATGAGATGCGCCGGTTGACGTAGCGGAACACCTCGCGTCCGTTGGACTCGGTCAGCACCTCCCGAACGCCCAGACGCGTTCCGCCCCCGTTCGCGGGGTCGAGCACGTCTATCCCGAAACCCGCCACGCCCGCTATCGCGATGGGTTTCGCGGTGTAGCCGCCCTGTCCATCGTGGCGCAGGTTTGTCACGATGGGAAAAAAATCCCCGTTGACGGTCGAATCCGGCGAGCCAGGCGAAACCAAGAGTTTTCGGATGGTCGGCCGGGTCGTGTCGGGCCATTGAACGCCCAACTCGCCCGGATCGATGGGCATATCGGCTCGGTCGCGTAGTTCGTAGTGAAGGTGGGGAAAGCCGATTCCGGTTTGGCCGCTCTTCGCGATGAGTTGCCCACGCGCAACGCGAAAGCGGTTGGCCGCTGGGTACGAATCGACCGTATAGCTCTTGCGGGCGTGTTGAGCCGCGCGCACGTATTCGCGAAGGGTTGATTCGTAGTCGTCCAGGTGGGCGTAGACGGCGCTGTTCCCGTCGTCAAACTTTAGGTAAATGGCTTTCCCATAGCCGAACGGCGAGCAGCGGATTCGCGAGACATATCCATCGGCGGCCGCGTACACATTCTTGCCGATGGGTCCGGTCCGGAGATCTATGCCCATGTGGAATCGCCCAGGGCGGTATTCGGCGAAACTGCTCGTGAGCACTCTCGGCAAATCGAGGGGCCAGCGGTATTCCTCCGCTTCGTCTGCTGCATCGACGAATGAGGCGAAGACTATGACGAGAGCGCTGAGAGATTGCACATGGACCGTCCGAGAGCTTAGTTGCCGGCTTGTTCAGGGAAGGCCACGTTGCTCTCTAATTCAAGAAACCGCTGGACATCGGCGAGGCCGTCGATGAGTTCCCACACGTAGTCGCGGATCACATCGTCTACCTTCTCGCTATAGAGCATCGAGCGCAACAACGGCTCGGCCTTCTCGAAGTTGGGTTCTTTCCCTGGGACGAACTCGACCAACTGAATGATATGATAGCTGTTTTCGCTCTCGATGATTCCGCTCGTACTGCCGGGTTCGAGTTTCATCGCCTCGTCCACGAGAAATTGGGGCAGTTGGCTTACGGGGGCCCGTATGACTCCCTCGTCGGTTCGGTTCATCAGGTCGGATGAACTCTCCCAAACGGCTTCAAAACGTTGTCCGGAACGGAGCAGGGCCATGGCCGAATCCGCCCGTTTCTTAGCCGCGGTCTTGCTGGTGTCCGCGGCTTGCGCGTCCTCGCCACCGGCTCGGAAGAACATATGACGGATGGAGAGGACATCGGTTCTTGACAGTTGACTTTTCTGTTGTTCGTAGGATTTCTTGATCTCGTCGCCGGTCACTTCTATGCCGCTTTCTTCAACGATCTGCTCTTTCACGCCTTTGATGAGTTGAATCCGCTCGAAATCCCGCAAGACCTCATCCCGGCTCGAAAAGCCGAGCCGCTTGATTACCTCGGCCTCAGTGGACTCCGACTTTTTCACATGCGAGTCAAACTCTTTTTTGATGGCATCGCTCGGCACTTCGATCTTGCGCGTGTGCGCTTCTTGGAAGAGCAATTCCTCTTCAACCACCTCGTACAAGCAAAAGAGGGCGAGTTCGACACGCTCGCCGTCGGACAATTCTCCCGAAGTGAGCTTCTCGATTTTCGCGAGCCTGTCCGAATACAGCTTTATGAACACAGTAGCCGTAATGCTCACGCCGTTGACACGGGCGATAGGCCCGTCGGGCACTGAGCGAAGCACCACGTCCATCTTCGTCAGATCCGGCGCCTGCGCAGACACCGCCGCCGACACGAGTACAAACGCCGCGGCGAGGGCCGCGCAAGAAGGCCAGCCCCCCAAGGCAGCCGTGAGTCGCAAGGATACGTCACGCCGCGCGCCATCCGTAGTCAACATGATTATTTACTAGGCTCCCTCTGCTTGTTGCGATTCTATTGAATTGGCGGTTCCGCCGCCGCGCCGTCTTCAGTCGCTTCGCCGGCCTCTGCTTCGCCGGCCTCTGCTAGGGCGGCCTCCTCCCTGGCGGCGTCGAGCATGGCCTCTGCTTCGGCCGCATCCAGCGCACCGAGCCGCTCTGCCTCGGTCCTGCGGGTGAGGGCAATGATGTTTACGAGCAGAAACGTTAGCCCGTAAGCGATCACGAAGGACCAGCCCGAGCGCAGCGCCGTCGTAGTCCAACTCGATTCCTGAACGAAAAAGGACAGGGCCATTACCGTTGTTCCGACGACCGCGCCGCCGACCAGTCCGAGGCGGTTTCCGTCGAGAGCAACGATGCTTCGATTTGACGCTCTGGGGCGTTGAGTGGCCACGGGTAAATGCTATCACACCGGCTGGGGGCGATTGAAGACGGAAGATGGGGGAGGGCCTGAATAACGCGAAGCCGTTTGGGCAAAAGGAAGCACGCCATAACTAGTAAGGCTATGGCGGACTCATAGAAGAAGAACTACGGAACTATATAAAGTTGACCGCGTGACGCTGGGAAAGAGTGCCCCAACAATTTAGTTTCTATGTTTCAACTGTCGACATCCTTGTCGGTTGTTCCTGAATTCAACCTCTAAATGCAACACGGTGTTCTTCTCGTTGTTTTGGAAAGACTTCCTATGGTGTCTGGTATCCGGGTATTTTTCTTGGCCGGTTGTTTAG
>CAYNZS010000248.1:0-6284 GCA_964401695.1 uncultured Nitrospirales bacterium
ACTGGGTACTGCCGTGCGCACCCACGTTCAGGGCGGTCCTGGGATCGAAAACGGGTTCGTCCCAGGGTTCCGGCGTCTCCTCCTCGAACTCGTACTCGAAGGTTTCCACCTTTCCACCTAGACTGACCCTCATGCGAAGTGCGAAGGGATATCCGGAGTTCTTCGGGCTCGCCAACAAGAAATGATCGCGCGGGTTCGCTAGTTTCAATGGCGCCCAAGCCTCCTCCCCCGCTCCATCCTTGTTGGATGCAAATTTCTGAAGGTACTCCCCGCCAAAGTTCCGAGGGTGTAGCAGCTTGCCGTCTATGTCGTAGAAATACAGCTTTACCTCGCCGGGATGTTTCGTGACCAGCTCGATGAAGTGATAGCCGTTCTCCGATTCGACCGTCCAGCCGCCGTATAACGGATCCCAATAACCGCCTGCTTCCCCCGCGTCTTCGGGGACATTCGGATTTCGCGTGATGCCCTCAAACGTAAAGTCGAAGGTTTCTTCCTTGCCCCCGAGCAGGAGGGTCGTCGAGACGGATTGGGGGAATGTGGGCGCTACCCACCCGGACAGAAAGTCGTTGCCTGGGCGGTGCAGTTCAAGTCCGCGCGCGGTGCCCGTCGCGTCGGTGAGGGTGCCGCGGTGGTTGCGTGGATCGATAATGGAATCCAAGTCGTCGTATACATGGAGTTGAACTTCGCCGGGGTTGGACATCGTGGCTTCGACGCGGTGAAACCGGTTTGACGCCAAGTGGATCACCCCGCCGCGCAGGGGTTCGACAACGGCGGTCTCGCCAGCGGGATCCGGCGCCCATTCAATGGACTGCTCCGATTCCGAGAGCGGCGAATCGGCGGCGTCAGCGTGCGCTGCAACGGCGGGTTTTTCGGCTATGAGATGCTCGTCCAGGGCAAAGTCGATCCAGGCGTAGAGTTGTTCGTGCTCCGGGCCATCCCCGGCGGAAACATCGGCCGGTGGATCGTTCGGATTAAGCCAATTGTCAAGAGTGTTGGTGTAATGGGCGGTCATCTCGACGCGCGTTCCCGCGGCTACGGCGATGTAATCCTCGAATCGGAACGAGGAGGCCCACCGCTTTTGGTATTCGGGAATCCAGAGGATGGTACTCGAGAGTCCATCTGGGTAGTGGACATCGACTTTTAGGTCGGTGGCTAACACGCCGAGCGTCGGATTGAATCCGATAATCCGGCCACTTTCTTCGAGGGTGTATTCAGCCCTGACTTCTTGCCTCTCGGCTTCGGCTTTGATAACGAATCCGTCGTTGGCAATGCGCTTGGACTCGATCCAGATATCGATCTCCTCGCCCTCTCTAGCTGTGTAGAAGCCGACCTTCGTGTCCTCTGTGAACTCGCTACGCTCGGCGAATTCAGGACGTTCGTATTCGAACCGCAACTCCAGCTTCGAGCCCTTGCGAAGGCGAATCCCACCGGCTTCGGGCAGAAGGATCGGCGAATCTCCCCGGACCCACTGTCCGATGAAATGAGGGCCTTCGGGCGCGACGCGCAGGCGTGTGCGATGCGTATCAACCTCGGCACCGAAGAAGTCGTATTCCACTCGGATTTCGACTTCGATTTGCTCCGGGCCGCCGGGAGGGTCATGGAGAAACGCCTGCACGCTATACGTATTCTTTGGATTGCCGACGGTGAATTCGAGTCCGGTGATCCAGGTGTCTTCCTCGATAACGACCGGCATAGTCGCTCTATGCGAATCGTGGATCTTGTCTTCCGCGACCACATAATCGCCAGGCATCTCGAACCAGATATCTGGCTGGCCGAACTGCCAGCCACGCGCGACGAATTCTTCGGGGATGGTCTGGGCCAACTCGCGCGATGGCCCTTCGAGCCCCCCCCTCTTGATCCACGCGATAAGCATATCCTGCTCAAGCTGGGTAAGCGCTCTGGAATTGGAAAGTGTGGCGAATCGGTCGTCGGGCTGCCCCGGCGGCATTTGGCCAAGCATGATCTGCTCTAGCATAGACGCGCGCCACGCCCACACGCCGGGTTTGGTATCCATGCCGTAGAGCGTGAAATCCACCTGGTCCGGCGCTATCCCGCCCACGTGATGACAGGTCATGCACTTTTCGCGAACGATTTCGCGGATTTCTCCGCTCCAGGTAACGTCGGTCGTGACCCGCGAGTGAGCTTCGGCGAACGGCGGCGAACCCAAGTTGAGAAACGCTGCCGCTGTGGCGAGGGACGCCGCCACTCCGAGGCAGCGCCTGAAAGAACTAGGGCTAAAGCTCAACATGGTATCAAATTACCTTTTCGTTCCGGCGACCGAAGAATTGAGTAATGTAACCGTTGAGGGATTTCATCCAGAAAACAAGCAAGAGCGAAACAGAGAATAGGATCCGCTCAAGCGCCTCCGCGTCTTTGCGTGACAACATGAATCTCACTCAAAGGCGCTAAACGAATTATGCCATCGACGGGTAGCCCCGTCCAATGGGCAGATACTGAAATCGAGCCCGCGCTACGAACCGCGAATTTCCTGCAAGACGCGCATCTTGGCATCGATCAGCATGCCATGCGTCATGTTGAAGAGCCGGGACACCTTGTGAACGAGGAAGTCTTCATGACCGTCGAGCGTGCCATCGGCATATATCACGCGCCACGTTTCCTCGACAATCTGTTGTTTTTCTTCCATGGTACAGGCTTGGTTAATCTGGTTCGTGAAGTACCAGAGATCGTTGCTTCGTTTTCGCGCCTGCACCGCTTCCTCGATGAGTTCGTGAGCTTCTTCAGAGGACAGGGCGTAGCGCGCCGCAAGCGTTTCAGCGATGTGGTCGCGCTCGGAAGCGGAGAATTCCTCGTCGGCGAGGGCCGCCTCGGTCAGCAATACGCACGTAGCCAGTTGGAGCAGTTCTTCAGGGAAAGGCTCGGGACCGGACTCGGCGGGAGATAGTAACGCTCTGAGTTTTGACAGCATGTGTTGGCGCCTCGCTAAGAATCGGACGCGAGGATAGCAGTTAGAGGCGAGTCTGAACAATTTATGGTTCGCAGCGCGCCGTTGAAATATGCCACCGGCAGAAGTGAAAACTAACCCTATTCTCATCGCGAGCAAATTGCGGAATATCGACCCGCCCCCAGCCTCTCTCTTTCAGGGAGAGTGGACGCTACGGACATGCGAAGTATTTAAGTCGAGGGAGTTATATCTCTGCCAAGAAAGACTTTTCTCAGAGAGTGCCTTCGACGGACCAATCGACACGTCTCGGCGTAAATTTGATCGAAAGAAGCGCGACTCCGTACTATGGATTTCCGGGGTAGCTGGGGCTCTCGCGGGGCGATAGCGCAACGAAAGGGTTGGAGGAAAGCGACCGATGCGGATTCACTGGGTTCTGTTCGGCCTGTTGCTGGCCATGTGCGGGGTGGTCGGATACTTACTCTTGTTGGAGGAGACGCCGTTCGAGGAGGTCGTCGCCGACGGTGGAAATGTCGAAAAGGAGTACTTCGGCCATGGCTTTCCGCATCCCGAATTTCCATCAATGAATGCCGGGGGTCCGGGCGAGGCGCGTCACGAGAAAATCCTGTGGCCTGGCTTCGCCTATGGAGTGCTCACGCTACTGATAATGGCCGCGATGCTTGCGTTTGGGATTCGCCGCGACGAGAAACTTGGCGGATTGTTGTGGCCTCTCGTGGCTGGCGCGGCGGTGTGGTCAGGCGTGTTTGCCGTGATCGTTCTTTCCTACCGTGGCTACATGACCGAAGAATTCCACACCCTAGTCCTGGCCCTCCCCAAACCCACCGCATGGTTCGTGTACGGCTTCTGGCCCTTCCAGGCCTTCTTCGTTGCCCTCTATGTGGCCACATTTAAACGCGCCATAGTGACGGACGCCGACCTCGTCCGCTTCCAGAGGATCCTTGCCGCGAAGGGTCTTCGCGATGGGGAGGAGTCCTGATGGATTCGCACCGGCCTCTTATCATCTTCGGTTTCATCGCCGCCTATATGATTATGTGCATCAGCGTCGGGATTTGGGCGATGCGGCGCACCCATTCGCCACGCGACTTCTTCATGGCCGGCCGCGACCTCGGGATTTTCGTGACTGCGCTCGCCGTCTTCTCGAGCACGATGAGCGGATTCGGATTCGTCGGCGGTCCAGGTCTGGTCTACAAAATGGGAATGAGTTCGTTCTGGATGCCCTTCTCGAACGCAATCGGGTATTGCCTCATATTCTATCTACTAGCGAAGCGGCTGCGGTTCATGGCCGAATTGCGCGATACGATTTCGCTGCCCGACGCGGTCGCGGCGCGCTACAACAGCGAACTCTCGCGGTTGCTGACGGCGCTGGCCATACTCCTCGGCGTGATCGGCTATCTAGCTTCGCAGATAAAGGCCATGGCGACGGTATTGCACGACATCATCGGGAACGTGGGTTTTATCCCAGAAATTTCGTTGGAGGGGTGTCTCGCGATAGCGTGCGCGGTACTCGTGTTCTATTGCGTGACAGGCGGGATCATCGCATCGGTGTACACCGACCTCGTACAGGGCGCCATCATGATCGTCGCGGCCATCCTCGTATTCATAGCGGCCCTGAATGCGGTGGATGGCGGGATGTACGGAGCCGTCGAGGCGATCATGGAAGACGACTCGGAGGCGATGGGGCCGTGGGGCACGATCGGCATCATGGGCTGCCTGTCGTGGTTCTTCATATTCGGAGTCGGGGCCATGGGGCAGCCGCACGTAGTGACGAAGCTCATGATGACGAAGAAGGTCGAGGACGCGAGACACATCCTGCCCGTGGGCGTGGGCGGCTATCTCCTCTGCGCACTGCTGTGGGTCGGCATAGGGATTGCCATGCGGGCCCTGGTCATCCAAGGCGGTCACACCGAATTGGCGAGCCCGGACAAGGCCGCGCCACAGTTTCTCCAATTCTACACGCACCCTGTCCTAGCGGGGCTTGTGTTCGCCGGCCTCTTTGCGGCGATTATGTCGACAGCCGACAGCTTCCTAAATCTCGGCGCGGCGGCGGTCGTTCACGATATACCGAGGGCGATCCGCGGCCATTCGCTCAAGCGAGAACTTCTCTGGGCGCGCATTGCGACCGTACTGATTGCCGTGGGGGCGGCCATATTCGTACTGAAGTCAAACCAAGACTTGGTCGCGTTGCTCGGGACCGTCGGTTGGGGGATCTTCGCTGCGGCCCTGGTGCCCGCGGTAGGTATCGGGTTCAATTGGAAGAGAGCAACCGCTACGGCGGTCAACACGGCGATCATCGTAAGCTTGACGCTGAACCTTTCCATCGAAGCCTTCGATATCACGATTCCCTACAGTATCAACGGCGGCGCGCTCGCGTTGCTGGTCTCGCTAACCCTCTTCTTCGGGATTTCGCTGGCGTCCCCCCCGCCGAAGATCGACGAGGATATCGATGCCGTGATGGATATCTAGCCTCAGGTCCACCGCAAAGTGACTAAGCAAGAACAGGGGCAGTCCCGGTTGCGCTTCGCAGCCAGAGCAGGAAGATGCGAACGCCGCAACGGCGGAGCCTGATATCTCGTTCCCACGCTCCCGAGTGGGAACGAGAAAAGGAATCCGGTCTAACGACGTGGATGAAGCTCACCTTTGGTTCGTGTCGGGCAATATCATTGGGGCGAGATGTATCGGACCCGTCTCATGGCCTGCTCGCACTTCCACTGGGTCGCTGGCTGCCGAATCCGACATGACCACATACCATCCGCCGGGCAGATGCGGCACAACGAATTCCGTGTTTTTGTTGATTTGCGCATCCTGCGCGATGGCGATTCCGAGCGGGTGAAGCGAACACTCGATCTCTCTAATCCCCGATAGGCGCCCAAGAAGCTCCCAAATTCCCAGCGGAAGCACCGACAGTTTCTTTTCGGAGGGCTCGACAGCCGTTCCGTAGATAGCGCCCCCCTCACCCAGCATAAACGTAATGTCGTTCGACTGTTCAGAGATGGCGACATACTGAAAGTCGGCAGTATAGGATTCTTTGACGGCAACGAGGCAATAGTTGCCGGGAAGAATTCGAGTGTAACTTTGGGCCCAACGCCCGGATTCCTCCGGCACCTCTCCCAATTCATCAACCGCGAACATTAGGGTGCTCGACAAATGCAGCGGACTACCGTATTCATCCTGAACATGAACGGTGATCTTGACTGGAGCGGACTCGTCGGATTCGGGCTGTAAGGCGGGCGCGGTCGAATTTCGGCAAACTGCGAGAAGCCTTCTGTCAAGAAGGGGGGCGACCGGCACACCCTTGTCGCGCAAATCTTTGCGGCTAGAGCGTTTTAAGAAATTATAGATACGAAGCGGCACCAAAAAATCCTCG